>JBGATT010000207.1:0-5029 GCA_044229035.1 Gemmatimonadaceae bacterium | reverse complement strand
CTTCGCCGCGTGGTCCTGAGCGCGGTCGTCCTCGTGACGGCCGCGCTCGCCTGTCGTGGCGACGGCCCCACCGGCCCCACCTTCCAGATCTCCGACACCACCCTCCGCCCCGGCGTCGTCGGCCAACCCTACGCCGACACCCTCGACGCCACCGGCGGCGCCCGCGCCAAGTCCTGGACCCTCGTCCGCGGCACCCTCCCACCCGGCCTCGCCCTCCTCACCAACGGCGTGCTCTCCGGCACCCCGAGCGCCACCGGCAGCTCCACCGTGGACATCCGTGTCACGTCCAAGGGCAAGAAGCGCACGCGCAGCTTCACCATCCTGATCCTCCCGCCGCTCGCCATCGCGACCAACACGTTGCCGAGTGCGGGCCAGTCGCAGGCGTACAGCACCGTCCTGAGCGCCACCGGCGGCACCGGCGTCTATGCGTGGGCCGTCACCACGGGCACGCTCCCGGCCGGTCTCGCGCTCAGCGCCGCGGGCGAGATCGCGGGCACGCCGACGGGGTTCGGCACCGATACCGTCACCATCGGCGTCACGAGCGGGTTGCAGAGCATCACCAAGGTCTTCGCGATCACCGTCACGCCATCGCTCACCGTCACCACCATCGCGCTCGCCGACGGCACGGTCGGTGAGCCCTATGCCGATACGCTCGAGGCGCTCGGCGCCGGCCCCGCCGCCAACTGGGGCGTCGCGAGCGGCGCGCTCCCCGCGGGCCTGACGCTCCTCTCGAGCGGCATCCTCTCCGGCACGCCCACCACCGCCGGCACGAGCGACTTCACCGTTCAGGTGAACAGCGGGTCGCAGGTCGCCACGCGCGCGCTGCAGGTGAGCGTCGTGGCCGCGCTCGTGCTCAACACCGCCACGCTCCCCAACGGCACCGCCGGCGCGGCCTATGCGCAGACACTCTCCGCGAGCGGCGGCAACGGCACCTATGCGTGGTCCGTCGTCGCCGGCGCGCTCCCTGCCGGTCTCTCGCTCTCCGCGGCGGGCGTGCTCGACGGCACGCCCACGACGCCGTCCAACAACAGCTTCACCCTCCGCGTGACGAGCGGCGCGCAGCAGCGCGAGCGCGACTTCGCGATGCAGATCTCCTCCGCCGATGCGGCGAGCGTAGAGATCGCGCCCACCGCCGCTTCCATCGAACTCGGTGACTCGTTGCTCCTCGGCGCGGTCGCCAAGGACGCCGGCGGCGTCGTGCTCCCCGGGCGCCCCATCGCGTGGAGCACACTCAACGCGGCGGTCGCGACGGTGGGCGGCACCGGACTCGTGCGCGCGCAGGCGATCGGCAGCGTCGGCATCGTCGCGAGCGCGACGGGTGCCGGCGGCGCGACGATCAGCGACACCGCGATCATGACGGTCACGCCGCGCCCGGTCGACTCGGTCGAGGTGCTCCCGGACCGCTCGAGCCTGCTCATCGGCGAGCAGCAGGCGCTCACCGCGACCATGCGCGACCGCTTCGGCAACGTGCTCAGCGGGCGCACCGTCACGTGGACCTCCTCTGACGCGGGGGTCGCGGCCGTCGACCTCAACACCGGGATCGTCAGTTCGGGCGCGCAGGGCGAGGCGACGATCACCGCGCTCAGCGAGGGGATCACCGGCACGGGGACGGTGGTGGTGTCGCGCGGGCTCATCCTGCAGGCGGTGCAGGGGGGCGAGCGGCATTCGTGCGGACTCTCCGAGGCGAACCTCGTCTTCTGCTGGGGTCGCAACGGCGAAGGTGAGCTCGGCGACAGCAGCTTCATCGACCGGCTCAATCCCGTGCGCGTGCGCGGTTCCACGCCGTTCGTGACGCTGCGCGTGGGCTCGCGGCACAACTGCGCGCTCACCGCCGCCGGCACGGCCTGGTGCTGGGGCAGCAACGCCGGTGGTCGCCTCGGCATGGGCGACACGCTCTCGCGCACTGTGCCGGAGCCGGTCTCCGGCGGGCTCACCTTCGCGCAGATCAGCGTCGGCGGCACGCATACCTGCGGGCTCACCACCGGCGGCGCGGCGTACTGCTGGGGGCTCGGGCTCTCGGGGCAGATCGGCGACAACAACGTGCTCAATCGCAACGTCCCGACGCTCGTCGCCGGCGGCAACACCTTCGCCTCGCTGAGCGTGGGCGGCAATCACACCTGCGGCCTCACGGCGACCGGCGCGGCGTACTGCTGGGGGCTCAACTCGTTCGGTCAGCTCGGCGACAGCACGTTCGGCGCGATCAACAGCCGCATCGTGCCCACGGCCGTGCGCGGCGGGCACGTCTTCGTGAAGCTGAGCGCCGGCAACTCCCACACCTGCGGCATCACCGCCGGTGGCGAGACCTACTGCTGGGGCGCCAACGGGTCCTTCCTGGGCAACTCCGGCCGGTTGGGTGATGGCACCACGGTCGCGCAACGCGTCGTCCCCACCCTCGTCGTCGGTGGCCTCACCTTCACCGACATCGTCGCCGCGGGCGTCCTCACCTGCGCGCGCACCGCCATCGGCACGGTGTACTGCTGGGGGCAGAACGACACCGGTCAGCTCGGGGACGGCACCTTCACCGCGCGGACCTCCCCCACGCCCATCGCCGGCGGCTTCACTTGGGACGCGTTCGGCGCCGGCAACTTCCATGGCTGTGCCATCCGCGACGCGGGGCGCACCTTCTGCTGGGGCACCAACAGCCAAGGCGCCATCGGCGACGGCACGGTGGCCAATCGCAACACGCCGGTCCCCGTGCGGCCCTAGTCAGCGATAGTCGAGCACCTCGATCGACACCGCCGGACGCCGGATCGCCACCGCCGCCTCGTACCCGCTCGGCACCTCCACCTCGGCGAGCGTCCACGCGCGCGCCTCCTCGCGGCTCCCGTCCATCTGCACGAACCGGGCATCGCCCTTCGCGTATGTCACCGCGAACCGATGGAGCCCGTGCGCGAGCCCGTCGCCCACCGCCTTGATGTACGCCTCCTTCCGCGCCCAGACGCGATGGAACGCGCCATGCCGCTCGGCCGCGGGCAAGGAGAGGATCGCCTCGCGCTCCTCCACCGAGAAGAAGCGTTCGGTGATGCGCTCGAGCTCGGGGAGGCGGCGCATCGCCTCGACATCCGCGCCCACCGCGCCGACGGTCGAGACGGCGAGCAGGCCGAGCTCCCCCGAGTCGCTGTAGTTGTACTCGAGGCCCGCTCCGGCCGGCGCGACGAGGAACGGCTTCCCGCTCGCGCCCTCGCCGTAGGCGACGTCCGACGGGGCGACGCCGAGCGCCTGCGCGAGGATGCGGCGCGTCGCGACGTGGCCGTGCAGCCAGCGGAAGCGGAGGTCGTCGGAGTAGAACTGCTCGGCCCGCGCACGTTCGCGCAGGGAGAGCTCGGCCAGCGCGTCGGCGTCGGGCGCGCTGGCCGGGTCGAGCGCGATGCGCCAGACGCGGACGTCCGGCGCGGCGCTCACACCTTGTGGTACGAGATCCGTGCCGCCTCGGCGCGGTCGGCGGCGGTGTAGATCTCGAAGTCCGAGAAGAAGGCCGGGGCCTCCTGCTGCATCACGCGGAGCACGGCGCACGCCATGCGCCGGATCTCGAACTCGGCCCCTTCGCCGGCGCGCAGTTCGAGCATCGTGCGCCAGCCGCGCGCGTTGGCGGTGACGACGATCTTCGTCTCGGTCGAGTTGGGGAGCACGCCGCGCGCGGCCTCGCGCGCCATCTTCCGGCGGTGGACCTTGTCGTCCACCCACTTGTAGCGCTCCATGAGCGAGTCGACGAGCGCGATGTAGGTCGCCTGCGCGCTCTCGATCTGCGCCTGCCAGGCCGCGGTCAGCGCGGTGTCGCCGATGATCGCCGGCGGGACGACGAACGCCGCATCGCTCTCGTCCACGTAGCGCTGCGAGAGCTGCGAGTACGCGAACCCGGCGCGGTGCCGCACGAGCTCATGCGTGAGCGAGCGGCTCACGCCCTCGAGGAGCAGCGAATACGTCGCGTGCTCGAGCACCGAGCCGTGCCCCTGCTTCTTGATGTTCTCGAGGTAGTCCCGCGTGGTGCGATTCGCGGGGTTCTTCTGGCTCATGTAGCAGAGCCGGCCCGCGAACTCGGCCAGGCGCTCACCGTCGGTGCTGTCGCCCATCCACTGCACCGGGAGATGGCCCGGCTCGGTGAACGACGGCCGGGCGAGGACGGAGACCTTGGGCTCGGTGTAGAAGTGCGGCATCGCGATGATGAAGGCGGAAGGATGAAGGGCGAAAGATAACGCAATCCTACGGGAGCAGGTCCAACCGGTGCCGCGCCCACCCCCGCTCCCGCACCACCAGGTCGAGCGCCGCGCGCGCCGCCGCCGGCAGTGGCGCCAGCGCCGGATCGTACTTGATGTCGCCGAGCGGCGCGGCCCCCGGTGCCGCGACCTTCACGCCGGGATTCAGGATCCCGAGTGGATCGAACGCCGTCTTCACCGCGGCGAAGAGCGCGAGCGCCTCGGGCGGCCAGTGCCGCGCCATCAGCGGCGTGCGGAGACGACCGTCGCCGTGCTCGCCCGAGAGCGTCCCGCCGAGGCGCGCCACGAGCGCCGTCACCTCGTCGAGGAGCTGCTCGCAGCGCGCGCGCCAATCCGGGGCGGTGACGTCCACGAGCGCGTTCACGTGCGCATGCGCGTCACCGGCGTGGCCGAAGATCACGCCCTGGAACCCCGCGCGCGCGAGGGCCGCTCGCACGCCGCGCACGTACTCGGGGAAGCGCGCACTCGGCACGCATCCGTCCTCCACCAGCTGCATGCTCTGCAGGCGCGGCGCGAGCTCATTGAGGATGGGGCTCGCCGCGTGGCGCAGCTTCCAGAGCCGGATCTCCTCGTCGGTCGACATCGCGGTCTCCACGTGGATCGCCCCGCCGGCGTAGCACCAGCCGGCCAGTTCCTCCACGAGCTTGCGCGCATCCTCCTCGGCGTGCCGCTCCGCTTCCACGAGCAGCACCGCCTCGAGGTCGCGCGGCAGCGGCAGTTCGCGGCCGCTGCCGCGCACGATGTCGAGGAAGCTCCGGTCGAGCAACTCCACCGCACTCACGCCGCGCTCGCCGAGGCGCGTCGCCGTCGCGACG
>JBGATT010000034.1:0-22909 GCA_044229035.1 Gemmatimonadaceae bacterium | reverse complement strand
ATGGGGCACGTCCACCTGCACGTCGGCGACATCGCGCGGGCCTCGTCCTTCTACTCGGATGCCGTGGGCTTCGACCGGATCGTCTGGAGCTACCCCGGCGCGCTCTTCCTCGCGGCCGGGGGCTACCATCATCATCTCGGCACGAACGTCTGGGCCGGACCGAACGCACCGTCCGCCGCGGAGGACGAGGCGCGACTGGTGGAGTGGACGATCGAGCTGCCCACGCTCGCGGACGTCGATGCGGTGGCGGTGCAGATCGCGCGCGCAGGGTTCGCGCTGACGCGCGACGAGGATGACGCGGTCGCGCGCGACCCCTGGGGCACGCAGGTGCGCCTCCACGCGCTCAGGGCGTGATCGCCGCGACGGTGGCGTTGTCGCTCGAGCATCTGCGGCGTGCGGCACTCCCCGGCGCCAACGCGCCCGGCGTGAAGCCGCCGCTCCTCGTGCTCCTGCACGGCGTCGGCGCGAACGAACGGGCGATCCACCCGATCGCCGCGGCCTTCGATCCTCGGTACGAGGTGGTGAGCGCACGCTCCCCAGTCGCGCTCGGCCCGGACGCGTACGGCTGGTTCCACGTGCAGTTCACGCCGACCGGGCCGGTGATCGATGCGGCCGAGGCGCGGGCGGGCTGGGCGCTGCTCGCGCGCTTCATCGACGAAGCGGTGGTCGCGTACGGCGCGGATCCGTCGAGGGTCCACGTCGTCGGCTTCAGTCAGGGCGGGATCATGGCGCTGGCCGGGTTGCTGACGGCCCCCGACCGGATCGCCGGCGCGGTGGTGATGAGCGGGCGCCTGCTGCCGGAGGTGCTACCGTTCGCCGCGCCGCACGAGGCCCTGCGCGGGAAGCCGCTCCTCATCGTGCACGGGACCGGGGACCAGAAGCTCGGCGTCCACTTCGCCAGGTCGGCGCGGCAGGCTCTGGGCGTCTTCCCGCTCGACCTCACCTACGACGAGCAGCCGATGGGCCACGAGATCACGCGCGAGAGCCTCGCGCGGGTCGCGGAGTGGTGCACGGCCTTGCTCGATCGCCCGACGTCGCGCGCCTGACGGGATCGGCCCCGCGCGGCGATCAGAGCCGCGTGCTGGTGTCGATCGCCAGCGCCCGGTTCGCCGCGAGCGTGAAGGTGATGGTCCCGTCGCCGGCGACGGTGAGCGAGGTGCCGACGCACGCCCCGCCGACCTTGCCGCCGGTGATGCGGTCGCAGTAGGTGCCGGGCGCGAGCGGCGTCGTGACCGTCTGCGTGACCGCCGTCGCCTCGCGATTGATCGCGACGAATCCCTTGTCCCCGCGCGAGAAGGCGATCGCGTTGGCGTCGTTGTCCCACCAGCCGGTCGACGGCGTGCCGGCGACGACGCGCCGGAAGCCCACCATGTTCCGGATGTACGGGTCGCGATGCTCGCAGATCCAGTCCCCGTCCACCGCCGCGGCCCAGTCGGCGATGCAGCTCACCGGGAGCGTCCAGCCGTCCGGATCCGAGCGCGGGCCGGTGGAGTTCCCCGACGGGCAGGTGAACGAGTAGCTCGACATCACCGAGGGATACCCGTACGGCTGCGCGAGCATGAAGACGTGCGCGAGGCGGTAGACGTCGCCGTCGTCGGGGCTGATGCCGCAGTTGTGCTGCGTGTCGTGGTTCTGGAGGAAGATCACCGCCTTGTCCGACGGCATGAGCCCCCACGCCCCCTCGGAGAACTGCGCGCCCGCGGGGCCGTTCGGGTCGAGCTCGGCGAGCTTCTGGCCGCCGACCTTGCGGAACTTGTCGGCGAGGCCGGTGACGGTGAACTCGGTGATGTCGGTCGCGCCGCCGGTGCCGTAGCCGATGCCGTAGTAGTCGGCCTCGCCCACGGCCTCGCCGCTCCCGCCGCTCACCTCGAGGAAGACGTACGGCAGCGGCCGCGATTCGGCGGCGAGCGTGGTGTTGACGCGGTCGAAGATGTCGTCGAGCTCCACCTGCTGGATGTGCTTCGCCGCGTCGACGCGGAAGCCGGCGACGCCGAGCCGCGCGAGCGCGATGAGATAGTCGGCGAGCTTCTGCCGCACCGCCGGCGAGCCGGTGTCGAGGTCGGGGAGCGTGAACAGCTCGCAGTCCTGCACGTTCGCCGCGCTCGAGAAGTTGTTCACGGCGCACGGCGCGTGGAAATCGGCTGGGGTCCAGAGGCCCGGGTAGCTGTACTTGGTGTACGCGGTGCCGTTGCTCCCCACGCCGGGGCTCGGGAAGTTGGTCATGTGGTTGATCACCGCATCGACGTAGATGCCGACGCCGACGTTCGCGCACCGTGTGACCATGTCCACGAACTGCGCCTGCGTCCCGGAGCGACTGCGGGCGAGCGAGTAGCTCACCGGCTGGTAGCGCTGGCTCCAGTCGCGCGACGGGACGAGGCTGTGCTCCTGCGGCGGCGAGACCTGCACGGCCTTGTAGCCCGCGGGGCCGAGGACCGTCTCGCACTCGGTGGCGATGTCGGGCCAGGTCCACTCGAAGAGATGGACGAAGACGTCGCCGGCGGCGGTGCGGCCGCTGGCGCGATAGGTCGGATCGAGGCTCGGGCGCGTCGGGACGATGTTGGTGCCGCCGCCGGTCGAGGGGTCCGACGTGCAGGCGGCGAGCAGGAGCGCACCCGACAGGGCGGGCACGAGCGAGCGAACGAGGGAACGCGAGCGAAGCATGGCCGATCGGATGAGGCGTGGGACGGCGGTGCGCTCCTGCAAGCTAGCAGGCGGCCGCGATCAGCGGCCGGGCGTCCACGGCACGAGCCAGGTGCGTGCCGAGAGCGCGTCGCGCACTTCCGCGATGCGCGGGATCTCGAGCCGTGCGCGCGCCGCGAGCAGCGGATGTCGCGTCCCGCTCGCGGCGAGGCTGGCATTGATCACCCACCCGAACGGGGCGATGCCCGCGCGCTGGAGGTCGGCCTGCAGCCGTGCGGCCTCCTGCACGGGTGTCCGTTCGGCGAGCGTCACGAGGAGCACCCGGGTGAACGCCGGATCGCGCAGTCGGGGGAGGAGCCGGCGCACCGAGTCGGGGATGTGCGAGCCCGCGGTGCGCGCGACCTCGCGATGATAACTCTCGGCCGCATCGAGGAGCAGGAGCGTGTGCCCGGTGGGCGCCGTGTCGAGCACGACGAACGCGCCCTCCGCTGAGGCGACCACGCGCGCGAAGGCCCGGAAGACCGCGATCTCCTCGGTGCATGGCGAACGGAGGTCCTCCTCGAGCAACGCTCGGCCGGAGGGATCGAGGTCCTGCGCCGCGGCGAGGACCTCCGCGCTGTACTCGGCGGTCACCACCGCCGGATCGATGCGGCTCACCGTCAGCGATGGCGGGAGACCGACGCCGGTGAGCGCGGCGACCGTCTCCGCGACATGCGCCGCGGGGTCGGTCGTGGTGAGATGGACCGGGAGCCCCCCGCGCGCGAGGGCGAGCGCCAGCTCGACGGCGACCGTCGTCTTGCCGACGCCGCCCTTGCCCATCGTCATGATGACGCCGTGCCCGCTCGCGGCGAGGGTCCGCACGAGGTCGTCGAGCCCCGGCAGCGCCGGCACGACGGCGATGGCCTCCTCCGCACCCGGGATCGCGGGCGCCGCCGAGCCTGCGCTCGACTCGCGGAGTCGCCGCAGCGCGGGAAGTCCCGTCAGATCCCACTGGACGAGGGGGATCGTCTCACGCGGCAGTGATCCGAGTGCGGGCGGGAGCGTGTCGAGCGCCCGCTGCTGCCGGGCGAGGAGGGCGTGCGCGACCGGATCATCCCCCGGTGCATCCGTGAGCAGGCCATTCACGACGAGCCGCTGGTGCACGATGCCGAGCGCGGCGAGCTCGGCGCTCGCGCGCGCCGCCTCGCGCAGCGCGCTGCCTTCGGCGCGACTCACGAGGACCACCATCGTGCGCGTCGGATCGCCGAGCACCGTCACCGCGTCGGCGTAGCGCGCCCGGTGCGCCTCGAGTCCCGCGAGCGGGCCGAGGCAACTGGTCCCGGTCGTGTTGGTCTCGATGAATCCCGACCAGGCTGACGGGAGCGAGAGCAGGCGCAGCGTGTGTCCCGTCGGGGCGGTGTCGAAGACGACATGCGCGTAGCCCTCGACCGCCGCCGGGTCCGCGAGCAACGCGGTGAACTCGTTGAAGGCGGCGATCTCGACGGTGCACGCGCCGGAGAGCTGCTCCTCCATGCTCTGCACCGCGCTCTCGGGCAGCACGCCGCGATACGGCCCGACGACACGCTCGCGATAGGCGGCGGCCGCCTGCTCGGGATCGAGATTCATGATGTCGAGATGGGGTACGCCCGGGACGGGTGTGGGCGCGGTCCCCGCGGCGATCCCGAACACATCATCGAGGTTGGACGCCGGATCGGTGCTCACGAGCAGGGTGCGCCGCCCCTGCTCGGCGGCCTCGAGCGCCGTCGCGCACGCGATGCTCGTCTTCCCGACGCCGCCCTTGCCGGTGAAGAAGAGGAATCGGGTCGTCAACAACAGCCGGAGCCGGGTGCGCAGGGCGCCGTCGTGGCTCCCGGCTCTTGCAGCGCGGCCACGAGCTCCTCGCGCGTGGGATATCGCCCGTGCGCGAGCACGGCACCCTGCACGAGAACGGCCGGGAGCGCCCGCTCCCCGAACGCCTGAAGGAGCCCGGCGACGCGTGGCTCGCGCACGAACGCGTCCGGCTCCTGCGAGAGCCCGACGCGCGTCACCGTGACGCCCTGCGCCTCGAGCCATCGCAGGTCGCGGGCGATCACGAGGAGCGCCGGGTCGACGCCGGGTCCGCAGATGCCCGTCGAACAGCACATCGCCGGGTCGAACACGCGCACCTCGCCACGCAGCGCGCCGGCGGACGCGACCTCGATGCCCTCGGAGGGGTCCTGCAGGGGGAGTTGGCGTGCCATCGGGAGTCCGGGCGCAGGAAGGTCAGGGGGAGTTGCCGGTCATATCTGCCTATCCATATGTTATCTGCGCAGGCGAATGTGACAAGAGGCATTCCCCCGACCGATCGGTCCGCATCATGCCTACCCTCCGAACGCGCGCGTCGGCGCCCGCGGTGAAGCCGCTCGTGGTCGATGACCTCGATGCCCTGTTCAAGGGCTTCGCGGAACCGACGCGCCTGCGGATCCTGAACCTCCTCGCGGCGGGCGAGCTGTGCGTCTGCGACCTCGTCGACGTGCTCGAGCTCCCGCAGCCGATGGTCTCCCGGCATCTCGCGTTCCTCCGGCGGAGCGGCCTGGTGACGGCGACGCGCGAGTGGAAGTTCGCGCACTATCGTCTCGCCGAACCGACGAATGCGGTGCATCGCAATCTCGTGGCCTGCCTGCGCAGCTGCTTCACCGGCGTGCCGTCGCTCGATGCCGAGCGCGCGCGCGCCGTCGCCCGCGTCGCGCAGCGTGCGGCGGAACCCTGCTGACGTCGCCGATGCGGCGCGGCCCCTCGGCCCTGCCGGACCACCACTGACCGACCCATGCGCTACGCCCTCATCTCCGACATCCACGGCAACCTTCCCGCGCTCGACGCCGTGCTCGCCGACATCGACGCACGGACCGACATCGCGTCCACCTGGCATCTCGGTGATCTCGTCGGCTACTCGCCCTGGCCGAACGAAGTGGTCGCGCGACTGGCCGAGCGAGGCATCAGCGGCGTCGCGGGCAACTACGACTCGACGGTCGCCCACGCATACAAGCATTGCGGGTGCCGGTCGGAGTCGCCGCGACAGGAGGAACTCGCGCACCAGTCGTTCGCATGGACCTGCGCGAACACGAGCGAGGCATCCAAGCGGGCATTGGCGGCCCTGCCGCACCGGCTCGACCTCAGCCCGCTCGGCGGACACGTGGCCGGTCCGACGGTGACCCTCGTTCACGCCACGCCGGTCAACAACCTCGTCTACGTGACCGAGGACCGCCCCGACAGCTTCCTCCTCCGGCAGGCCGAACTCGCGCGACTGAAGGCGGGGGACGTCCTCGCGTTCGGGCACACGCACAAGCCGTGGTCGCGCGTGGTCGACGGGATCCGGTTCATCAACACCGGGAGCGTGGGACGTCCGAAGGACGGGGACTGGCGCGCGGGATACGTGCTGCTGGATGTCGGCGAGGGGGACGCACGGGTCGAGTCCGTGCGCGTCGAGTACGACGTCGAGTCGGCGGCGCGCGGCGTGATCGCCGCAGGACTGCCGGAGGAGTTCGCGGAGTTCCTCCGGACCGGGGGCAAGCCCGCGCCGGTCGCGACCGCATGAGCGGCGCGCCCCCCGCGGCCCCGCGCCGATACCTCGCCGAAGCGCTCGGCACCTTCGTGCTCGTCGCGCTCGGCCCGGGTGCCGCGATGGTGAGCGGGAGCACCGGTGCCTTCGGGCACGGTGGCGTGGCGCTCGCGTTCGGCCTCGCCGTGACGCTCATCGTCGCGACCTTCGGACCGGTGAGCGGCGCGCACGTGAATCCTGCCGTGAGCGTCGGGCTCTGGAGCGTGGGACGATTCCCGACGCGCGACGTGCTGCCCTATCTCGCGGCGCAGTGTCTCGGCGCGATCGCGGCCTCGCTCACCCTGCGGTGGTTGCTCGGCGATGTCGGCGGGATGGGCGCCACCGTGCCGAGCGTGAGCCTCGCGCGCGCATTCGTGATCGAGGCGGGATACACCGGCCTCCTCGGATTCGTGATCCTCGGCGTCACGACGCACGCGCGCGTGCCGGAGGCGGTCGTCCCGTTCGTGCTCGGCGCGACCGTCTTCGCCGGCGCGCTCGTGACGGGTCCGCTGACCGGCGGCAGCTTCAATCCGGCGCGCACGCTGGGGCCGGCCGTCGCGGGCGGTGCCTGGACCGCGCACTGGCTCTACTGGGTCGCGCCGATCCTCGGCATGGCCATCGGCATGCGGACCTATGCGTCGGTGCGCGGAGGCGATGCCGGGACGGACGGAGCGACCGCGGCCAACACCGCCGCCGCGTTGCGCTGAAGCCCCGCGAGCTTGGCGCGCTTCATCGCCGAGCCGCGGAACCGCTCCCGATAGGTCGGCTCGTCCATCGCCAGCACTTCGCGCGCGAGCGCGACGGCATCGGTCGTCCCGAGCCAGTCGCGCGCCACGAGTGCCGCATCGCCCGGCTCGCCCTTCGCGAAGCGCACGTTCCAAGGGCAGACGTCCTGACAGACGTCGCACCCGTAGAGGTGCTCCGCGACCGCGCTCGCGAACTCCGCCGGGATCGCCGACCGGCTCTCGATCGTGAGATACGACACGCACCGCCGCGCATCCATCACCCCCGGCGCGACGAAGGCCCGCGTGGGGCAGGCGTCGAGGCACCGCGTGCAGGTGCCGCAGTGCTCCTCCGTGAAGGGCACGTCGGGGACGAGGTCGAGCTCGAGGAAGAGCGATCCAAGGAAGAAGAACGAGCCCATGCGCGGATGGATGAGCATGGTGTTCTTGCCGAACCAGCCGAGCCCCGCGCGACGTGCGAGGTCGCGCTCGAGGATCGGGCCGGTGTCGACGTAAGCACGACCGCGCACCGCCTCCCCGCGCTCGGCGCGCACCCACGCGAGCAGCGCTTCGAGCTTGTCCCACATGACGCGATGGTAGTCGTCGCCGCGCGCGTAGCGCGCCACGGGTCCGCTCGGTTGCTTGCCGCCGTAGTCGAGTGCGACGACGACGGCGGCGGTCATGCCGGGCTCGGGACGCCGCGTGTCGGCACGCAGCTCCGCGCCTCGTCGCAGATAGTCCATCTCGCCCTGATGTCCCGCCGCGAGCCAGGCCTCGAACGCCGGCGCTGTCGCCATCGGCCCGAGTGTGGCGATGCCCGCGAGGTCGAACCCGAGGCCGAGCGCCTGTGCCTTGAGCCGCGACTCGAACGACGCGCGCGCGACGTTCGAGTCGCTCGCGCCGGGCGTCGTCACCCGATGCGCGCCGCCCAGCGCGCGTAGCGGATCACGTCCTCGACCGGGGGCACGGCATCATGCGAGCCGTACGCCGTGTACATGCGCCAGCGGACGTACTCGCGCGCCGGCAACGGGAGGAAGGGGAAGCGCGCATACCAATGATTGCGCCGGAACCGCCAGGCGACGACCAGCAGCGCGCGGGCGGTCGTCGGGCTGAGCAGGGCCCGGGGGAGGAGGCGCAGGACGAGGGCGAGCACGCCGGAATATAGGCGGCGACGGGAGGGGCCTTGCGCGCCTCATCCGAGGCGCGTTACCTTCGATGTTAACTGAACAGTTAAATCAAGCGATCAACGCATGGCGACGAGACGGGGCAGCGGGAAGGGTGAGCAGGGCGCGCGCGGCGGGAGGGCCGGCGCCGCGGCGGCCGCGACGGCGCATCGTGGGCCGCGCACCGCGGTCTCCCACGACGGCGACACCGAACGCCGGATCCTCGAGGCGGCACGCCGGGTGTTCATCCGGAGCGGCTCGGCCGGCGCCCGCATGCAGGAGATCGCCGAGGAGGCCGGGGTGAACCAGGCGCTCCTGCACTACTACTTCCGCACCAAGGACCAGCTCGGGTACGCCGTCTTCCGCGAGGCGGCAGGGAAGCTCTTCCCCGGAATCGTGCGCATCCTCGGCTCCGACCTTCCGCTCGAGCAGCGGGTCGAGCAGGTCGTGCATCACTACATCGACACGCTGCGGGAGAATCCGTTCCTGCCGGGCTACGTGCTCGCGGAGCTGAACTTCCATCCCGAGCGCATCACCGCGTTCGCCGGGGAACAGCTGCAACTCGCGGGCGCGTCGGCGGCGACTCCGGCGCAGATGCTCACCCGGCTGCAGGTGGAACTCGACCGTCGCGCGGCGGCCGGCGAGATCCGGGCGATCGCACCCGACCAGTTCCTCGTGAACCTGGCGTCGATGTGCGTCTTCCCGTTCGCCGCCCGTCCGATGCTCTCGGCGCTCCTCGGCTTCCAGGCCGACTCATGGGATCGCTTCCTCGACGTCCGGCGCGTCGAGTTGCCCCGCTTCATCCTCAACGCCCTCCGTCAATGAATCGCCCGCTCCAGCGCGCCATCGCGATCGCGGTGCTCGCGCTCGCCTCGTCGCGCGCCGCCGCGCAGGCCATCGACACGCTCCGCCTCTCGGACCTGCATCGTGCCGCACTCGCGCGCGATCCGCGGAGCGCGCAGGCGGCGCTCCTCCGTGAGCAGTCGTCGCTCCGCCTCGCCAACCTCCGCGCCGAGCGCTTCCCGACCTTCGGCGTCGCGGCGCAGGCGCAGCATCAGTCGGACGTGACGAGCGTCTCCTTTCCCGGCGCGGTGCTGCCGTACAAGGACACCTACGATGCGAACGCGGGGCTCCGCCTCCGGCTGCTCGACCCGTCGCGCGCGCCGCGCACCGCGCTCGAGCGCACGCAGCTCGCGGAATCCGAGGCGCGCGTGGAGGCGGCGCTCTTCGCGCAGCGCCAGGCGGTGAACGACGCGTTCTTCTCCGCGTTGCTCCTCGACGCGCAGCGCGGCGTCCTCGCCGATGCGATCACCGATCTCGAGACGCAGCTGCGCCTCGCGCGCGAGCGGGTCGCGGCGGGCGCGTCGCTCCCGAGCGAGGCGGCGATGCTCGAGGCGGAGTTGCTGCGGCGTCGGCAGTCGCAGGAGGAGGCCGCCAGCGGTCGCGCGGTCGCGCTCGCGGTGCTGGCCGATCTCACCGGTACCTCCGTGACCGAGCAGGCGTCCCTCGAGGCGCCGGCGATTGAGGCACCGGTGCGTGCCGCCCGGATGGCCCTCGACTCGCTGCGCGCGCGCCCCGAGTTCGCTCAGTTCGCGGCCGGCCGCGACGCGGTGACGGCCCGCGAGGCCACGGTGCGCGCGCTCGACAAGCCGAAGCTCTCGGCCTTCGGCCGCACCGGCTACGGCCGCCCCGGCCTGAACATGCTCGCTCGCGAGTTCGACACCTACTGGCTCGCCGGCGTGCAGCTGGAGTGGACGCCGTTCGACTGGGGCACGATCGATCGCGAGCGCGAGGCGATCGCGATCCAGCGCCAGGTGCTGGTGACCGAGGAGCGCGCCTTCGCCGAGCGGATCCAGCGCGCGGTGCGGGCCGACCTCGCGACCATCGACCGGCTCGAGCGCACGGTCGCCTCGGACGACGCGATCGTCACGCTCCGCGAACGCGTGCTGCAGGAGACCCGCCTCCGCTACGGCGAGGGCGTGGTGACGGTCGGCGAGTTCGTCGACCGCGAGACCGACCTGAACACCGCGCGCCTCGCGCGCGCCACCCATCGCGTGGAGCTCGCCCAGGCCCGCGCCCGCTTCCTCACCACCGTCGGACTCGAGGTCCGCTGATGTCGACCGCCCATCGTTCCCTGCGCCGCGCTGCCGCGGCCCTGCTGCTTCCCGCCGTGGTGGTCGCCTGTGGACGCGACGACGGCGCCGACGCCTACGGCAACTTCGAGGCGATTGAGACGGTCGTCGCGGCCCAGACGAGCGGGCCCATCGAGCGCTTCCTCGTGGTCGAGGGGCAGCAGGTCGCCGCGGGCGCCCTCGCGGCGGTGCTCGACTCGACGACGCTCTCCCTCGACCAGCGCCAAGTGAGCGCCCAGCGGGCCGCGGTCTCGGCGCGGCTCGCCGAGCTCGACGAGCAGCTGGGAGTGCTCGAGGTGCAGCGCGAGATCGCGTCGCGCGCCTACGATCGGGTGATGCGCCTGAGCGCGCAGCAGGCGGCGACGGCGCAGCAGGTCGACCAGGCCGAGCGGGAGCACCGGACGGTGCTCGCCCAGCTCGAGGCGGCGCGGGCGCAGCGCCGCAGCATCACGCTCGAGGCGGCCGCCGTGGAGGCGCGCGTCGCGCAGGCGCGCGACCGCGTGTCCCGCACGTCGGTCACCAATCCGGTCGCCGGGACCGTGCTCGCGGTCTATGCGCGCGAGGGCGAGGTCGTCGGGCCGGGGCAGCCGCTGTACAAGGTCGCGGCGCTCGACACGCTCGAGCTTCGCGCGTACGTCTCGGGCGACCAGCTCGGCGCCGTGCGCCTCGGACAGGTGGTCGACGTGCGCATCACGCAGGGCGACGGCCTCACCACGCTGCAGGGCACCGTCAGCTGGATCGCGAGCCAGAGCGAGTTCACCCCGACGCCGGTGCAGACGCGCGATGAGCGGAGTGACCTCGTCTACGCGATCAAGGTGCGCGTGCCCAACCCGAACGGCGTGCTGAAGATCGGCATGCCGGCCGACCTCTCGTTCACCGCCTCGCAGGTCCCGTGACCACTCCCGACGCGACCTCGCCCGTGATCGTGCGCGGGCTCGGCAAGACGTTCGGCGCGACCACCGCGCTCGCCGACGTCTCGTTCGAGGTGCGCCCGGGCGAGCTCTTCGGCCTCGTGGGACCCGATGGCGGGGGCAAGACGACGCTCTTCCGCATCCTCACGACCCTGCTCGTGCCGGACACCGGGACGGCGACGGTGCTGGGCCGCGATGTGGTGCGCGATCTCTGGGAGATCCGCTCGCGCGTGGGCTACATGCCGGGGCGCTTCTCGCTCTACCCCGACCTCAGCGTGGAGGAGAATCTCCGCTTCTTCGCCTCGGTCTTCGGGACGACGCTGGAGGCCGGGTATGACATCATCGCCCCCATCTACCGGCAGATCGAGCCGTTCAAGGAGCGGCGCGCCGGTGCGCTCTCGGGCGGGATGAAGCAGAAGCTCGCCCTGTCGTGCGCGCTCGTGCACCGCCCGGAACTGCTCCTGCTCGACGAGCCGACCACCGGCGTCGACGCCGTGTCGCGCCGCGAGTTCTGGGACCTGCTCGACGACCTGCAAGCGTCCGGACTCACGATCGTCGTCTCCACGCCGTACATGGACGAGGCGAGCCGCTGCGATCGCGTCGCGCTCGTGCAGATGGGGCGCATCCTCGCGATCGACGTGCCCGACGCGATCGGCGCGCGCTTCCCGCGCCCCCTCTTCGCCGTGCACGGGACGCCGCGCCACGCGCTCATCGAGGCGCTGCGCGCATTCCCGCACCAGGCCTCGGTCCAGCCGTTCGGTGACGTGCTGCACTACAGCGATGCCCGCACCGGCCTCCCGCCGCAGCAGGTCGTCGACGAGCTCCTCGCGTGGACGGCGACGCGCGGCATCGCCGAGGTGTGGGCGGCGCCCATCGCGCCGGGGATCGAGGACGCGTTCATGGCCCTGATGGGCGAGGCCGCCGCATGACGCTCGCCATCGAGGCGCGGGACCTCACGCGGCGGTTCGGCAGCTTCACCGCCGTCGACGCGATCAGCGTCGACGTGCGGCAGGGCGAGGTCTTCGGCTTCCTCGGCGCCAACGGCGCGGGCAAGACGACGGCAATCAAGATGCTCATCGGCCTCCTCGCGCCGACCTCGGGCGTGGCGCGGGTGGCGGGGTTCGACATCCTCACGCAGTCCGATGAGGTGCGGCGGAACATCGGCTACATGAGCCAGCGCTTCTCGCTCTACGACGACCTGACGGTGATGGAGAACATCACCCTCTACGGCGGCATCTACGGGCTCACCGACGCCGAGATCGCGGCGCGCGGCGCGGAGATGGTCGGCGCGCTCGGGCTCGGCGCGGCCGCGCGCGAGCGCGTGGGGCGGCTCCCGCTCGGCTGGAAGCAGAAGCTCGCCTTCTCCGTGGCGTTGCTGCATCGGCCGTCGGTGGTGTTCCTCGACGAGCCCACGGGCGGCGTCGATCCGGTCACGCGTCGGCAGTTCTGGGAGATGATCTACCGTGCCGCCGCCGAAGGGACGACGGTCTTCGTGACGACGCACTACATGGACGAGGCCGAGTACTGCGACCGGCTGTCGGTGATGGTGGACGGGCGCATCGCGGCGATGGGGACGCCGGGGGAGCTCAAGGCGCAGTTCGGCGCGCCGAGCCTCGACGAGGTGTTCGTGCGTCTGGCGCGGCCCGCGGCCGCCACGGGGGCATGAGATGAAGGCCGTCGACCGCATGCGGACGCTCCGCGCGTTCGTGGTGAAGGAGCTGCGGCACATCCTGCGCGACCGGCAGACGCTGACGATCCTGCTGCTGCTCCCGCTCTCGCAGGTGGTGCTGTTCGGCTTCGCGATCCGCACCGACATCCGCGAGATCCGGCTGGCGGTGGTCGCCCCCGTCGCCGACGCGGCGACGCACGCGCTGCGCGCGAGGTTCGAGGGCAGCGACCGCTTCACGCTCGTGCCCGTCCCGCCGAGCACCGCGGCGATCGACGCGCTGTTCCGGCGTGGCGCGATCGACGTCGCGCTGGTGATCGAGCCGGGCCTCGCCGACCATCTCGCCGACGGGACGCCGGCCCGGCTGCAGCTGATCGTGGACGCGTCGAACCCGAACTCGGGTGCGACCATGGGCACGTACGCGACCGCGGTACTCGCGGGCTGGCAGGCCACGCTCCCCGGCTCGGCGCGGCCGGTGCGCATCGACCAGCAGGTCCGGATGCGCTTCAACCCCACCCTCGAGAGCGTGAACCTCTTCGTGCCGGGGCTGATCGCGCTGATCCTCACGCTCGTCTCGGCGATGATGACCGCGATCTCGCTCTCGCGCGAGAAGGAACGCGGGACGATGGAGATCCTGCTCGTCTCGCCGCTCCGGCCCTGGCAGATCATCGTCGGGAAGGTCGCGCCCTACCTGTTGCTCGCGTTCGCCAACGTCGTGACGGCGCTGCTCGCGGCCTGGCTGATCTTCGACGTCCCCTTCCGCGGCAGCCTCGTGCTGCTCCTCGCGGCGAGCACCCTGTATGCGCTGGTCTGCCTCGCGATCGGGGTCTTCGTGGCGGCGCGGACGAGCTCGCAGCTCACGGCGATGATGGGGGCGCTCCTCGGCACGATGCTGCCGAGCACGCTGCTCAGCGGGTTGATCTTCCCCATCGCGAGCCTGCCGCTGCCCCTGCAGGTGGTCTCCAACGTGATCCCGGCGCGCTGGTTCATCGTCGTCGTGCGGGGCGTGATGCTCAAGGGCGCCGGCGTGGTCCACGTCTGGCACGAGCTCGCGATCCTCACCGCGATGCTGCTCGTGCTGCTCGTCGCCGCCACCCGATCGTTCAAGGCGAGGCTCGCCTGATGCGCATGCTCCGTTTCCTGCTCCGCAAGGAGTTCACGCAGATCTTCCGCGACCCCGCGCTGGTCCGGATGCTCTTCATGATGCCGATCGTGCAGCTCATCATCCTGTCGAATGCAGCGACGTTCGAGCTCAAGCGCGCGCGGATGCACATCGTCGACCAGGACCACTCGAGCGCCTCGCGCGGGGTCATCGACCGCCTCACCGCTTCGGGCCGATTCGTCGCGGAGCAGGCGTCGGGAAGCACCGCCCTCGGCGACGAGGCCCTCATCCGTCGCGAGGTCGAGCTCGTGCTGGTCATCCCCGAGGGCTTCGACCGCGACCTCGTGCGCACGCGCCAGGCGTCGGTGCAGTTCATCCTCAACGCCGAGGACGGGCAGACGGCGGGACTGACGCAGGCGTACGCCCGGGACATCCTCGGGGCCTACGGGGCCGAGCTCGGGGCGCGCCTCGTGCCCGCGACGGCGGTGGCGCTCGCGCGGCACGAGCGGCCCGCGGTCCGCGGGCGCCCGCAGGTGGAGGTGCGGCGGCGCGGCTGGTACAACGCCGAACTCGACTACCGCCACTTCATGGTGCCGGGCATCCTCGTGCAGCTGCTCACCATCGTGGGGACGCTGCTCACCGCGATGAACATCGTGCGCGAGAAGGAGATCGGGACGCTCGACCAGCTCAACGTCACCCCGATCACGCGCACCGCATTCATCACCGCGAAGCTGATCCCGCTCTGGGTGCTCGGCCTCCTCCTGCTCACCATCGGCCTCACCGTCGCGCGGGTCGTGTTCGACGTGCCGATGCGCGGGTCGTACCTGCTCATCTACGCCGGGGCGGGGCTCTACCTCGTCGCCGCACTCGGGATCGGCCTCTGGGTCTCGACGGTCACCGAGACGCAGCAGCAGGCGATGTTCGTCAACTTCTCCGTGCTCATGGTCTACCTGCTCATGAGCGGCCTCTTCACGTCGGTCGCCTCGATGCCGGACTGGGCACAGTGGATCGCGCGGGCCAATCCCATGATGCACTTCATCACGGTGGTGCGGGCGGTGATGCTGAAGGGATCGGGGCTCCTCGACGTCTGGCGGGACCTCGTGTTCCTCGCCGGCGCGGGGGTGCTCGTGCTCACCGCCGCGGTGCAGCAGTACCACAAGCGCGCGGCCTGACGAGTTCGTACATTCCGGCCCATGCGGTTCCCCTGGGCCATGAACGTCATCTCCAACCTCGCCATCCGGGCCTATTATCGGGTCACGGTGGCGGGGGCGCGCGTGCCGAGCGAGGGCGCGGTCCTCCTCGTGGCCAACCACAACAATTCGCTCGTCGATCCGGCGCTCGTCGTCGTCGCCGCCGACCGCACGGTGCGGTTCATGGCGAAGGAGCCGCTCTTCCGCGATCCGCTCATCGGATGGCTCGTGAAGGGCGTGGGATCGGTGCCGGTGTACCGGCAGCAGGACGACCCGACCAAGCTCGCGCAGAACCTCGATTCGTTCCGCGACGTGCACAAGGTGCTCGCCGCCGGCGATGCCGTCGGGATCTTCCCCGAGGGGATCAGCCACTCGTCGTCCAAGCTCGCGCCGCTCAAGACGGGGGCGGCGCGCATCGCGATCGGCGCGGGTCAGATCATCGGGCACGACTTCCCGATCATCGCGATGGGGCTCGTCTTCCGCGACCGCGACGCGTTCCGCAGCGAGGCCCACATCATCATCACCGATCCGTTCCGGTGGGATGACCTCCTCGTGGCCGGCGTCGAGGACCGCGAGGCGGTGCGGGAGCTCACCCGGCGGATCGAGACCGCGATGCGTTCGGTGACGGTGAACCTCGAGGCCTGGGAGGACGAGCCGCTCGTGCGCGGCGCCGAGCAGGTGTGGGCGGCGGAGCGGCGCGGGATCGCGCACGATCCGGCGACGCATGTCGAGCGGCTGCGGATGACGAGCGAGGCGCTCCTCGCGCTCCGCGGCGGCGGCGATGCCGACTGGCGCGCGGTGGCCGGCGAGCTGCAAGCGCATCTGCGCGAGCTGCGGCAGCTCGGGCTGAGCCCCGCCGAGCTCAAGGACGACGTGCGCATCGGCGAGGCGGTCGAGTGGACCGTCGCGCGCGTGCCGCTCGCGGTCGTGCTGCCGGTGTCGCTCGTCGGCGCGGTCGTCTTCTGGCCCCCCCGCGCCGTGACGGCCGCCATCGCCGGGAAGATGTCCGCCTCCGAGGGCCCCGACACGCTCGTCACGTATCGCGTGCTCGTCGGCGCGGTCGTGTTCGGCCTCTGGTTCCTCGCCGTGTCGCTCGCCGTCTGGCCGTCGCTCGGACTCGGGTGGGCGCTGTTCGCGCTCGTCGCGCAGCCCTTCTGGGCGTTCGCGGCGCTCGCGGTGGGGGAGCGCCGGCAACAGGCGTTCGAGGCCGCGCGGCGCTTCTTCCTGCGTCGCCGCGAACGGCCGCGCCTCGACGTGCTGCGCGAGCAGCAGCGCGCGCTCGCCGATCGCCTCGAACGGCTCTACGCGCGCGTCGTCGCCATGCCCTGACGGGCGAGCCGGAAGACGTCGGCCGTCCGGCGTGGCACGCGATCCGGCACGAACGAGGTCAGCAGTGGGACGAGGAGATGCTCGCGGCGCAGCGAGCCGTGGGTCGAGCGATGCGGGATCGGTTCCCACCGGGATCGCAGGTCCCAGCCCGGCGCCGCCGAGACGATGATCTCTCCCGCGCGCGGGGAGCCCGCCAGCGCGAGCACCTGCACGAGCGCATCGGGATAGGTCGTCGCGCGCGTCGCGTCGTACGCCGCATCCGCATCGAGCCCCGCCTCGCCACCGAGCGAGCCCGACGCGTCGAGCGCCGACGCCAGTTCGAGCGGATCGCCGTCGATCGGCTCGTAGCGCAGGCCGCCGCGCTGCGTGCGTCGCACGAGGGCCCCGCCGCGCGCCGCCGACCGCACCTCGCAGGCCTCGGGCCCGCGGGGCAGGAGGAGCAGGTCGACGGCGGGGTGCGCACCGAGCTCGGCGACCAGCGAGCCCCACCGCCGAGCAAGCGCGGGCCACCAGGGGCGTTCGCGACGGCCGAGCTCCAGGTAGAGGTGCGCCATCGCGTTGCCGCTCACCATCACCGCGACGTCGTCGCCACCGGCGAAGGTCCACGGGTGCGCGAGCACGCCGTGCCCGCGCGCGCGCACCAGGTCGGCCAGGTCGAGGTGCGCCTGGACCGGCGAGTGCCCATGGTCGCTCACGACGATGAGGTCGAGCGGTCGCCCGGTCCGCGCCGCATCGTCGCGCAAACGGGCGACCATCGCGTCGACGCCGCGCATCGCGGCGAGCACCTCCGGCGCGTCGTGCCCGCGGAGGTGCGAGAACTTGTCGATGCACTGGTGCGCGAAGAGCACCAGATCATGCGCACCGGTCGCCACACGCGCAGCGACGCGGTCGGCGAGCGCCGCCTCGAGGCGCAGCCAGCCGCGTGTATCCCCGCGGAAGTGCGTCCACGCCATTCGCGGCCACGATGCGATCCCCGCGCCGAGCCGTTCGCCGTCGCGCAGGCCGCGCCCGATGGGCGTGAGTGCCGCGAGTGGCCGTCGGGCGAGTTCGAAGAGCGTCGGATGCGCGGCGGTGAGGTCGCCGTCCTGTCGCAGCGCCTCGAACCCGACGTAACTCCGCGCGTTGCCATTCGCATAGACGCGCGTGCCCGCCCGGTCCCACCAGCGGATGCCCGGGATCCCCGCCTCGCCCGGATGCAGTCCCATGAGGAACGGCACGTACGCCGGGCCGGTCACCGAGGGGAAGACGGAGGTCACCACGTGCGATGCCCCGTCGCGCCGGAGCGCCGAGAGCGCAGGGAGCTGTCCCGCGTCGATCGCGGCCGCGAGGGTGTCGGGGCGGGCTCCGTCGGCGACGAGGATGACGGCGGTCACGCCGCAAGGTAAACTTCATCCCTCATGGCACCCAAACGCACCAAGCCGAGCCCGCGCGCTCCCCGCTCCGCCGGGGGCAACCGCGTCGATCCCGCGCGCATCACCGATGCCGGCAACGAATCGGTCGCCGCGCTGAAGGCGCGCATCGAGGAAGGTCGGCGCGCCTCCGGCGTCTTCCCCACCGTCGACGAGAGCATCGTCCCGCGTGCCGCCACCGACGACGCCATCGGCGACATGGCATGGGCGCTCACCGAGGACGCCCGGCTCCTCCAGTCGGGTGGCCCCAAGGCCGACTTCCGCAGCACCGACCCTTGGCGCGTCATGCGCATCATGGGCGAGTTCATCGAGGGTTTCGACAAGCTCGCCAAGATCGAGAAGGGCGTCTCCATCTTCGGCTCGGCGCGCACGCATCCCGACGATCCGCAGTATCTCGCGGCCGTCGAGGTCGGGCGGCTGCTGGGCGAGAAGGGCTTCTCGATCATCACCGGTGCCGGCCCGGGGATCATGGAGGCCGCCAACAAGGGCGCGCGCCTCGCCGGTGCGCCGAGCATCGGCTGCAACATCGAGCTGCCGTTCGAGCAGGGGACCAACCCGTACGTCGACACGAACGTCGCCTTCCGCTACTTCGCGGTCCGCAAGACGATGTTCATCAAGTACTCGAGCGCGTTCATCATCTTCCCCGGCGGCTTCGGGACCTTCGACGAGCTGTTCGAGGCGCTCACGCTCATCCAGACGGGGAAGATCTCGCAGTTCCCGGTGGTGCTCTTCGGGACGCACTACTGGGCCGGGCTGGTGCGGTGGCTCAACAGCCGGGTGCTCGCCGAGCGGAAGATCTCGCCCGGGGACATGGACCTGATGGTGGTGACCGACGATCCCGCCGAGGCGGCGCGGGTGGTGGAGCAGGCTTACGAGTTGCAGCTCAAGACGGCCCGGAAGCGGGCGGAGAACCGATAGCATGGCGAAGAAGGAGGTGCGCGCCCGCGGGGGCTTCAAGGCGTCCCGTCACGGCGACGGGAAGGCGAAGCGCGCGAGCGCCGCGGGCAACAAGGCCGAGCAGAAGCGCGCCGCCGAGCAGCGCGAGGCGAAGAGCACGAAGGTGGGCACCAAGGCGGTGAGCCCGCTGCTGCGCGGCAAGAAGATCGACCCGCGCAAGCTCGACGGCACCGAGACGGTCGTGCAGCTCGTCGAGGGCGCGTTCCAGAGCTACAACTCGGGGCGCCTCCGCGAGGGGTGCCAGCTCTTCACGCAGCTCATGCTCGAGAAGAACGTGACCGTCGGCATGACGCTCACCGGCGCGCTCACGCCGGCCGGCCTCGGGATGAGCACCATCATCCCGCTCATGGAGGCGGGGTTCGTCGACTGGATCATCTCCACCGGCGCCAACCTCTACCACGACACGCACTTCGGGCTCGGTCTGTCGATGCATCGCGGCAACCCGCAGGCGAGCGACACCCAGCTGCGCGAGGAAGGCGTCGTCCGCATCTACGACGTCTTCTTCGACTACGACGTGCTCCTGTCCACGGACGCGTTCTTCCGCAAGATCATCCGCGCGCCCGAGTTCCAGCGCACCATGTCGAGCGCCGAGTTCCACCACCTCTGCGGCAAGTACCTCGTCGAGCGCGAGAAGGCGCTCGGCATCCCGCAGAAGTCGCTCCTCGCGGCGGCGTACCGCTGCGGCGTGCCGATCTACACCAGCTCGCCGGGCGACTCGAGCATCGGCATGAACATCGCCGCGCTCCAGCTCGAGGGCGGGACGTGCGTGATCGACCCCAACCAGGATGTGAACGAGACGGCCAGCATCGTGCTCCACGCCAAGCGGAGCGGCGGCGAGAGTGCGGTGCTCATCGCCGGCGGCGGCTCGCCGAAGAACTTCATGCTCCAGACCGAGCCGCAGATCCAGGAGGTGCTCGGGATCGACGAGAAGGGGCACGACTACTTCCTGCAGATCACCGATGCGCGGCCGGACACGGGCGGGCTCTCCGGCGCGACGCCGGCCGAGGCGGTCAGCTGGGGGAAGATCGACCCGGACAAGCTGCCGGATGCGGTGGTGTGCTACCTGGATTCGACGATCGCGCTGCCGATCCTCACGAGCTACGCGCTGGCCAAGCGGAAGCCGCGGAAGCTCAAGCGGCTGTACGACAAGCGGGGGGAGATGATGGCGACCCTCAAGCGGGAGTTCGCCAAGGCGAATCACTGAGTGGCCGATGAAGGCTGACGGGTGAAGGGGGCGGGCCGTGCGGCCTGCCCCCTTCTTGTTTCCTCCTACGCACAGTCCGCGCACACCGTGCGCCCCGCCAGTGCCTCGCGCCCCTCGTACGCGATCAGCGGCACCATGACCAGCGCGGCGACCGGGTCGGCCCACCACCAGCCGAGCCACTGGTTCGCCGCGAGGCCCGCGAGCAGGAGCAGGCTCAGGTACATGCAGATGTCGGTCTGCCGAGCCTCCGCGGTGAGCGCGCAGCTCGAGAGCTGCGTCGCGACGCGCCGCTTGGCGTGCGCGAGGAGCGGCATGACCACGATCGAGAGTGCCGCGATGGCGACGCCGAGCGGGCTCGCGTCGGGGGCCTCGCGCGCGACGAGGGAGCGCACGGCATCGATCGCGACCCAGGCGGCGAGCGCGAGGAAGGACCAGCCGACGATGCGGAGGGCCGCCCGTTCGGCCCGCGCGCGCGCCTGCGGGTCGGCGTCGTGGCGGAGCCGCCAGAGCGCGGCGCCGCTCGCCGACACCTCGATGATGCTGTCGAGCCCGAAGCCGATGAGGGCCACGCTGCCGGCGAGGGTGCCGGCGAGGAGCGCGACGAGGGCTTCGAGGGAGTTGTAGGCGATGGTGAGCCAGGTCAGGACCCGGCCCCGCCGCACCGCTGCCGGGCGGTCTACAGCGCCGCGGCCTGCGCCAGCTGCGGCGAGCATTCGTAGACGAAGGCCGGCGGGATGTTCGCCAGCGTGAAGCCCACGCGCACATCCCCGAAGCGCCGCTCGAGCGCCCGGCGCTGCGAGAGCGAGTACTGATACTGCAGGAACATGCCGTCGGGTGCGAGGAGGCGGTCGGAGTCGCGGAGGATCCGCTCGACCACCACCGAGTTCATGATCGCGAGCGGCAGGCTCGAGACGATGTAGTCGATGGGTCCCAGCTCGAGCTCCACCGCCAGGCGCGGAAGGGTGCTCGCACAACGTTGGAGCAGCGTGAGCCGCGGATCGTCGATCTCGCGGTTCTCTTCGACGAATACCTGATTGAGTTCGAGCGAGATGAGCCGCGCGTCGGGCCGCATGCGGCGGAGCAGGCCGCGCGTGATGCACCCCGTCCCGACCCCAAGCTGGACGATCGTCCGTGCGCGCGCGAAGTCGATCGCGCGGAGCATGCGGCTCACCAGGAACGGCGAGCTGCCCACGATGGTCCCCGACGTCTTGATGTGCCTGATGTGCTCGATCAAACGCGTCCCCTCAGATGGGGAGGAAGTCCAGCAACTTGGTCCCCAGGAGGATGTACCCGGCGACCAAGGGAAGCTCCCCGATGATGATCCCCGCGATCATCCGCCGGTACGGCATCCGGACGAGGCCGGCCGCGTAGCAGATGAGATCGGTCGGCACCACCGGAGTGAAGGCCCAGAGCGCCACGAACCAGGTAGCGCCCGGACCGACGAGGCGCGTCCGGAGGTGGTCCAGCTTCTCCGGATACCGCTCCGCCAGCAGTGTATCGTATCCCGCGAACCCGGGGAAGCGATAGAGCAGGGTGGCGGAGAGGACGATCCCGAGCATGGAGACGACGAGGACTGCCGGGAGCGCTTCGGGGAAGAACGCCCCTCCGGCGATGACCACGGGGGTGCTGGGGATGAGCAGCGGGCCCCGGAGGACGGAGGCCACGACGAACCCCGGGAACGCCCACGGGCCCCAACGGGTGAGCAGGGCCTGGAACTGCTCCGCCGTGAAGAGCTCGGGATGGAGCACGTAGGCGAGGCCGACGCCAAGGACGAGCGCGGCCCAGCACCAGGTCAGGAAACGGCGAAAGCGCACGAGGGTCCGGGCAGGGGAGTGTCGGCCATACGCACGGCACTCGGGGAACGTGTCACCGGACGGCGGTCCCGCGCGAGCCCAGGACCGAGGTCAGGGCGCGCGGGGAGGGGGCGGAGGCGCGGCCGCGCGGATGGGGAGGATGACCGCCACGCCACCGTTCCGGTCGCACCGATTCGGGGCCACAGCGCCGGTGAGCCAGACGCCGTCCTTGCAGCGCATCGTCGCGCCGACAGGGGCGGCGGCCGCGCCGGCGGGCGCGGTCGGGGCCGCCTCGATCGAACGGGCGACCGGCGCCGGCGGCGGCGCCGCGCGCTGGATCGGAGCCGCCACCGGGGCGGGCTGCGCGACCGGGGCCGGTGGCGGCGGGCTCGCCGGGGGCAGCGGGGCCGGCGTCTGGGCGGCCACCGAGGCGAACGGCGTCAGCAGGGCGGCGACGAGCAGCCGGAGCGCGCGCCGGGCGCTGGGGTGAGGCAGGGGCATCATGGGGCTCCCGTGACGGTCACCGTCGGGGCGACCTGCGTGACGTAGTTCGCGTTGGTGAACGTGACCACCGCCGTGCCGTTCGCCAGCCGTCGCAACCAGAAGGTCGTCGACTGGGCGTCCGTGGGGATCGTCACGGAGGTGATCGCCACGCCCCCGTTCCGGGCCTCGAGCGCGCTCCCGGCGACGGCGATGGCGAAGGTGGTCGGCGCGGCGACGTTCGTCACGTTGCCGTCGGGATCACGCGCATACAGCGTCACCTGCACCGAGTCGCTCGCGAGCGTCGCGGGCCACCCGCCGAGCGCATTGATCCGGCCGGGTGCGACATCGATCGCGCCGCGGACGCTGTTGTACCCCGGCGCCGAGAAGGTGATGGTGTCGGCCCCCTGAGCCGCGCCGGTCACGCGCGTGTAGACGTAGTAGCCGCCGTTCGGGATCACCGCGCTGGGCGCCGTGGTGCTCGTCGCCGTCGCATGGGTCATGGTCACCGTCAGCGGTCCGACGATGTAGTCCGGCGTCGAGGGATACGGCTCCTTCCACTGTCCGAGACCCACGCGGAGCGGCGACGCGCCAGCGCTCCATCCGAGCGTCGGGATCGCGACGGAGACGGTGACGTTCGCCTCGTTGTAGCGGT
>JBGATT010000206.1:0-5047 GCA_044229035.1 Gemmatimonadaceae bacterium | reverse complement strand
GACGGCACGGGGGCGGAGCTCGTGCTGCGCGCGCTGCGCCCGGTGGGCTACCACGTGTGGGTGGGCGACGTGACCCTGGGAACGTTCGTGCTGGGGTCGCCGAACGCGCTCGTGCTCGTGGATGCGCGCACGGAGCGCGCCGACACGCTCGCGCGCGACATCGGGCGGGCGCTGGTACGCATCCCCGGGCGCGATGCGTTCACGTTCCTGCAGGTCGGACGCGACACCAGCTGGATCAGCGAGGTCGACGTGCGCACACGGGCGGTCCGGCGCATCGCGCCGGCCCCGGTGCGCTCGGACTACCACCTCTGGACGCCGAACGGGAGGCTCCTCGTGTCGCGCGGCACGCAGTTGCTGGTGCGCGTGGACGATCGATGGGACGTGCTCGCGGACTTCGCCGAGCTCGGCGTGCGCGGGATCTCGCGGCTCGCGCTCAGTCCGCGGGGCGACCGCATCGCGTTCGGGACGGAGGACGCGAGGTGACCCGTCCGCCCACGCCGCGTTCGACGCGCGCGTTCCAGGACCACTTCTCCGCGCACGCGGGGACGTACGCGGCCTATCGGCCGCGGTATCCGCTCGCGCTCTTCCACTGGCTCGCGGTGGTGGCACCCGGTACCGCGCTTGCGTGGGATGCCGGGACGGGGAACGGACAGGTCGCGACCGGGCTCGTGACGCGGTTCGCGCAGGTGGTCGCGACGGACGCGAGCGCCGAGCAGATCGCGAATGCCGAGGCGCACACGCGCATCGCGTATCGGATCGCGGCGTACGAGAGCGGGATCGCCGACCACGCGGCACAGCTGGTCACGGTGGGCCAGGCGCTCCACTGGTTCGACGCGGAGGCGTTCTGCCGGGAGGTGCGGCGCGTACTGCAGCCGGGGGGCGTGCTCGCGGCGTTCGCCTACACGCATAGCCAGGTCACGCCGGCCATCGACCTGCTGGTGCGGCACCATCACGACGTCACCCTCGGGCATTACTGGCCGGCGGAGCACGCGCTCATCCACGACGAGTACCGCACCATCGCACTGCCGATCGACGAACTGGTGGCACCGCCGTTCGAGATGCACGAGGACTGGACGCTGGCGCAGTATCGCGGATTCCTGCGGTCATGGTCGGGCACCCAGCGGCTGATCGCGGCGCGAGGGGAGGAACCGATCCTCGCGTTCGAGCGCGAACTTGCGTCCGCGTGGGGGGAGACGCCGCGACGCCAGGTCACGTGGCCGCTGTTCCTCCGGGTGGGCGAGATCCGCTAGGCGGACCCGTTGCGCGGTCGCCCTGCGCCGAGGCAGAGTTCACGCACTCCTCCACCCAGACCTTCGCAGATGCCGACCAAGCCCCAGCCCCGTCCGTCCAAGCCGTCGTCGCACCCGCTCCGTGACGCCGCCGACGCGCTCTATCGGGCGGCCGACGAGAGTTGCAACCAGCACCAGCGGCTGACGAAGGTGCTCGGGCACCAGCTCGACGACATGGAGCTCGAAGGGGTGGCCGAGGTCGTGGACCTCTGCGACACCCTGCTCGCGAAGGCGACGACGCGCTACGAGGAGGCGGCGAAGGAGGGGCGCGGCAAGGAGAGCGAGGAGCTCTGGAAGGCGGCGAACGGGCTCTGGATGGCGGCGCGCGAGTACTGCCGCCGGCACGCGCAGAGCGACGCGATCGCGACGCGACTCAAGAAGCACGGCGCGGCCCAGTTCAACGAGATCAGCGTCGAGTACGAGTTGGAGATGTCGGCGCGGCTGGCGCTCAAGCAGGCGCTCGGCGCGTACGGGAAACTGCGGCCCGAGGCCGCGGCCTGAGCCAGCGGCCGGACCCAGGCGCCGCCGCATCAGCGCGGACGGCGCCCCACCCTCACGACTGTTCTGTCGCCTCGGCCCAGGCGGCCATCGCCTGGTCGAGCGCCTTGCGCAGGCGCGCCAGTTCCTGGTCCAGCTGCGCGGCCTTCTTCGCCCCCTCGGGCGTCCCGTCGTACAGGTCCGCATCCCCGAGCTGCGCCTCGACCTCCGCGATGCGGGCCTCGTGGCGCTGGACCGCCGCTTCGGCATCGTCCGCGGCGCGCTTGCGGGCGCGCCGCGCGGCGTGATCCCCCTCCTGTGATGCGGCGTTCTTCTTCGCGCGCTCCTTCTCCTGCTGGCGCTTGAGCTCGGCGGCGTCGGCGTCGGCGCGCGACGCCTTCGCCGCGCGATGCGCCCGGTCCTCCTCCCACTCCACGAACGGGCCATCGAAATCGACGAGGCGGGTGCCGTCGAACGCCCAGACGCGCGTGGCGACCTCGCGGAGGAAGGCGCGGTCGTGGCTCACCAGGAGGACGGTGCCCTCGTACTCGTCGAGGGCATCCTCGAGCGCCTCGATGTTCTCGACGTCGAGGTGATTCGTGGGCTCGTCGAGGACGAGGAGGTTCGCGTGCGAGAGGGTGATGAGCGCGAGCGCCATGCGTGCGCGCTCGCCGCCGCTGAGCGAGCTGATCTCGCGGAAGACCTCGTCGCCGCTGAAGCCGAAGGCGCCGAGGTGGTTCTGCACCGAGCCGCGGCTCCAGAGCGGTCGCTGGTCGAGGATCGCGTCCATCAGCGACTTCCGGAGCGGCAAATCGGCGAGGTCCTGACGGAACCAAGCGGGTGTGATCGAGCCGCCGATCCTCGTCTCTCCCGCCGCCGGCGTGCGGTCGCCGAGCAGCGTGGAGATGAAGGAGGACTTGCCGGCGCCGTTGGGGCCGACGAGCGCGATGAAGTCGTTCCTGCGGATGACGCCGGTGAAGCCGTCGACGAGGACGCGACCGGGGACCTCGACCCGGAGGTCCTTCACGGAGACGACCTGGTCCCCTCCGCGCTCGGCGGGTTCGAAGCGGAGGTTCATCGCGGCGGGGTCGCCGGGCGGCGGCGCGAGCCGCGGCAGCCGCTCGAGCCGCTTGCGCTTGCCCTTGGCTTGGAAGGAGTTGACGCCCGCGAGGTTCCGCCGGATGTACTCCTCCTCCTTCTTGACGTACGCGCGTTGCCGCTCGAGCTCGCGCTCGCGCGTGAGGCGGCGCTCGGCGCGTTGCGGGACGAACTGGCTGTAGTTCCCCTTGTACCACTCGCTCGTGCGCCCCTCCACATGCAGGATGTGCGAACAGATGGCGTCGAGGAAGGCACGATCATGCGAGACGACGATGACCGTCTCGTTCGCCTCGGTGAGCCACTCCTGGAGCCAGGTGGTCGTGTCGAGGTCGAGATGGTTCGTCGGCTCGTCGAGCAGGAGCAGGTCGGCGGGGGCGATGAGCTGCGCGGCGAGGCCCACGCGTCCGCGCTCGCCGCCGGAGAGCGACGAGACGAGCCGCGACTTCGACTCCTCGGCATCGAAGCCGAGGCCCTGGAGCACGGCGTCGACGCGCGCGTGGTAGACATAGCCACCGAGATCCGCGAACCGCTCCTGGTCGTGCCCGAAGCGCTCGAGGAACTCGTCGGTGACCCTCTCGCCCAGCTCGCCGAGCTCGATGGCCTGCTCGGCGATGCGTTGCTCGAGCGCGATGACCTCGCGCCAGGCGGCCGCAGCGGCCTGCCAGACGGTCGTCGCGCCCTCGAAGGCGCGGTGCTGGTCGAGGAGCGCGTGGCGCAGCCCCGGGCGGCGCGCCACGCTCCCGACCGTCGGCGGCAGGTCGCCGGTGATGACCTTGAAGATCGAGGTCTTGCCGGCGCCGTTGCGACCGATGATGCCCCACCGCTCGCCCTCGGCGACGGTGAAGGTGATGTTCTTGAGGAGTTCCGTCGCGCCGAACGAGATGCCGACGTTGGAGCAGGAGAGCAGGGTCACGGGGTCTTCGGGGCGTGCGGGCGGAGGAGCCGATCGCGGAGGCGCAGCATCGGCTGCTCGACCAGGTGATACGACAGCAGGGCCGCCGCGAACACGAGGAAGAGGTTCTGCGGGAACCGGGTGGCCCAGGCATCGGACCGGCGGTCGAGGAAGAGCTGTTGCCAAATGTACACGGAGTAGCTCAGCGTTCCGAGCCAGGCGACCGCCCGCAGGTTGAGCGCCCGACCGACGAGGTCGTCAGGGTGGCGCACCACGCGCTCGATGAGCAGGGAGATCGAGACGTTCAGCACGGTGAGGCCGACGGCCGCGTGCGCGCCGGTGAGGAACCAGGCGGTCCGCGGCGTCACCCACGGGTCCCAGTACGGCAGGCTCCCCGCCGCGAGGCCGACGGGCACGAGCATCCAGACCGCGGGGGAGCCGAGCATGCGCCGGAACGCGGGCAGCGCCCACAGCCGCTCCCGCACGAGCGCGAGCAGCGCGCCGGTGGCGATCGCGTCGACCACCGTCTCGAACGAATGCCCGACATGGAGCTGGAGCACGGAGGTGCCGTCGGGCAGCGCCATCAACACCACGCGCGCCATCGGCGCCGACGCGATGGCGACCAGTGCGCCGATCGCGGCCCGGCGCGAGCCGAGCCACGCGATGAGCAACGGCCACGTGAGGTAGAACTGCTCCTCGACCGCGAGCGACCAGGCATGCCCGACGCGCCAGTCGTGCGCGGCGGAGTAGTTGATCGTGTACGACGCCGCCCGCAGGAGGTCGGTGCCGGGGACCTCGATGAGGCCGGTGACGGTGAGCACGGCGAGCGCGACGAGGTAGGCGTAGAACGCCGGGAAGATGCGGAGCGTGCGTCGCGCATAGAACGCCGGCAGGTCCACCCGCCCCGTACGCCGTTCCTCGGCGACGAGGAGGGACGTGATGAGGAGGCCGGAGAGCACGAAGAAGACCCGGACGCCAAGCGCGCCGAGGTCGAGCAGCGGCGTGGACGTGACCGGGAACGCGCCGGTGCCGATCAGGTGGCTGACGAGGAGGAGCGCGATCGCGACGGCGCGCACGCCGTCGAGCGACGGGATCCGACCGGCCGGGGACGGTCCCGGCCGGTCGCGCGCTTGCCTCACGCGACGTCGGTGGGCGTGGGCACGGTGAGGTCGCCCGTCTCGAGCGCGCGCTGTGCGATCGCCCGCATGCCGTCGTCGGCGTTGCGCTCGAGCGCGCGGATCGCGCGCCGCGTGCGGCGCATCGCCATCGGGATGAACAGTCGCGCGGCGTC
>JBGATT010000205.1:0-9610 GCA_044229035.1 Gemmatimonadaceae bacterium | reverse complement strand
GGGCCCGCTGGGTGATCTGGGAGGCCGCGCGTGCCGTTGGGACCTTCTCGGCCTCCATCCATGACTTCTACATGGCGCGTGGCCGGGGCGAGGTGAAGGGCGTCACGGTGCCGGCGATGAACATCCGCGGCGCCACGTACGACACCGTGCGCTCGATCTACCGCACGGCACTGCGGCTGGACGGCGCGGCGATCATCCTCGAGATCGCGCGTTCGGAGATCGCCTACACCGAGCAGCGGCCCGCCGAGTACGTCGCGGTGATCCTCGCGGCGGCGCTCCGCGAGGGGTATCGCGGGCCCGTGTTCGTGCAGGGTGACCACTTCCAGGTCAACGCCAAGAAGTACAAGGTCGACGCGGCGGCCGAGGTGGCCGCGGTGAAGGCGCTCGCGACCGAGGGCGTCGCGGCCGGCTTCTACAACATCGACCTCGACACGTCGACGCTCGTTGACCTCTCGCACGCGACGCTCGCCGAGCAGCAGCGCCTCAACTACGAGGTCGGGGTGGAGCTCACGCGCCACGTCCGCGCGCTCGAGCCTGCGGGCGTGACCATCTCGCTCGGGGGCGAGATCGGCGAGGTGGGCACCGAGAACTCCACGGTCGCCGAGCTCCAGGCGTTCATGGACGGCTACAACGCCACCCTGCAGGCGAAGGCGCCGGGGATGGTGGGGCTCTCGAAGATCTCGGTGCAGTCGGGGACCTCGCACGGCGGCGTCGTGCTCGCCGACGGGTCGATCAAGGACGTCGCGCTCGACTTCAAGACGCTCGAGGACCTCTCGCGGGTCTCGCGCGAGCAGTACGGGCTCTCCGGGGCGGTGCAGCATGGCGCCTCGACGTTGCCCGACGATGCGTTCTATCACTTCCCCCGGACCGAGACCGCGGAGATCCATCTCGCGACCGGGTTCCAGAACATGATGTACGACCTGATGCCGCCGGCGCTCCGGGCCGAGATCTACGAGTGGCTGCGGGTGAACGCGGCGGAGGAGCGGAAGGCGGGCGATTCCGACGAGCAGTTCTTCTACAAGACGCGGAAGAAGGCCTTCGGGCCGTTCAAGCGGCAGCTGTGGGACCTCCCGGCCGATCTGCAGGCGCGGATCGCCGCGGCGTACGACGCGAAGTTCACCTTCCTCTTCGAGAATCTCGGGGTGTAGGGAACAGCGGAGGCGGTGCGGCGGTACGTGAGGGGGCCGGCCATCCAGCGACCGGCGCCCGGCACGGGCGGTCCCGCGGTCGAAGCCGCACCCGACGATGCCGAAGCGGGCGAGTAGGATGGTGGGGCGTCCGCCCCCCCCCGGCCCCCCCCCGCGCGAAGCAGCGCCCAGAACGGAGAAGGTTCGTATGCGGAAGTTCATCCTGGCCGGTGCCTTGGCGGTGGTCGCCACGGGCTGCGTGTCCAAGTCGGAGTACGACAAGCAGCTGCAGCAGGTCGCGGCGATCTCGTCCGAGAAGGACTCGCTCCTCAAGGAGGTCGTGGCGACGTCGCAGTTCATCGCCGACGTCAACGGCGAGCTCGACAAGGTGAAGAGCGGGCAGCCGGTGGTGAGTGCCACGGGCGAGATGGAGCAGATGTCGCCGACGCAGGCGCGGCAGGCGCTCGCCGAGCGCGTGAAGGGGCTCACGGAGCGGCTCCGCGAGTCCGAGGAGCGCCTCGCCCAGAGCCGGCGCCGCGTCGGCCAGATCACGGCCACCAACGCCACCATGACCGCGCAGATGGCGTCGTATGACTCGACCATCAAGCAGTTCCAGTCGATCATCGACAACCAGAAGGCCGAGATCGTCGCGCTCCTCGACCAGGTGAGCGCGCTGACGTCGGAGAACATGGCGCTGCGCGAGACCAACACGCAGCTCGAGACGCAGCGCGCCGCGCTCAGCGAGCAGACGGCGATGCTGACCACGGAGCAGAACACCGTGTACTGGGTCGCCGGCAAGAAGGACGACCTCCTCAAGCGCGGCATCATCGAGCAGCGCGGTGGCATGCTCGGCATCGGCAAGACGCAGGTGCTCGCCCGGACGCTCGAGACCGGGGAGTTCACCTCGATCGACCGGCTGAAGGTCGTCGAGATCACCCTGCCCAACCCGGCCAAGTCGTACCGCATCATCACCACGAACGACATGACGGGCTTGGATGCGGCGCCCGCCGACGGCAAGTTCAAGGGGAGCATCCGGATCTCCTCCCCCGAGGTCTTCTGGCGCTCGTCGAAGTTCCTCGTCCTGATGGAGCTCTAACCGAGAGGGAGCGATGGCGGAGCAGAGCGGCAGCGAACCCACCGTCGTGGTCGAACGACGGTCGGGCGGCGGGATCGGCCTCTTCATCCTGGGGGTCGCCGTAGGCGCGGGGATCGCGCTGCTCCTTGCTCCGCAGTCGGGCGTCGAGACGCGGCAGGACCTGCGTCGCGGCGCCCGGCGCCTCCGCCGGAAGGCCCGCGTGGTGGTGGAGGAGGCGCGGGAGCAGGCGGACGAACTGGTCCGCACGACCTCGTCCGCGGCGCGGGACGTCGCGCGTGAGGCGCGCGAGGCCATCGAGACGCGGCTGGCCAGGCATGGCCGCGGTGCCTCGCCGGATGCCGACGCCGAGGACGCCCGCGTCTGAGGGCACTCTGGCGCTTCCTCGCCGACGTGGTCCGGCGCGCCGACGCGGATGATGCCCTCTTCCTCGCCGGCGGCGTCGCGTTCAACGTCCTGCTCGCCGGCATCCCGTTCCTGCTGCTCCTCGCCGCCGGCCTCGGGTTCATCCTCGACCAGTCCACCGACGCGGCCGCGAAGGTGCTGCAGGCGACGCTGGAGAACCTGCTGCCCGCCGCCGGCGCGGACGGGGGGTCGATCCTCGACCCCATCCTCGCCGATGTCGTGCGCACCCGGGCGCTCGTCGGCGTCGGCTCGGCGCTCGCCTTCATCTGGTTCGCGATGCGCCTCTTCACCACGCTCCGCGCGGTGCTGGCCTTCGTCTTCATGCACGGGCGCGATCGCGGCTATTTCCACGGCAAGCTCGTCGACCTGAACCTCATCCTCGTCTCGGTGCTGCTGATGACCGCGTGGGTCAGCATCAGCGCCTGGCTCGCGGTCACGAGCGGCCGGGTGGGCGCGCGCCTCGAGGAGTCGGGATTCCTCGACAACGTCGCCGGCGGGCTCGAGATCGCGCTGCTGCGGTTCTTCGCGCTGCTCGTGCTCGCCGGGATCTTCGTGGCGCTCTACCGGTGGCTCCCGCGCGCCCGCACGCCGTGGCGCCCCACGGTCCTCGGCGCCGCGGCCGCGACCGGTCTCTTCGAGTTCGCCCGCTGGCTGTTCGCCGAACTCTGGCTCCGGTATCCTCCGTCGTCCGTGTACACCGGGACGCTCGGCGCGATCTTCATCGTCATGTTCTGGACGTACTACGCCGCGCTGATCTTCGTCATCGGGGCGGAAGTCGCCCATGTGGTGGAGATGCATCTCGTCGCGCGCGGTGACCTGGCGCCGCGATCCTCGCTCACCGCCGAGTTCAAGACCACCGCCGAGGCGCGCGCCGCCGGCGCGCGCGACCTCGCCATCCCCACCCGCAAGACCCCCGCTCCGTGACCGCACCCATCGACCTCCGCAGTGACACCGTCACCAAGCCCACGCCCGCCATGCGACAGGCCATGGCCCAGGCCGAGGTGGGGGACGACGTCCTGGATGGCGACCCGACCGTCCGCCGGCTCGAGGCGCGCGTCGCCGAGCTGCTCGGCAAGCCGTCGGCCCTCTTCTTCCCCACGGGCACGATGGCCAACCAGGCCGGGCTCTGGCTCCTGGGCGAGCCCGGCACCGAGGTCTACTGCCACGACGACTCGCACATCGTGAACTGGGAGATCGCCGGCACCGCGGCGCTCGCCGGGCTCCAGGTGCGCGTCGTGCGGGGTGGGCCGGTGATGGATGCCGACGCGCTCCGCGCCGCCTTCCGCCCGTACTCCGTGCACGCGCCCCGCGCGTCGGTCGTCTGCGCCGAGAACACGCACAACGGGGCAGGCGGCATGGTGACACCGCTGGCGCGGCTCCAGGCGTTGCAGGAGACGGCCGCGTCGAAGGGCCTGCCGTTGCATCTCGATGGCGCGCGGCTCTGGAACGCCCACGTCGCGACGGGCACGCCGCTCGCCGAGTTCGCCGCCTGTGCGGCGACGGTGATGGTCTCGTTCTCCAAGGGGCTCGGCGCGCCCGTCGGTGCGGCCCTCGCGGGCGATGCCGGCCCGATGCGGCGCGCGTGGGAGGTGCGCAAGCGGTTCGGCGGCGGCATGCGACAGTCGGGGATCCTCGCGGCCGCGGCGCTGCACGGCCTCGAGCACCACCTGCCGCGGATGCACGAGGACCACGCGCGCGCGCGGCAGCTCGCCGCCGCGCTGGCGGACATCCCCGGCACGCGCGTCGTCCCGCCCGACACGAACATCGTCATGATCGACCTGCTCGACGGCCTCACCTCGGCGCAGGTCGCCGCGCGCGCCCGCGCCGCCGGCGTGCTCGTGACCGAGTGGCACGACACCCGCGTGCGCTGCGTGCTGCACCTCGACATCGACGATGCCGCGCTCCGCCGGGCGTCGGGCGTCGGCGGTGCTGGCCGAGGCGCTCGTCGCATGAGCGCCCTCGACGAAGGGCGCGCCGGGGACGCGTCGCTGCGGCTGCTCGCGGCCGGCGAGCGCGAGCTGCAGCGGATCGTGCTCGACATGCATGATGGGCCCGTGCAGGACGTCTTCGCCGCGCTCTCGCACCTCCAGGTGCTCACGCGCGATCTCGCCGACCGGCCCGCCGACCAGCGGCGGGCGACGCAGGCGGTGCAACTGCTCGAGCGCGCGCTCGGCGAGGTGCGCACGCTCATCGGCGTCTTCCGCCCGCCGGGCTTCGAGCGCCGGGACCTCGGGGCCATCCTCGAGGGACTCACCGTCCAGCATGAGGCGATGACCGACCAACCCGTGGAGATCATCATGGCCGCCGACCTCGGCGACTGCGCATTGCCGAGCAAGATCGCGCTCTATCGCATCCTGCAGGAGGCGCTCGCGAACGGATTCCGCCATGCGAAGGCGACGCGGCAGACGGTGAGCGTCGAGCGGCGCGGCGAGAGCGTGCAGCTGACCGTGAGTGACGACGGCCAAGGGTTCGAGGCTCCGCCGGTGCTCAAGGCCGAGGAAGGCGTGGGGGTCGAGGGCGGGCACTTCGGTCTCCGCGGCATCCAGGATCGCGTGGCGATGCTCGGCGGGACCTTCGCGCTCGACAGCGCGCCGGGGCAGGGCACCGTGCTCCGCGTCGTCGTCCCGGCGGTCCTGTGACCGCTCCCATCCGCATCGTGCTCGCCGACGACCACGCGATCGTCCTCGAGGGACTGCGCGCGCTCGTCGAGGGCGAGACCGACATGGAGGTGACGGGCGCGACCACCGACGGCAAGGCGGTGCTGGGGCTCGTCGCGTCGCTCGCGCCCGACGTCGTGGTGCTGGACTACGAGCTCGGCGGCATCCACGCGACCGACATCATCGCGCAGTTGCGCGACCGGCCCGAACGGCCGCGCGTGCTGGTGCTCACCGCGTACCACGATGGCGAGACGATCCGCTCGGTGCTCGAGAGCGGGGCCGAGGGGCTCGCGCTCAAGACGGCCTCGCCGCAGCAGACGCTCGCGGCGATCCGGCAGGTGGTGTCAGGCCAGCTCGTCTTCCCGCAGGCGGCGCGACGCTGGCTCGAGGCGCGCGGGGCGCGCAGCGGCGCCGATGAGCTCACCGCGCGCGAACGCGAGGTCTGGGGCCTCATCGCCGAGGGGCGCACCAACGTGCAGATCGCGGCGCAGCTCTCGCTCTCCGAGAACACCGTGAAGTTCCACGTGCAGCACCTGTTCCAGAAGCTGGGCGTGAAGAACCGGACCGAGGCCGCGCTCAGGCATGGCAAGTCCGGCCGGCCGGGCACGCCGCCGCGCTGAGCGCGACGGCGCGGCCGCGGCACGGTCGCGCGACGGGGACGCGAGACGACATCGCTCAGCCCTCGCGGAAGACGCGGCTCTGCAGGATGTCCGCCGCGTCGAGGCGCCGCAGTTCGTCCACCGGGATGCGGCCGCCGGTCGCGAGGAGGCGGCTCGCCTGCCGGAGCTTCGCGCGGTCGATCGCGTTGCGGATGCTCCGCGCGTTCGCGAAGTGCGGCTGTGCGATGCGCTTGTCGATGTACGCGCGGAACGCGGCGCGGGAGGCCTCGTCGAACGCGTACGCCTGCTGCGCCAGGATGCCCTCGGCGATCGTGAGGAGTTCGTCGGCCGTGAAGTCGGGGAACTCCAGGTGGTGCGCGATGCGCGAGTGGAAGCCGGGGTTGGAGCGGAAGAAGGTGTCCATCCGGTCGCCGTAGCCGGCGAGGATCACGACGAGGTCGTCGCGGTTGTTCTCCATCACCTGGAGGAGCATCTCGATCGCCTCCTGGCCGTAGTCCCGCTCGTTCTCGGGCCGGTAGAGGTAGTACGCCTCGTCGATGAACAGCACGCCGCCCATCGCGCGCTTGACGACCTCCTTGGTCTTGGGGGCGGTGTGCCCGACGTACTGCCCCACGAGATCGTCGCGCGTCGCGACGACGAGGTGGCCCTTCCGCACGTAGCCGAGCAGATGGAGGATCTTCGCCATGCGCATGGCGACGGTCGTCTTGCCCGTGCCGGGCCGCCCGGTGAAGCTCATGTGCAGGGTCGGGCGCTCGGTCTGCAGTCCGTTGCTCTCGCGGAGCTTGCCGAGGAGCAGGAGTCCCGCGATCTCGCGGACGCGCTGCTTCACCGGGACGAGTCCGATCAGGTCATGCTCGAGCTCGGCGAGCGCCTCCGCGACCGGGGTGTTGCGCACCGCCTCGTCGATGTCGACGAGCGCGGCGTCATCGGCCGCCGGGTCGCGCGCCGGCTCGCGCATCGTGTCGCTCACCGGTCCTCGGTGTACCGCTCGCCCTGCGGCCGGTCGACCGCGTAGCTGTGCGTCGTGTAGCGGATGCGACGGTCGGCCCCTTCCTCGCGCGCGAGGCGGAAGCCGGGTTCGTGCTTGGGCCGCTGCACGAGGAAGCTGATCGCGGTCGTCTGGCGTCCGAGGCGACGGTCGTACCCGCTCACCCGCACGTACACGTGGGGGTTGGCCTTCCGGCAGGCGTCGATCTCGAGCATCACCGCGGCCGCGTCCTTCGCCTCGAACATCGGCAAGCCCCACATCTCCCAGTAGACGTTGCGCGGGTGCGGGTCGTCGGTCCACTCGACCGAGACGGGCCAGTCGTTGTCGAGGCAGTACTGCACCTGCGCGCGGATCTCGTCGTCGGTGAGATCCGGGAGGTACGAGAAGGTCCCTTGGGTCACGCGCATCGAGCGGTCCTCAGTAGGTGGGCGTGACGACCGCGTCGGGCACGTCGGTCGACTCGAAGTTGAACGAGATGTCCTTCCAGATCTCGAGGGCCTTCCGGAGCGACGGGGACCACTTCGCCGCGGCGGCGAGGATCTCCGGGCCTTCGTTGAGGAAGTCGCGACCGGCGTTCCTCGCCTGGATCATCGCCTCGACGGCGACGCGGTTGGCGGTGGCACCGTCGGCGATGCCGTCCGGGTGCCCGATCGTCCCGCCGCCGAACTGGAGGACGACGTCCTCGCCGAGGAGGTGGAGCAGGGTGTGCATCTGTCCGGCGTGGATGCCGCCGCTCGCGACGGGCATCACGGCGGGCATCGAGGCCCAGTCCTGCTCGAAGTAGAGGCCGATCGACGGATCCGCCGCGACCTTGTCGTCGCGGAGCGTGTGGTAGTAGCCCTTCGTCGTCGCGGGGTCGCCCTCGAGCTTGCCGACGACGGTGCCCGCATGGATGTGGTCGACGCCGGCGAGCCGCATCCACTTGGCGATCACGCGGAACGAGACCCCGTGCGTCTTCTGCCGGGTGTAGGTCGAGTGGCCGGCGCGATGGAGATGCAGGATCACGCCGTGCTTGCGGCACCACTTCGCCATCGACTGGATCGCCGTGTACCCGATGGTGAGGTCGATCATGACGATGACGCTGCCGAGGTCCTTCGCGAACTCGGCGCGCTCGTACATGTCCTCCATCGTGCCGGCGGTGATGTTGAGATAGTGCCCCTTGATCTCGCCCGTCGCGGCCTGCGCCTTGTTCACCGCCTCCATGCAGAAGAGGAAGCGGTCGCGCCACCGCATGAACGGCTGCGAGTTGATGTTCTCGTCGTCCTTCACGAAGTCGAGGCCGCCCTTGAGCGCCTCGTAGACGACGCGGCCGTAGTTGCGCGCCGAGAGGCCGAGCTTGGGCTTGGTCGTCGCGCCGAGCAGCGGGCGGCCGTACTTGTTGAGGTACTCGCGCTCCATCACGATGCCGTGCGCGGGGCCCTGGAAGGTCTTCGTGTAGTGCGGCGGGATCCGCATGTCCTCGAGGCGCAGGCTCTTGAGGGCCTTGAAGCCGAAGACGTTGCCGATGATCGAACTGGTGAGGTTCGCGATCGACCCCTCCTCGAAGAGGTCGAGGTCGTAGGCGATGTACGCGATGAACTGGTCGGTGCCGTGCACCGGCACGACGCGATAGGTCTTGGCCTGGTAGTGCTCGTGGGCGGTGAGGCGGTCGGTCCAGACGACCGTCCAGGTGGCCGTGGAGGACTCGCCGGCGATCGCGGCGGCGGCCTCGACGGGGTCCACGCCCTCCTGCGGCACGAACCGGAAGGCGCAGAGGATGTCGGTCGGCTTGGGCTCGTAGTCGGGCTGGTAGTAGCCCATCTCGGCGTAGGGAGCCACGCCGGCGGCCCAGCGGGAACGGGGTGCGTCGCCGTTCCCGGCGCTCTTGCCTGCCATGTCAGCAGCTCCTTGTCCCGCCCGCGGCGGATGGGGGGCGGGGAGCGCAGGCGGACGGGAGCCCCCCGCCCCCGCCGCCGCGCAACTGAGTCTCGCGCTCGATTCCCTGAGGAGTCGCTCAGCTGGCGCACAGTCTAGGACGCGTCCCCTCCCGGCAGAACGCCTATCGGGATGGACGCGAGCCACCCGACCGGGTGGCTCGCACCCCGTCGTATCGAGGAATCCGACGGCGCTGCGTTGTCCACGCCGCCCTCTTCCGCTATGCTTCTGGTGTTCCAGGTCCCGGGGGGCTTCGGCCCGCCAACTCCGCCAGGGCCGAAAGGCAGCAACGGTACGTGGTGTCCGTCGTCGCTCCGTCAGGCCTGGAACACTCGCGCGGGTGAGCACGCATGTGCTCCCCGCGCGTTCCGTTTCCGGGCGGTCCCGCGCAGGGACCACGCCCGCGGCGCGGCGACGCACGATCGCCCTCACGCCACCCTGCCGCCGAGGCTAAATTCCCCGCATGTCCCTCGCGCTCGCCCGCAAGTACCGCCCGCGCCGCTTCGCCGATGTCGCCGTCCAGTCGCACGTCGCGAACACGCTGCGCAACGCGATCTCCGGCGACCGCCTCGGCCACGCCTATCTCTTCTGCGGTCCGCGCGGCACGGGCAAGACGACCCTCGCGCGCGTGCTCGCGATGGCGCTCAACTGCGAGGCCCGGCGCGAGGACCGTGAACCCTGCGGGGAGTGCGCGTCCTGCACGCGCATCTGGTCCGGCGGCGCGTCGCTCGACGTGGTCGAGATCGACGCCGCGTCCAATCGCGGGGTCGACGATGCCCGCGAGCTCCGGGAACGCGCGATGTACG
>JBGATT010000033.1:0-23019 GCA_044229035.1 Gemmatimonadaceae bacterium | reverse complement strand
GCACACGCGAACGCGGTGGATCGCCGATGAGCTCGAGCTGCGCGGCGAGCCATTGCTCCTCCTCGACGAGGCCAAGACGCTCGGGGGCGTTGAGCTCACCTTCGAAGGCCTCGAGCTCCTCGTCGACCTCCTTCAGCCGCTCGCGCACCGCCAACACGTCGACGTCGTCGCGCTGCGCAAAGCGATCGGTGAGGATGATCGCGTGGTCGTCGGCGACCTCCACGAAGCCGTTGGCGATGGCGACGTCGATGAGCTCGCCGTCGATGCGGTAGTGGACGAGCCCGACGGCTAGCGCCGCGAGAATGGGCAAGTGCCCCGCCAACACCCCGAACTCACCGCCGACCGCGGGGGCGATGAGCTCTTCGACGTCGGTCGACAGGGCGATGCCCTTTTGGGTGACGATCTCGAGCCGGATGAGGCCCTCGCTCGACATCGCTCAGCCTTCCTGGCCGCTCGCGCGCGCCTTTACTTCGTCGATGCCACCCGCCATGTAGAAGTCCTGCTCGGACACGTGATCGAGCTCGCCCGCCAGGATCTGCTCGAAGGCGTCGATGGTGTCCTTCAGCTTGACGAACTTGCCGGGCCGCCCCGTGAACTGGGACGCGACGAAGAAGGGCTGGGACAGAAACTTCTGGATCTTGCGCGCGCGCGCCACGACGAGCTTGTCGTCCTCGCTGAGCTCGTCCATGCCGAGGATCGCGATGATGTCCTGGAGCTCCTTGTAGCGCTGCAGGATGCGCTGCACGGCGGTGGCGGCCTTGTAGTGGCGCTCGCCGACGAACTGCGGATCGAGGATGCGGCTGCCCGACGCGAGCGGGTCCACGGCGGGGTAGATGCCGAGCTCGGTGATCGCGCGCGAGAGCACGACCGTCGCGTCGAGGTGCGCGAACGCCGTCGCCGGCGCCGGGTCGGTGATGTCGTCGGCGGGCACGTAGATCGCCTGCACCGAGGTGATCGAGCCGTCGCGCGTGGAGGTGATGCGCTCCTGGAGCTCGCCCATCTCGGTCGCGAGCGTCGGCTGGTAGCCCACGGCGCTCGGCATGCGGCCGAGGAGCGCGGACACCTCGGAGCCGGCCTGCGTGAAGCGGAAGATGTTGTCGATGAAGACGAGGACGTCCGCCTTCTCCATGTCGCGGAAGTACTCGGCGACCGTGAGGCCGGCGAGACCGACGCGGAGGCGGGCACCCGGCGGCTCGTTCATCTGGCCGTAGATCAGGGCGACCTTGTCGAGGATGTTCGCTTCCTTGAACTCGAGGTAGAGGTCGTTCCCCTCGCGCGTGCGCTCGCCCACGCCGCAGAACACCGACTTGCCGCCGTGCGCCTTGGCGACGTTGTTGATGAGCTCCTGGATGACGACCGTCTTGCCGACGCCGGCGCCGCCGAAGAGCCCGATCTTGCCGCCCTTCACGAACGGGGCGATGAGGTCGATGACCTTGATGCCCGTCTCGAAGATCTCGGTCTTGGGCTCGAGGTTGACGAAGTCGGGGCGCTTGCGGTGGATCGGCCAGCGCTCGACCGAGGCCGGGATCTCGGCGCCCATGTCCACCGGCTCGCCGAGCACGTTGAGGATGCGGCCGAGGGCGGCGGCACCCACCGGCACCGCGATCGCGGCACCCGTGTCGCGGACGTCCATGCCGCGCACCACCGCGTCGGTGGAGCTCATGGCGACGGCGCGCACCTGGTTGCGGCCGATGTGCTGCTGCACCTCGGCGACGACGCGGACCTCCTGGCCCGACTCGGTGACGGCCTTGATCTCGAGCGCGTTGTAGAGCTCGGGCAGGTCGCCGGAATCGAAGGCGACGTCGATGACCGGTCCGATGACCTGGACGATCTTGCCGATGTGGGTAGCGGTAGCGGTAGTCATGAGTGGTCAGCCCTGGAGCGCAGAGGCACCGCCGACGATCTCGGCGATCTCCTGCGTGATCTGCGCCTGGCGGGCGCGGTTGTAGGTGCGACGGAGGAGTTGCAGCATCTCGCCAGCGTTGTCGGTGGCGTTCTTCATCGCCGTGCGGCGCGCCGACTGCTCGGCGGCGACGGTCTCGACGAGCGCGCGGTAGACCGCATTGCGCACGTACGACGGGAGCAGCTCGGTGAGGATCGCCTCGGCCGAGGGATAGAGCAGGTAGTCCTTCTGCCCGCCCTTCGCGGCCGGCGGCGTCACCGGGAGGACCCGGTCGGCGGTCGGCGGCGTGGAGAGGACGGAGTTGAAGCGCGACCCGACGACGTAGACGGCATCGAGCTCGCCGCCGACGAAGCGCGCCATGAGCGAGTCGACCAGCGAGGCGGCGTCGGCCGCGGTCGGCTTGTCGGTGATGTCGGTGCGGCTCACCGCGACGTCACGCCCGACGTACTTGAAGTAGCCGAGGCCCTTCTTGCCGACGACGTGCAGCTCGACCTTCGTGCCCGCGCCCTCGAGGCGCGTGAGCAGCGCGCGCGCCTCCTTGATGAGGTTCGCGTTGAAGGCGCCGGCGAGGCCGCGGTTGGACGTGAGGAGGATGACCGCCGCGCGCGCCTCCTTCGCCGGCTGCCGGAGGAGCGGGAAGCGCTCCGCCAGCTCCGGGTTGTACAGGCTGGCGATCACGTCGCCGAGCGCGCGCGCGTACGGCCGCGCCGCGACGACGCGGTCCTGTGCCCGCTTCATCTTCGACGTCGCGACCATCTCCATCGTGCGCGTGATCTTGCGCGTGTTCTCGACGGACTTGATCCGACCCTTGAGTTCGCGTCCTTTTGCCATGTCCTTGAGTGCGGTCGGATGAAGGTGGAAGGGGGAAGGGGGCGAGGCCGTACGGCCTCGCCTCTTTCATCCTTGAGCCTTCATCGGCTCTGCTTGTACTGCTCGATGGCCCGGCGGAGCTCCGCCTCGGTCTCCTTCGACACCACCTTCTCCTTCTTGATCTTCTCGCCGATCTGCGGGAACTGGGCCTTCACGTAGGTGTGGAAGCCGGCCTCCCACTCGCGGACCTTCGCCACGTCGACGTCGTCGATGAGGCCGTTGGAGACCGCGAAGATGATCATGACCTGCTGCTCGACCGGCATCGGCATGTACTGGCCCTGCTTGAGGACCTCCACCGTGCGCGCGCCGCGGTCGAGCTGGCGCTTGGTCGCCGCGTCGAGGTCCGACGCGAAGGCCGAGAAGGCCTCGAGCTCGCGGTACTGCGCGAGGTCCAGGCGGAGGCGGCCGGCGACGCCCTTCATCGCCTTGATCTGCGCCGAGCCGCCGACGCGCGACACCGAGATGCCCACGTTGATCGCCGGACGGACGCCGGCGAAGAACAGGTCGGCCTCGAGGAAGATCTGGCCGTCGGTGATCGAGATGACGTTCGTCGGGATGTAGGCCGACACGTCGCCGGCCTGCGTCTCGATGATCGGGAGCGCGGTGAGCGAGCCACCGGCGGCGAAGATCGTCTTGTTGTCGATGATCTTCGGGTCGGCCGAGAGCTTGGCCGCGCGCTCGAGGAGGCGCGAATGGAGGTAGAACACGTCGCCCGGGAAGGCTTCGCGGCCCGGCGGGCGGCGGAGCACGAGCGAGAGCTGGCGGTACGCGGCGGCCTGCTTGGAGAGGTCGTCATACACCGCGAGCGTCGCCTTCCCCTCGTGGTACATGAAGTACTCGGCCATCGCGACGCCCGAGTAGGGCGCGATGTACTGCATCGGGGCCGGGTCGGAGGCCGAGGCGACGACGACGATGGTGTACTCCATCGCGCCGGCGGCCTTGAGCTTCTCGACGACGCTCGCCACGGTCGAGGCCTTCTGGCCGATCGCGACGTAGACGCAGATGACGTCCTGGCCCTTCTGGTTGATGATCGTGTCGATCGCGATCGCCGTCTTGCCGGTGCCGCGGTCGCCGATGATCAGCTCGCGCTGGCCGCGGCCGATCGGGATCATCGCGTCGATCGCCTTGATGCCGGTCTGCATCGGCTCGCCGACGGGCTGGCGGACGATGATGCCGGGGGCCTCCGACTCGACCTTGCGCGACATGGTGGTCGCGATCGGCCCCTGCCCGTCGATGGGCCGGCCGAGGGCGTCCACCACACGGCCGATCATCGCCGGACCCACCGGGACCTCGAGCACGCGGGCGGTGCGGCGGACCTCGTCGCCTTCCTTCAGGCGGAGGTAGTCGCCGAGCACCACGGCGCCGATGTTGTCCTCTTCGAGGTTGAGCGCGAGGGCGGTGATCGTCTCGCCGGTCTCGGACGAGAGGATCTCGAGCATCTCGCCGGCCATCGCCTTCTGGAGGCCGTAGATGCGCGCGATGCCGTCCTTCACCTCGAGGACGGAACCGACTTCCTCGACATCGAGGCTGTTGAGGTCCGCCGCTTGGATCTCGCGGAGGAGGATGTCCTTGATCTCACCAGGGCGGAGCGACGTCTGGGAAGCCATGTTCAGGGGGGCAGAGCGTTGGTAAGTCGGGAGGCCTTCGCGCCTCGACGGGCCCACACGAACGGGTGGGTCCGGGCACGGTTCCGGTATAGCTTGTGAAAATTATCACAAGTCGCCGGGACCTGCAACACCCCCCGGCCCGCCAAGCCTCCTCCCCAGCGCCTCAGCCGCCTCTATTCAGAAGAGGTGCGGAGCCCGGAAACACCACGGCCTTGACCCACAGGGGGCACAGGGGACACAGGGGGGTCCGAGTGCCGTCCACCGTCCAGGGGATGGGGCCCGATGCCGCGATCTCGCGCCGAGCCCCCTGTGTCCCCTGTGTCCCCTGTGGTGACCGCAGTTCCGGTCCGGGGCCGAACCTCAGGCCACCCGCGACCGCCCCCGCCCCTGCTTCACGAACCGGTCGATCAGGTCCGCCGGCCTCAACCGCGCCAGCGACGACGACCGCACCCCGATGATCCGCTGGCAGCTCGCGCTCAAATGCGACGCCGACGCGAATCCCAGCGTGCGCGCCACATCCGGCAGGTCGTAGCCGGGGTTCTTCGCCAGGTCCGCCGACGCGAGGATCCGCACCAGGTCGATGATCCGCTTCAGGTTCGGCGCCCCATCCGCCGAGAAGCGCCGGCTCAGGTGCTCGCGCGTGAGCTGCACCGACTCCGCGATCGCATCGGTGCGCACCGTCCGCCCGCCATGGCCGAGCACGAGGCGCCAGACCGCGCGCTGGAGGTCCCCCGTCAGGCCGAGCGCGGTGTCCGCGTCGAGCAGCGACTCGGCGAACCGGACCGTGAAGGTCAGCGGCAGCACGAGCTCGCGGTGCATCGCATCCTCCACCCCTTCCACGAGCACGTCGGCGAACTCGTACTCGGCGCAGGCGCGCGCGAGGTGCGGCACCTCCGCGGGGCGGAGCGGCGCCAGCGCGAGGAAGGGGATGCTCGGGAACTCGCGCGCGAGCGACGCCACCGCCCAGTGCTCGTCGCCCGGCTGCGCCAGGTCCACGATGACCGCGTCGGTGAGCGACGTGCGCAGGGCGTCGAGCGCCTCGGCGCGGCTGCGGACCAGCGTCACGCGCCCGCGGCGGCGCGGGAAACCCCGCTTGAGCACGTCGCGTGCGCGCTCGCGGACGGCGAACGCGACGACCGCCGGCGGCGGCAGTGGGCCCAGCACGCGCTCCGGCATCAGTGCGCGCCGGGCGGGACGACGGCGCCGTCGCTCTCGAGGAGGGCTTGCGCCTGTCGGAGGACGGCGCGGGCGTTGTCGTACGCGACCAGCCGCTCGGCCTGTTCGAATGAGGCCCAGCGGCAGGCAGTGATGCCCTCCGCCCGCAACGGCTCCGTGCGCTGGTCCGGCGTCTCGATCAGGAAGAAGTGGCAGGTCTTGTGGATGCGACGGCCGCGGAAGCGGAACTCCCAGTCGATGGTCTCGATCGGGGCGCGCAGCGCGAGCTCGGCGAGCCCGGTCTCCTCTCCCACTTCGCGCAGCGCCGCCTGCTCCGGGGCCTCGCCGTCCTCGAGATGGCCCTTGGGGAATCCCCAGTTGCGGTACGAGTCGCGGATGAGGAGGTAGAGCGTGCGCTCGCCGTCGCGGCGGAAGACGATGCCGCCCGCCGAGACCTCCTCGCGCGGTCGCCGCTGCCGCGTCACGCGCCCACGGCCGCCGCGGGCTCGAGCTCCGCCCGGCCCTCGATGAACTGGCGCACCACGGGATCCGTCGAATGCTTGATCTCGTCCACGGTCCCCACCTGGCGCACGGTGCCCTCGTAGAGCATCGCGATGCGCGTGCCGACGGTGTAGGCGCTGCGCATGTCGTGGGTGATGACGATGCCGGTCACGCCGAGCTGCTTCTGCATGCGGACCATGAGCGCGTCGATGATCGCGCTCGTGACCGGGTCGAGGCCGGTGGTGGGCTCATCGTACAGCAGGTACTTGGGCCGGAGGGCGATGGCGCGGGCGATGCCGACGCGCTTGCGCATGCCACCCGAGAGCTCGGCGGGGAGCTTGGTGCCCACCGACGGGTCGAGGTCCACGAGGTCGAGCGCCTCGCGCACGCGCGCGTCGATCTCCTCGTCGGTGAGGAGGCCCTGCTTGCGGAGCCCCATCGCGACGTTCTCGGCGATGGTGAGGGAGTCGAAGAGCGCGGCGAACTGGAAGACGTAGCCGATCTTGGCCCGGAGCGCGTAGAGGTCGCGGCGCGAGAGCGCGCCGACCTCGACGCCATCGACGTGCACCGTCCCCTCGTCGGCCTCGAGGAGCCCGACGATGTGCTTGATCGCGACCGACTTGCCGGTGCCCGAGAACCCGATGATGACCATGGTCTCGCCCTCGTTGACGTCGAGGGTGAAGCCGCGGAGCACCTGGTTCTCGCCGAAGGCCTTGTGGACGTTGTTGAAGCGGATCAACGGCGGATGAAGGCTGGAGGATGGAGGATGAAAGTGAATATGCAAAGAAGAAGGGCGGACCGCACGGTCCGCCCCCCTTCATCCTTCAGCCTTCATCCCGGCGCTACGCCGCGAAGGAGCCCAGCGCGCGCCCCACATCGCCCTCGCGCAGCCGCTTGAGCGCGCGGTCCCTCAGCTGGCGGACGCGCTCGCGCGTGACGCCGAGCATGGAGCCGATCTCCTCGAGCGTGTGCTCGCGGCCGCCCTCGAGCCCGAAGTAGAGGCGGAGGACCTTGGCGTCGCGCGGCGGGAGGGTGCCGAGGGCGTGCTCGATCTCGTCATTGAGGAAGCGGTTCATCGCCTCCTCCTCGGTGTCGGGCATCTCGTCGGCGACGAAGCGCTCGATGAGGGAGCGATCGCCATCGGGATCCATCGGGGCATCGAGGCGGACGTCGCCGGTGTTGAGCGCGGCGAGCGACTGCACGACGTCGACGGAGAGTCCGGTGAGCTGCGAGAGCTCCTCGGGGGTGGGCTCGCGGCGGAGCTTCTGCCGGAGGATCTCCGAGGCCTTGATGATGCGCGAGAGGTCGGCGGTGCGGTTGAGCGGGACGCGGACGGTGCGGCCCTGGCGCGCGAGCGACGAGAGGATCGCCTGGCGGATCCACCACACGGCGTACGAGATGAACTTCACGCCCTGGTCCGGATCGAACTTCCGGGCGGCCGTGAGGAGACCGACGTTGCCCTCGCCGATGAGGTCGATGAGGGGGAGGCCGCGGTTCTGGTACTTCTTGGCGACGGAGATCACGAAGCGCAGGTTGCGCTTGACGAGTTCCTGGAGGGCGTCCTGGTCGCCCGCGCGGATCTTGCGCGCGACCTCGATCTCCTCGTTGCCCTTGAGCAGCGGGTAGGTGGAGACCTCGTAGAGGTACTGGTCGAGGATGTCGCGCTCCGGCTCGCTGGGAGCGATCCCGGCGGGGGCCGTGCGGCGCTTGCGCTTCTTGACTTCGGTGGCCATTGCGATATGTCCTGGGCGGCTGGAGCGGTCCGCCGTGCATTTCAGAAGGTTCTGCGGCGAGACCTAAGATAAAACGAATCAGCGATTTTGCCAGTTTCCGCGCTTGACCTCTGACCTACCCTCGGATAGCTTCTTTGGTTCCTGTCAGGACCCGGGAAGCGGCATCCCGCCCGGACCTGCGCGGGGGCGTAGCTCAGTTGGGAGAGCGCTTGAATGGCATTCAAGAGGTCAGGGGTTCGATTCCCCTCGCCTCCACTGCCGGAGGGGGAGCGGGTGGGGCCCTGCCGGTGTGGATCGTCGGTGCACCGGCCATAGTATCGGCCGACTGCGGGAATAGCTCAGTTGGTAGAGCACAACCTTGCCAAGGTTGGGGTCGCGGGTTCGAGTCCCGTTTCCCGCTCTGTCATCGCCTTGCTTCGCTTCGGCGGTGGCTGATGTTCAACGCTCGTCGCGTGCGGAACGTTGGAAGGCGCGATGGGTAGAGAGGGCGGTTAGCTCAGTTGGTTAGAGCGCCACGTTGACATCGTGGAGGTCACAAGTTCGAGTCTTGTACCGCCCATCGCCTCACGGGATAACACTCGTGAGGCGTGTTTTCTTCCAGCCGGTCCCCCATCGGTGCGCGGACCACGCCCGCACCGGTCCCTCCAGCCCCGCCGAACGATGCGTCTCCTCCGAGCCCTCCCGGCGCTCACCGTCCTCCTCGCCGCGCGCGTCGCGCAGGCGCAGGCGACGTGCCCGGTCGACGTCTATCAGCCGAACCAGCTCGCGCAGGCCGGCCTCACCATCAGCCGCGCCGCCCAGCTCGCCGACTCCTCGGCCGCCCAGAAGCCCCTCCGCGACGCCCTCAAGTACCTCGCCGACGAGCGCAAGTTCGCCAACAACATGATCGGCGCCGGCTACCTCCGCGCCCAGATCTACATCCTCTGGCTGCACCAGAAGGACCAGCCCGAGCTCATCACCCGCGAGCGCCTCGGCGACCGCGGCGTGAAGACCGAGGTCGTCGACCTCGTCGCCGCCGCCGACTCGCTCCTCAAGGCCGTCGAGGCCCTCGACCCGTCCTGCACCGCCGAGACGATGCAGTGGCGCGCCTCCAAGCCGTGGACCGAGCGGATCAACAAGGCCTACACCTTCCTCGGCGCCGACAACGTCGACTCCGCGGAGGTCTACGCCAAGCGCTCGGCGATGCTCTACGCCAACTCGCCGTTCGTCCACAACATCTTCGCGCAGATCGCCAACAAGCGCGGCGACACCCCGACGATGCTCGGCCGCCTGCGCATGGCCATCGCCGAGGCGGCCAAAGACACCGCGCTCGCCGAGACGCAGAAGCAGATGGAGTTCCAGCTCGCGCAGACCGCGCAGGGCTGGGCGATGACCGGCGGCGCGAGCGAGAAGGCGGCGCTCCTCAAGGAGGCCACCGACCTCTTCACCAAGCTCCTCCGGCAGACGCCGGGCGGGACCGAGGGGGCGTACGCCTTCTCGGCGGTGAGCGAGATCATCTCGCTCAACCAGGACTCGACCGGCGCGCGCGAACTCCTCGCGCCGATGGTCGCCGACCCGACGCCCTACTCGGACCTCACGCTGCTCCTCGCCGCCGACCTGGCGCGCATGATGAACCGCAACGCCGACGCCATGGCGATGTACGCCGGCGCGCTCGCGAAGAACCCGAACATCCGCGACGCGAACTACTTCCTCGCGTACATGTACTACGAGGCCAAGCAGCCGGAGAAGATGATCCCGCTGACCGACCGCCTCATGGCGATCGACCCGTCCAACGGCGACAACTTCCTCATGCGCGCCTACGCCTACCAGCTCATGGTGACGGCCGAGCGCGACCCGCGGAAGAAGGCCGAGCTGCAGAAGCTGCAGGACGAGTTCGCGGGCAAGGAGAACGTCCTCGCCGGCCAGCACAAGCTGCTCATCACGCGCTTCGAGCGCCGCGCGCAGGGCGCCTCGCTCGCCGGCACCATCGAGAACCTCGGCAAGGCGCCCAAGGCCTTCACGGTCAAGATGGACTTCCTCGATGTCGCCGGGAACGTCGTCGAGACGGTCACGGTGGAGGTCGCCGCGGTGAAGCCGGGCGAGCGCGGCACCTTCGAGATGGTGCCGACGCGTCCGGGGATCGTGGCGTACAAGTACGAGGCGCTCAAGTAAGGCGCCTGGACCGGTGGCTGGACGAACGGGGCGGACACCGACTGGTGTCCGCCCCGTTCCATTTCCCCCGAATCGACGGTGTCGGCTCGTTGACTCGGCCCCGGGTGCGGCCTATATTTTGGGTTCCCTTGGACCCGCTACCCGAGCGGCACGGCCATGGGACGAGCGCTCGTAGCTCAATTGGATAGAGCATCTGACTACGGATCAGAAGGTTGGGAGTTCGAGTCTCTCCGGGCGCACTCGGTTCTGCTGCGGGATGAAGGTCGAAGGATGAAGGAAGAAAGACGGGGCGTAGCTTAGCCCGGTAGAGCGCCTGCTTCGGGAGCAGGAGGTCGGAGGTTCGAATCCTCTCGCCCCGACTACCACACGACGAAAGCCCCGCTGCGACCTCGGTCGCGGCGGGGCTTCGTGCGTCAGGGCATCGCCGTCCGGGAATCGCCCGACTGCGGCATTCCCTCACCGTCCCTAGCATACGGGCGCGTCGCCCCACCCTCGCCCGCACATGCCCGGCCTGCACACCATCGTCTACGTCAGCCACGCCGCGATCGAGCTGCACGACACCGACCTCGAGCTGCTCCTCGCGACGTCGCGCCGCAACAACGCGCGCGACGGCATCACCGGCGTGCTGCTGCACCGCGACGGGAACTTCATGCAGTGCCTCGAGGGCGAGCCGGAGGCCGTCCGGCGCACCTTCGCGCGCATCGAACGCGATCCGCGGCACGCCGGCGTGATCGTGCTGCTCGACGAGCCCATCACCGAGCGGAGCTTCTCCCGGCATTCGCTGGGCCACCTGCAGCCGACACGCTCCGACCTGCTCGCGCTCTCCACCGAGGGATGGCGGGACGAGGCGTCGAGCGCCTCACGGACCTCGCGCGGGCTGGCGGCGCTGCGGAGCTTCGCGCAGCGGGACCGGCACGCCGGCTGACGCGTCAGGGCGCGGCGGCGAGCACGCCGTACGCGCGCGGGGCGTCATCGAGCGGACCGGCCAGGAACACCCGCGCCCCCACGGCACCGCGCAATCCCTCGGGCAGGTACGTGAGCGGCACCACCGTGCCATCCACGAGGCGCAGCGCGAACGACGCGCCCGTGCGCACGAGGATCCCGTCGATCGCCGGCACGCCGGCCGCGCGACGCACGGCGAAGCGCTCGACGTCGAAACCGATGCGCGACGGCGTCAGGCCCGTGGGGGCACCCGCGCGACCGACGAGCATGACCTCGAGTCCCTCGGCGGCCCGCAGCGCGTCGAGCGAGGCGCCGGTCACGTCGGCCACGGCCCCGGTGGTCGCTTCGAGCACGAGCAGGCCGGGCTCGCTCCCCACCACGCGCACCGTCCCGCGGAGGGTGTCGGTCGCGGGCGCACGCGACGGTGCCGAGCGCCCATCCGTCACGCCGACCCCGACCTCGGCGCGCCGCGCGCAGCCGCCCAGCGCGACGCCGCACGCGACGGCGCACGCGAGGAGGACCCGCGCCCCGCGCGACACGCTCACTGCACGCGCACGATCGCGAGCCGCGCCAACGGGCTGAGCGCCGCGCCCGACGGCCCGCGCAGCACGAGCAGCTGCGGCGCGGACTGCGTGCCCTGCAACTCGACGAAGAGATGGCCGCCCCCGCGCAACCCGGTGCGCGTGACCGTGAACGACCCGTAGCTCACGGCCGTGCGCGCGACGGGATACGGCGTGGTGAACCGCCCCGACCACGACGGATCCGCATTCAGCCCCGCGTAGATGTCGCGCAGGTTCCAGGTGGGGAACTGCACGTCGGGCGACGGGCTCGCGAGCCCCGGGTAGTCGTCCGCGATGAGCGCGAGGCCCCACGCGCCGACGAGCTGCGACGTCGTCGCGCCGGTCACGGCCGCGAGGTTGTTGAGGCCGTTGGTGGTGGACTGCGTGAGCGCGGTGAGGAAGGCCGCGTCGGTCGAGCCGTACCGGTCGGCGGCCCAGCGGACGAACGACCAGGTGGTGTTGTAGAAGACCGAGCCCGACTGGCCGGTGCCGTCGCCGTACGGCGACCACCCGGCGGGGTCCTGGAGCTTGGGCAGGATCTCGTTCAGCTGGCGCCGCATGCCCCAGGTGGGACGACGGAAGAGGTCGTTCGAGATGCAGGCGCTGTTGGAGAGGTTGAAGTCGCAGAAGAGCCCGTTGCTCGCGGCATTGCCGTAGCCGGTGTTGGCCTTCCACGCGACGCGGTGCAGCGAGTCGCGCACCCACACCTCCTCGGCGTGGCGGGCGGTGCCCTCCTCGAGCCACGAGCTCTCGAAGGTGGGCGACCCGTTGGCGAAGCGCGCCGAGAGCGAGGCGATGTGCTTCACCTCGTGCACGACGGTGCGGCTCATGAACGCGTACCAGCCGTCGGGGCTCGCGGTGCTGTTGACGTTGGGCGTCGCCGTGGTGGGGACGGTGCCGTAGAAGTACTCGCCGTAGTTGCCGCCGGCCGTCGCCGCCTGGCGCACGACCATGTCGCAGCTCGTCACGTACGCCGCGGCGCCGGTGCCGTTGAGCTTCTGCGTGAAGACCATGTGCAGCAGCCCGTCGTCGTCGAGGTCGCGACGGATCGGGTCGCCGAAGTAGGTGCGGACCGTCTCGTACTGGTCGCGGTCGAAGACCTCGCCCATGCGCGTGTACGCCGCCGCGAGCTCGGGGACGTTCGCCGCCACGAGCGTGTTCGCCGAATCCTCCCAGACCACCGCATGCGTCCCCACGCGGATGGCGCGGGCGCGGATGATGTTGGTCGAGTCGGCGCAGGAGCTGAAGTTGAAGTGCAGCGTGCGCATGTCGCCGGCGACGGGCGGCGCGACGAGACGCGGCCGTCCCGCGCGCTTGGGCGGCACGCGGTCGAGGCCCTGCGCCCGCAGCGTGGCGTAGAGCGCGCGCTCCCGCTCGAGATGCTCGAAGTGCGCGCGGTCGCGATCGGCCTGCGCGCGCGAGGGCGGCGCGGCGGTCGCGGTCGCGTTGGCGGTGACGTTCGCGATCGCCGCGGCGACGGCCGCCGCGGCCGGATTGCCGGCGAGCTCCACGTCGATGAGCGTGTTCGCCGTGGTCCCCATGCTGAAGGCGGCGACGAAGTAGCGCGCCGTGCCGCCCGCGTTGGGGAGCTCGTTGCAGGCGCTCTCGGCGTCGTTCTGCAGGACGATCGCCTGCCCCACCGCGAGCGAGCGCTGCGCGACGGCCAGCGGCGCGTTCAGCACGGTCCCCGGGCCGGACGGCCCCGTCACCTGCAGCGCGACGGTCCCGCTGTTCACGCAGGGCACGCGGAAGGTCAACGCGGTCGCGCTGGCGGTGAGCACCGGCACCACCGTCCCCGCGACGCGCAACGTGTTGTTCGCGGGCAGGAGGTCGAATCCGGTGCCGTCGAGCGTCACCACGGTCCCCGGCACGAGCGTGGACGGCGTCACCGTCGAGAGCACCGGACCGGCGGCGGGCGCGATCGTGACGCTCACCACGCCGGTGCGCGTCTCGCTCGTCGCGGTGATGTTCACCGGCCCGGCGCCCACCCCGGTGACGAGTCCCGTCGGCGAGACGGTCGCGCGCGCGAGGTCGGCGCTGCTCCAGGTCACGGTCCGATCGTTGAGTGCGGCCCCGGTCGAATCACGCGGCTCGGCGCTGAGTTGCACCGTCGTGCCCACGAACGCCGACGGGCTCGCGGGCGTGACGGCGACGGTGGACACCGGCACCGACGCCACGGTGAGCGTCATCGACGCGGTCTTGCCCTCGGAGGTCGCGGTGATCTGCGTGGTGCCGTTGGAGACGGCGATCACGAGCCCGCTCAGGCTGACCGTCGCCACCAATGGCTGCTGGCTGCTCCACGACACGAGGCGACCCGTGAGCGCGGTCCCGTTGGCGGCCTTGGGGACCGCGGTGAACTGCAGCGACTGGCCGCCCGCCGGGCCGACGAGGAGGGTCGGCGCCGACGCGGTGATCTCCACCGTGGCGACCGCGGCCGGTTCGGTCGAGCCGCCGCCGCAGGCGGCAGCACCCGCGAGCAGGGCGCCCGCGAGCAGGAAGGCACGCAAGGGACGAATGGTCATGCTGGCGAATATGGCCGACGGACCCGGACCCGGCCACCACGCCGCCGGGCGGTGCTGTCAGATCGTGACGGCCACGGGCCGATGCGCCCGCCGCAGCCGATGCTTCCGCCATCCTTCCCACGCATTGCCCGCGAGCACGCCGGCGAGCAGGAAGTACGCCGCGCCCACGAGCATGAGCACCGCGAACGCCACCCCCGCGGTGATGAGCGAGAAGACGACCTGGTCGCGCGGCTTGGGCGGCGACGTCGGCGGGTCGGTGAGCATGAACGCGGCGAAGAAGAGCGCGGCGTGCAGGTCCGGCGCACGGAAGATCTCGACCACCGCGACCGGATCGCCGACGTACGCGAAGAGGGTCGCGCAGGCGAACCAGGCGCCGAGGAAGACGAGCGCCGCGACCGACTTGTGCAACCGCTGCGCCATGATCGCGCCGAGCGCGAGGAGCAGCGCGATCCACCAGGCGCTCAGCTCGGGCAGCGCGCCCCACCAGCTCTGGCCCGTGTCGAGCAGGTGGTACGACGCGACCAGTCCGGCCGCGGCCGGGTTGAGCACGTTCGCGCGCCCCGCATGCCACGCGTGCTTCGCGCCGATGGCGAGCGCCGACGTCATCGCGGCGTGGGTCCACGGTTCGTGCGGACTCAGGACGAGCGCGACGAGCCATCCGGTGAGGAGCGCGCCGTCGGGCAGCGTCCACTTGCCGCGCCGCCAGCGCAGCAGCGGCGCATCGAGCACGCCGGCGGTGAGGATCGCCGCCACGAGTCCCGGCATCACGAGCCGCCACCCGGCGACCGCCGCGGCGGGCACCGTGCAGGCGAGCAGCATCAGCGCGAAGATCCCCTTGGGCGTGCGGAGCCAGCGACGGAACGCGTGCATGCTCAGGCGGCCGCGGCGTGCGACGTCCAGCCGCGCGTGGCGTGGCGCTGCTGCTCCGCGGTGACGAGCAGCCCCTCCACGCCCTGCCCTTCGAGGAACGCGATGCCGGCCTCGGCGCCGAGCACCGCCGCCGCGGTCGCGAGCGCATCGGCGACCATCGCCTGCGGCGCGATGACCGTCGCACTCGCGATCCCAGACGCGGGACGCCCCGTGCGCGGGTCGATGAGATGCGTGCCGCCATCGGCGAGCGGGCGCGCGTAGTCGCCGCTCGTGCAGACCGCCGCGTCGCGTACGGTGAGGGTCTCGAGGATCGCGTCCGCCTGCCGCGGATGCCGCACGCCGATGCGCCACGGCGCACCGCCCTCCGTGTGACCCGCGGCGAGGAGCTCGCCGCCCGCGTCGAGCAGGAACCCGGTGACGCCGGCCGCGCCGCCGAGCGCGCGCGCCGCGAGATCCACGGCGAGCCCCTTCGCCACCGCGCCGAGGTCGAGCGCGAGCGGCCGCGCGAGGCGCACCGTGCGGCGCTCGGCGTCGAGGATCACGTCACGCCAGCTCGGCGCGTCGGCGGTCGCGTCCACCGGCACGCCCGCCGTCGCGACCCGCGCATCCGCGGCCTGCACGCGGGACTCGTCGCGCCACGAACGGTCGTGCCCGCGCGCGAGCATCGCCGCCCCGACCGTGGGATCGAACGCCCCGCCGCTCGACTCGGCCACCGCGAGCGCGAAACGCAACGGCTCGAAGAGGAGCGGACTCACCGCGACCGCGGCACCGCCCGCGGCGACGACGCGCGAGAGTTCGCTCGACGCATCGAACCGGCTGCACGCCGCCTCGACCTGCGCGAACCAGGCGTACGCCTCGTCGATCGCGTGCACCGCGGCGTGCGGGTCGCCGACGACGCGCAGGCAGACCATGGTGCCCATCGCCGGCCGGACCCGTTCGATCGTGCTCACGGCCGCGCGGCGACCTTGAGCGCCTCGACGATGGCGTAGTAGAACGCGTTCACGCTCTGCGTCGCGCCGGAGACGAAGTCGACCTCGGGACCCTGGCGGTCGACGACCTGGATCTGGAGGTGATCGATCCAGGAGCAGGAGTAGCGCGTGAGACAACGGCTGATGTAGGCGTCGGCGATGCGACCGGCGCGGATGACGACCGTCGCCTCGATGCTGCCGTGCCGCGAGTCGCCCCAGCCGGTGTAAGTGCCGTCGCGCCACTTGGGGGCCGCGGGGGCTACGGGAGCGGTGACGGTGTCGGCCGGCGGAGGCGACGCGGGCGGTGCGTCCGGCGGCGGTGCCGCGGCGACGACGGGCGATGCGGCCGTCGAAGCGGACTCGACGGGCACCGCGGTCTCGACGGTGTCCGCGCGCGGCTTCGCCTTCGCGCGCGTCGCAGGCGCGGGCGCGGCGGCCGCGACGGGGACGTCGACCGGCGTCACGACCGGCGTCGCGACCGGCGTCGCGACCGCGGTATCGGCGATCGGCCGCGTCACCACCACCGGCCGCTGCCGCGCCGCATCCTCCGCCTCGAGCCGCAGCGCCGCCGCGCGCGTGCGCGCGTGGCCGGCCGCATAGATCGACACGACCGCGGCGGTGCCGAGGAGCAGGAGACGGGGCGAGGAGGTGTCGGACATCGTGAGTGGTCGTCTGGCCTACGCTCGCGCGCGACGCTCCGTTGAGCGCGTCATCGGCGGGCCGGACGCACGACGGCCCCCGCCCGCGTGGGCGGAGGCCGTCGGACCTGGTGTCAGCGCGCGCGGCGGGCTCAGGGCTTCTTCTTCGCCGCGTCGCGGAACGTCATCCGCTCCTTGTCCCACTCGAACCGCAGCTCGGCGCCGCGCTCCATGCCGGCGATCGCCGCCTGCGACGAGTCGATCGGCACCTCGAGCGAGACCACGCGATCGAGCACCACGCTGTCGCGGATCGCGATGTCGAGCGCGTACCAGCGATAGAGCGTCTTCATCGCCTCGCGCACCGGGACCTCCTTCACGACGAGCTTGCCGTCGAGCCAGCTGAACGCCGTCGCGGCCTCGTCGGCGGTCGCGTCGCGCAACGTCGAGTCGCGGCCGATGACGACCGTCTCGCCCGCCTTCAGCGCGCGCTCGTTCTTGCCGATCTTCACGCCGACGCCGTCGGAGCGGGCCTGCACGAGGGCGAACGGCTCGTCGGCGAAGTCGCGCACCGCGAGCTCGCCGGCGGTCGCCGTCACCGCCGCGCCACCGGCGCGCATCTCGAACGGGAGCGTGCTCCCCTTCCCGATCGTCACCGCCGCGGTGCCGGTGACGAGCGCCGTCCGGTGCTCGCGCCCGAAGTTGGCGACGCGGATCAGCCGGCTGTCGGCGCCGAGGCGCACGACGCTGCTGTCGGCGAGCGCGAAGGTGCCCAGCTGGCCGGGGCGCGAGTTCACGGTCGGCGCGTTGCTCGCCTGGAGCAGCGAGGTGACGAGCGACGCCTGCGACGACTGCATCACCGCGCCGTACGCGAAGTAGAGCGCGACCGCGCCGACGACGGCGAGGGCGGCCGGCACCTTCCAGTTGCGGGGCTTGGCGACCCCGGCGATGTGGCCTGCGGCCTCGTGCGCCACATGCGCGCGACGCTCCTTCGCCGCGGTCGCCGGGTCCACCACCGGCTGGTGCAGCGCCGTCGCGATCTCGCTCCAGAGCTGGTCGGCGGTGGGCGGCGCATGGCTCTCGAGCGGCTTCACGCCCTCGGTCTTCTCGAAGCGGTGCACGGCGGCGAGCCGCGACCGGATCGCGCGCGCCCGGTTGCGCAGCTCCTCGTTGATGAAGCCCTCGATCTCGCCGCTGCTCTTGAACGCGGCGCGCTCGTCCCAGACGGCGCGGACGACACCGGCCACGAGGCGCGGCGCCGCGGCCTTCTCGTCGGTGAGGCGTTCATGCGCGCGCTCGACGAGCACGTCGAAGTGCGAACGGAAGATCCGCTCGAGTGCGGACTCATCGCCCTTGTTGAGGGCGGCGATGGTCTCGGCATCGATCGCAGCGAAAGGGGTGGGCATCCACGGCTCCTGGCGACAAGGGGGAAAGAGCGGGCCGACGGGGATTTGCGCCCCTCGACTCCGCATACGATAGGGCGAGTCGGGGTTTCCCGCATCCATCCACCCCCCGACGGGGTGTCAGGGAACCTCCTCCGCGGCCTACCCGCAGGCCGGTCCCCCGGCTACCTTTCCCGGTTCGCGCGAGTAGCTCAGCTGGATAGAGCGCTGCCCTCCGGAGGCAGAGGTCGTGGGTTCGAATCCCGCCTTGCGCATGCTCCCGTTCCTCACCCGGGCCAGCCCCCGACTCCCCTCCCGCGCCCCTTGCCGCGCGGGCCGGCGGCCCTGAGCACCTCCCCCTCCCTCGCGTGGACCTCGTCTCCCTCCGCCGTCAGTCCGCGGCCGAGCTGCACCGACTGGCCGACGAACTCGGCCTCACCGACCACGCGGAGCTGCGCGGGCCGGAACTGCTCGTGCCCATCGAGCTCGCCCTGCTCGCGCGGGGCGACACCCTCGTCGCCGAGGGCACGCTCGAGCTGGTCCCCGAAGGCCACGGCTTCCTGCGCAGCCCCGACCATTCGTACCTCGCGGGGAGCGACGACATCTACGTCTCGCAGACGCAGGTGCGACGCTACGGCGTGAAGACCGGCGACACCATCCGCGGCCCCGTCCGCCCGGCGAAGCACTGGGAGAAGTTCCTCGCGCTGCTGGAGCTGGAGTCGGTGAACGGCCAGCCGCCCGACGCGATCAAGGGGCGCGTGACGTTCGACGCGCTGCGGCCGCGCTATCCCGACCAGCGCATCCGTCTCGAGTCCAGGAGCGGCGGACTCTCGATGCGCCTCGCCGACCTCATCGCCCCGCTCGGCAAGGGGCAGCGCGGGCTCATCGTCGCGCCGCCGCGCGCGGGCAAGACGATCCTCCTGCAGCGGATGGCGAACGCGATCGCCGAGAACCACCCGGAGATCAAGCTCATCGTGCTCCTCATCGACGAGCGCCCCGAGGAGGTCACCGACTTCATGGCGAGCTGCCCCACCGCCGAGGTGATCGCGTCCACCTTCGACGAGCACGCCAAGCGGCATGTGCAGGTCGCCGACATGGTGATCGAGAAGGCGAAGCGGCTCGTGGAGTCGAAGCAGGACGTGGTGATCCTCCTCGACTCGATCACCCGCCTCGCGCGCGCGCACAACACCATGACGCCGATGTCGGGGAAGATCCTCTCGGGCGGCGTGGACGCGAAGGCCCTCGAGAAGCCCAAGCGCTTCTTCGGCGCGGCGCGGCGCATCGACGGCGGCGGCTCGCTCACCATCGTCGCCACCGCGCTCGTCGGCACCGGCTCGCGCATGGACGAGGTGATCTTCGAGGAGTTCAAGGGCACGGGCAACATGGAGATCGTGCTCGACCGCGACATCGCGAACCGCCGCATCTACCCGGCCTTCGAGATCGGCAAGTCGGGGACCCGCAAGGAGGAACTCCTCCTGACGGAGAAGGAGCGCAACCGCATATTCCTCCTGCGCCACTTCGTCGGCGACATGGCCCCCGACGAGGCGACGAACTTCGTGATCCGCCGCCTGCAGCAGACGGCGACCAACGAGGAGTTCTTCCAGCGGATGGCGGAGGGCGCGTGATGGCGAGCGGCGCGGCGACCCGGCAGCGGCGATGGATGGCGGTCGACCTCGGCGACCGTCGCGTGGGGATCGCGGTGAGCGATCCCCTCGGCATGATCGCGTCGCCCGCGGGCCATGTCGAACGCCGCGCCGGCAAGCGTCCGCCGCTCACCGCCCTCCTCGCCCGCGCCGCCGAGCTCGGCGCCGAGGGCTTCGTCATCGGGCTGCCGCTCGACGAGCAGGGCGAGGACACGCCGCGCGCCGCCGAGGCGCGACGCCTCGGCGTGGAGCTCGGCGCGCGCACCGGGCACCCGGTGGAGATGGTGGACGAGCGCTTCAGCACCGCGGCCGCGCTCCGCGCCATCAAGGAGATGGAAGGCTCCACGCGGGGACGGAAGGGTGACGTCGATGCGCTCGCGGCGGCGATCCTCCTGCGCACCGCCCTCGAGATGATGGATTCGCGTGATGGCTAAGCTCCGCGTCAATCGGGTGCTCATCGGCTCGGCGATCATCGTCGTGCTGCTGCTGCCGTTCGTGCCGCTGCTGCTCGACCTCATGGGCAACCGCGACCAGACGCGCGTGACGCTCACCATCCGCCAGGGCTCGCCCTTCCGCGAGGCGGCCGACTCGCTCGCGGCGCACGGCATCGTGGACCATCCGCGCGCATTCGGGTTCTACGCCTCGAAGCGAGGGCTCGACCGCTCCATCCGCTACGGCACCTATCTCATCCGGCGCGGCTCGAGCTGGAACGAGGTGCTCCTCGCGCTGCGCGAGGGCAAGGGCATCATGAACCGCGTGACCATCCCCGAAGGGTGGCCGCTCTGGGACATCATCCCCGCCCTCGCGAAGGGGCTCGAGATCCCCGCGGAGTCGCTCGAGGTCGCGGTGCGCGACACGCTGCTGCTCCAGCGCGTGGAGGCGCCGCTCGGGACGGAGACGCTCGAGGGCTACCTCTTCCCCGACACCTACGACTTCCCCGGCGGGACGACGGCGCACCAGGCGGTGGAGCTGATGGTCAACCGCTTCCTGCAGGTGTGGAAGCCGGACTGGAACGCGCGGCTCGCCGAGCTCAAGATGTCGCGGCACCAGCTCCTCACGCTCGCGTCGATCGTGGAGAAGGAGGTCCGTCGCGGCGAGGAGCGTCCGTTGGTGGCGGCGGTCTATTCCAACCGCCTGCGCATCCGCATGCCGCTGCAGGCGGACCCGACGGTGCAGTACGCGCAGAAGAAGCGCCCGGGGCGCGTGCTCTACCGCGACCTCAAGGTGGAGTCGCCGTACAACACCTATCGCCGCGTGGGACTGCCGCCGGGCCCCATCGCATCACCGGGCGCGTCGAGCATCGAGGCGTCGCTCTTCCCGGCGAACGTGCCGTACAAGTTCTTCGTCGCGCGGCCGGACGGGCGGCACGAGTTCCGCACGACGTACAGGGAGCACCTCGCGGCGATCGCGATGGTCCGCTCGATGCCCCGCCCCGACTCCGCCGAGCGCGCGCGACGCGCGCAGGCGGACGTGGACTCGGCGCTGCGGGTGCTCGGCTTGCCGCGCGCGGCGTACGACTCACTCGCCGCCTCCCGCCCGCCCGCGCCCGAGTAGACTCGCCGGCGCGTCGAAGCGGTACGGCAACTGCGTTCACCACAGGGGGCACAGGGGGCACAGGGAACTGCGAGAAGAAGCCCCCAAGGAAAGGCAGTGCTCCGCCCTTCCCTGTGCCCCCTGTGCCCCCTGTGGTGAACGTCGTTGCCGTTCAGGCCCGCGACGCTCGTGGCGCGGTCAGTCGGCGAGCAGGTCCGCCCGGAGCAGCACCGCGTCGCGCAGGTAGACGTGCCGGATCTCGCTCCGCAGCCGCCGCGTCTCGGCGTGGATCATCACGCGGATGCAGCGCGGCAGCGCCCCGGTCACCGGCAGCTCCTGCGCGCAGAGCAGCGGGATGTCGTTCCACCCGAAGAGCCGCGCCGCATGCGCCGGGAACTCGCTCACCAGGTCGTGCGTCGCCGTGAAGACCGCCGAGACGACGTCGGCGGGGACGATGTCGTTGTCGTTGAGGATCGCCTCGAGCAGCTCGGTGACCGCCTCGCGGATGAGCTCGGGCTCGTCGGCGACGACGGTCGTGGCGCCACGGACGGCGCGGACGCTGCGGGTGCGGATGGGAGCGGTCACGGCGACAAAGGTGTCGCGCGGTCGCGCCGATGTCCATCTGGCGGCGCGAGGGGAAGAACCCTCCGCCTCGCTCCGCCGCCCTAGATTCGTGGGATGACGAATACGGCGAAGATCTCGTCGCGCGGCGCGCGACGCTGGGCTCAGGGCCATCCTTGGGTCTTCCGCTCCGATGTGGTCGGCACGCCCGACGCACCGCCGGGGGCGATCAGCGTCACCGACCAGCAGGGGCGCCCGGTGGGGACGGCGCTCTGGAGTCCGGGGTCGGAGATCTCGCTCCGCTTCGTGTCGCGGCAGTTGGGCACGCGCCTCGACTCCGGCTGGTGGCGCGAGCGGATCGGGGCGGCGATCGCGCGGCGCGGCGGGTTGCTCGACGGCGAGACCAATGCGTGCCGCTACGTGCACGGCGAGGGCGATGGCCTCCCGTCGCTCGTCGTGGACCGCTTCGACCGCTGGCTCGTCGTCCAGCTCCTCTCGGCGGGGCTCGAGGCGTATCGCGCCGAGATCGTCGAGGCGCTGGTGCAGCTCGTGCGGCCGGAAGGGATCCTCGCGCGCAACGACGCGAGCGTCCGCGGCCGCGAGGGGCTCGGGCGCGACGTGGAGCTGCTGCACGGCACCGTCCCCGACACCGTCGAGGTGCGGGAGCACGGGGTGAAGTACCTCGCGGCGCCGCGCACGGGGCAGAAGACGGGGGCCTTCCTCGACCAGCGCGAGGCGCGGGTGCTCGCGGCGAGCGTCGCGCGGGGCCGGGCGCTCGATGTCTTCAGCTACCACGGCTCGTTCGCCCTGCACCTCGCGCGGCGCGCGGAGACGGTGACCGCGGTGGACGCCTCCGGCGCGGCGATCGCGCGCGCGGCGGAGAACGCGGCGCTCAACGGCCTCACCAACATCACCGGCGTGGAGGCGGACGCGTTCGACTTCCTGCGGGCCGAGGAGGGGCGCGGGGCGCGGTACGAGACGATCGTGCTCGACCCGCCAGCCTTCGCGAAGAACCGCGGATCGATCGAAGGGGCGCTGCGCGGCTACAAGGACATCAACCTGCGCGCGATGCGCCTCCTCGCGCCGGGCGGGATGCTCTACACGGCGAGCTGCTCATATCACGTCGGGAAGGCGGAGTTCCTCGCGATGCTCGGCGACGCGGCGGCGGACAGCGGGCGGCGGATGATCCTGCGGCAGGTCACGGGGCAGCCGGTGGATCATCCGGAGGTCGTGACGATCCCCGAGACGGGCTATCTCAAGGGGGCGCTGCTGGAAGCTGGGCAGGATGAAGGATGAAGGGTGAAGGGTGAAAGAGCACCGCGCCGCTCACTTTCACCCTTCATCCTTCAGCCTTCATCTCGTCGTCACCTGACACCCCGCACACCAGTACGTCCCCCGGCCCGATTGCGTGATGCGGATGATGGGTTCGCCGCACCGCTTGCACGGCTGTCCCTCCCGATCGTAGACCTTGAACGGGATGGGG
>JBGATT010000032.1:0-44937 GCA_044229035.1 Gemmatimonadaceae bacterium | reverse complement strand
TCGCCCACGGCCTCCTTCACGATGTCACTGATGGTGGTGACGTCGCCGAGGGTGAGCTCCATGCCGCCGGTGATGTTGATGAGCACGCCGCGCGCGCCGGCGATGGAGACGTTGTCGAGCAGCGGGCTCTCGATCGCCATGCGCGCCGCCTCGACCGCACGGTCGTCGCCGCGGCCGATGCCGGTGCCCATGATCGCCGAGCCGCCGTCCTTCATGACCGTGCGCACGTCGGCGAAGTCGACGTTGACGACGCCGGCCTTGGTGATGATCGAGGAGATGCCGCCGGTCGCCTGGAGGAGGACCTCGTCGGCCTTCTTGAGGGCGTCCTGGAAGGGGATCCCCTTCCCGACCACCGCAAGGAGGCGCTCGTTGGGGACGACGATGAGCGTGTCCACGTGCTTCGCCATCTCGGCGATCCCCTCGTCGGCCTGCCGCATGCGCTTGCGGCCTTCGAAGAGGAACGGCTTGGTGACGATGCCGACGGTGAGGGCGCCCGCCTCCTTGGCGAGCTCGCAGACGATGGGGGCCGCGCCGGTGCCGGTGCCGCCGCCCATGCCGCAGGTCACGAACACGAGGTCCGCACCCGAGATGGTGCGCATCACCTCATCGCGGTTCTCCTCGATCGCCTGACGCCCGATTTCCGGGCGGGCGCCGGCGCCGAGTCCCCGCGTGAGCTTCTTGCCGATCTGGATCTTCACGTCCGACTTGGAATTCAGCAGCGCCTGCGCGTCGGTGTTCACCGAGATGAACTCGACGCCCTCGAGGTGCTCCTCGATCATTCGGTTGACGGCGTTGCCACCGCCGCCACCGACGCCGACGACCTTCATGCGGGCGTGCTGCGCCGCGGTGTCCTCGAACTCGAAGATGCTCATCGGGGGTGATGCTCCAGTCGGACGTGCGTGGACTTCAGGATCGAACAGCCAATATAGCCCTCTCGGGCCGCGGCTTCACGTGGGAGAGACGAACGGAGGGCGACCGCGGAAACGTCTGCACCAGAATGGGTTATCCACCGGCCGGCGCCGGGAGCCGAAGAAATGTGATGCCGGTCAAGCCCCCCTCGCCGACGGCCGATACTCGGGGTACCACCACCCGCTCACAGAGGACACGGACGATGGCGAGCACCAAGGAGATCGACAAGGCGATCGGCGCGCACGGCATGTGGAAGACGCGGCTCAAGACGGCGATCAGCAGCGGGAAGATCGACATGCCCGTCGCGACCATCCGCGCCGACGACCAGTGCGACTTCGGCAAGTGGCTCAATGGCCCGTCGATCGAGCCCGCCCTGAAGGGCTCACCGGGGTTCGCCGAGGTGCGGAAGCTCCACGCCGAGTTCCACCAGCAGGCCGCCCGGGTGGCCGTTCTCGCGTCCGAGGGCAAGAAGGCCGAAGCGGAGCAGGCGGTGGCCCTCACCGGCCCCTTCTCCGGCGCTTCGGCGCGCCTAACGGCGGCGATGCGGAACTGGAAGGCGGCCGTCGAGAAGTCCTGAGACGTCACGATGTGACGCCGCACATCGCCAGACCGAGGCGCACTTCGCAAGTTCAGGGCGTGGGAGACAGGACGTCTCCACGCCCGACCCCATCCAGCGCACGGTCCCCATGTCCGCCACGTCACAGATCGAGCAGGCCATCGGCACCCACGGCCTCTTCAAGCTCCGCCTCCGCAGCGCCATCAGCACGGGGCGCCTGGAAGGCTCGGTCGCGACCCTCGGCTCGCACCTGAACTGCCCCTTCGGGAAGTGGATGGACTCCCCGTCAGTGGCCCCGCCGACCAAGGCGTCGAGTCAGTACGCGAAGGTGGACCTGCTGCATGCCCGCTTCCATGTGGCGGCCGCGAAGGTCGCCGCGCTCGCGATCGCCGGCAGGGCCGACGAGGCGAAGGCCGCGCTCGAGGCCGACGGCGAGTTCGCCGTAGTCTCGGCGGAGTTCATGACGGCGATGCAGGAGTGGAAGGGGAACATCGGGGCGCTGGCGCGGCCGTCGGCGCGGCTGTCGCGGCCGGTGGTGCTGACGGAACTCATGGGTTGAAATCAGTACACACGCACTCCCGATGCGAAGCGCCATCCATCGCGCTCTGAGATCCTGCGCGTGGCGCCGATGAAGAGTGCTCCCTGCAAGAACCGGAATCCCACTTGCGCAGAGGCATAGTGTGAGGTGCGTGCACGGCACGCCACGCTCACGCCGCAACCCGGAACCCTGTGTTCGAGTGCGTCCACCGCGGCGGCCACCGACTCGGACGAAGTCGACACGACGCCACTGTGCACATCCGCCGCCAAGCGGGGCCTGAAAGCCGGAGGTAGCCGTCTCAAGGTGGGCGAGAACACTAGTGGAACCGATATCTCGAGTTTACCCAGCGCCGCGCGGTCGCCGGCCGCGATCTTGTAGCCGAACCCCGGTAACTGCGAAGGTCCGCCGAGTTCGAAGATCTGTTGCAGCGGTGGCGTGGAACGGCTGAATAGCATGCCCGCATCAAGGCGAGCCGACAACGCGACCCCGTGTGTCGAGATGCGCCTGTACCCGAGACGGACTTCCGCGCGCTGGTACCGAAGATCCCCGGTAGCGACTTGAGCGCGCGCCGAGAGCCCGACGCCTGGACGCAAGTACTCCGCGAGGACGTCTGGGTGCCAGCTCGAAGTCGCCGTCAACGTCGCGAATTGACCGGGCGTGATTGGACGCACGTCCCGGAAGCCCGAGTCCGAACGGACTACACCGAAGCGAATAGATCGAACGACCGGACGATCGGAGACGGCTGCGACCTCCAGCCGCAATCGCGCCGAGGCTGGTCTTGCGGGCCACTCAGCGTACACCGAGGCCGCCTGCCGGTCGAAGTAGTCCTGATCGTCGCGCGAGAACAATGGGGCGAGCAGCTGCGCGGCATGATCAGCTGCGTAGAGGAAGTCGTTCGTTGACTCGAGATCCCTTCCCGCACGCGCACCGACCATTGCCCGCGCGCCAGCGACGGAGATATCGGCACTCCCGCGCCAGTCGCGCTCAGCCCAAGCCCGGCCGACGGTCGCGGAGAACGTGGCCGACAGGTCTCCATTTCGCAGTTGGCCCCCCGCCCCGACGCCCGTGTACAGGCCTTCAACACGATTGAACCGAAGTGATTCGCGGAACTCAGGCACGCCAAAACGCACCTTGAACAAGCGAACTCCGTGGGGGGCGCCTGGACGCGCGGCACGCGGCCCCACAGACTTCATCGACTCGAATGGCCCCGCGGCCGTCGCAACGCCAAGCGGCTGGATCCACTTGCCGAAGGCGTCGACTGAATCCTGTGAAGCGACCGTAATCTTCCGGGGGAACGCAGACAGAAGGGAGGTGAGCTCGAACGCGGTGTCTGTCACCGTTCGCTCGTCAACACTTAGATCCACGAATCGAGAGGAGATGCGCAACACGAGCCGCTCCTCGCGCGCCAACACCGTCTCCACCTGCAACTCGATTCGCTGCTCGAGCGGAAGCCAGTACGCACCGTTTCGCTCGGCCATGACGACCTCGAGCCTACCGGTCGTCGTGATCGCAGCCTGACGAATCCGCGCGCCGATCGCGAGGTTCCCGCCGATCTCCCTGATCTCTCCACGCATGGCGACCAACTGTCGCCGCTCGACATCGAAGTACAGGTCACCTTCGAACACCGTCGTGCGCTCTTCAGGAACCGCACGCACCTCGACCCCAATGCGTCCGATGGTGACCGACCGCCCGTCGATCACCCATTGTTGGCTCGTCTCTCCCCCGGTGAACGCATAGACACGCGCCCTGTCCTCGGCGAGCGGATGCAACTCGGCGAGCGTCTCGCGGCGCGCTGCGGGCGTTGGTGCATCCTCTCCCGAGAACGGTCCGAGGAGAAGGTCCAGCCGGTTCCCGTACAGCACAGGGATGGTGAATGACGGGACAGCCAGCGCGTCAAAGCGAAGCAGCGAACGCGATTCGCCTCGCCGACCGACAGCATGCTCGCGATACCGCCCATCGCGCGTCCAATCGACGCGCATCGCCACCTGCTCCACGCTGAGAAGGCGTTCGACACCAGCGGCATCCACACGCAACATCGCAACCTCGGAACGGACGCCTGCCGCATAGCCAGCTAGAGCCAGCGGGACCGAACGGTTGTGTGTGGCGAGATCGGTCACAAGGGCCCTTACTCGCTCGTTCTCATATGCGGGATCCGCAGGCGTCTGAAGTTGCAGCGCCATCGCGACAACGGTCCAGACGATCATCGGAGTAGGGGCTGCTCGCGGAAACACGTCGGACGCGAAGAACGGGCCGTGTTCAATCGCGCGGTGGCGAGCCGACAATCAGTGCCATTCCAGTCCACCGTCGCTCCATTGTGGACACCCCCATCGCCACGCGACCGATCCCCGGATCGCCCAAGACTACCGTACTATCGTCAAGATACCCCATCAGTACCACGAAGTGTCCACGAAACTGCAACACTACCGGAGAACGCGCCCGCCGAAGCTGCGCCGGCGTCATTTCCATTCCTACAGCTTCGACTCCCAGAGACCGAGCAGTCTCCCGCATCTCTTGAAACGACAGACCCCGCCGACGCAATCTGACGATTGTGCGCATCGAGTCAAAATGTGCACCGCCGCCTGACCGGTCGCTCGCCAGCATCTCCATCACTGCGACTCCACAGTCGAATGAATTCTGTTGCCTGACTACGCCCTCCTGATCGAGGTACACGGCGCCAACCAGAACCGCCCTTCCGCTCGGCTCGTTGAGCCACGCGGCAGCGAGAAGCGCCGCTGCGAGCACAAATCCCGTTGCGCGTCGAAGAACGCGTGACCCAGGCACTACTCGCATTTCAATCCCTCCCCACCGTTCGGACAACGCCGTGCCCGCGGGACACGCGCTATGAGCAACGCCAAGGGAAGGGCCGACCTGACGAAGGATGAAGGTCGGCCCGACTCCCGAGCCGCCTACTCAGCGAACGAACACGAGACCTGCGGATTCTGGCAGAAGTCATTCACCAACCAGACAATTCCAAAGATCACCACGACCGTTCCCCACTCTTTCACTCCCTCCCAGAACGAACTCCAGAATCCCGCACCGACCACCTGTGCCATCTCCTCATCGGTCAGAAGAATGCCGGCCTGCGTGTCGGGGTTGGTGATAGCCGAATAGTGCGGAGTCGTCGCCGACGCAGCACTAGGCGCGCCATCCAGCGCGCGCAGGTGAGGCATCGCGATCATCTGCAGTGCGAACCCCAGCATCGCGAGTGTAGCAAGAAGACGTCTTCCGACGGCGCCTCCGCTCCGAGCCATTGCAGGAATCCGAATCATCGTGCCTCCAGTTCTTGGGGAGAACCAATGTGCGCCACACAGGATGTGCGGTAGCGCGACGCTAGGGCCCGGACCACGGCCTGTCAAATTCTGCATATGCAGGACTCGTCGAAGCAGACCGCAACCCCAGTCTCGGCCAGCGCGTGGCTCGTTTGCCCCCCCCCGCCGCTGCGAGAGAACCCCGCAACCGAGCCGGGTCTCCTGTTGGGCGATGTGTACGGGTGCTGCGCTAGAAGCGATTCCTATTCGAGCCTCTCGTTTGCGCTGGGTTCTCCCACTCTCGGTGTAGCCGAAAGGTCGGCGCACATTGGCGACCGAAGTCCCTTTGTCGGTCCCGAGACACGCTCCTGCTTCACTCGCCGTTCAGCGCGAGATTGTCGAGAGTCCTCCTCGCAGCGGGATCAAGGCGGCATACCGTTCAGAAGAAGTCCTGCAGCCACGTCTTGAACCGCGCCGCCAGGTTGTCCATGCTCGGCCCCGCGGTGCTGAGGCTCATGCGCTTCCCCTTCCCCGGGTTCGCGCCGAGCGCCACGCGGTGCGCGCCGTACTGCACGAGGCCTGTCACCGTCGCGAAGCGCGGGGCCTGCACGCTGTCGGCGAGGCCGCCGAGGAACTCGCCCGGGATGCCGATGCGCGCGCCGAGGCCGAAGACCTCGTTGGCGAGGTCGGCGGTGCCCGGCTGCGCGCTCGCGCCGCCCGTCACCACCACGCCGGCGGAGAGCTTCTTGATGAGCCCAGCCGCCTCGATGTCGCGCAGGACCATCTCGAAGATCTCCTGCGTGCGCTGATGGATGATGTGCGCGAGCAGCGACCGCGGGATCTCGCGGTCGCCCTGCGCGCCGGTGCTGGGGAGGCGGATCTTCTCCTCGTGCGGGACGAAGCCCTCGAAGGCCGCGCCGTACTGCTCCTTGAGCCGCTCCGCGTCGGCCTGCGTCACGCCGAGGCCGTGCACGATGTCGCTCGTGACGTTGAGGCCGCCGTACCCGATGGTGCCGAGGTGGCGGATCTTGCCCTCGTGGAAGACGGCGACGTCGGTGGTGCCGGCGCCCATCTCCACGAGCGCGACGCCGAGTTCCTTCTCGTCATCGGTGAGGACGCTGAGCGCGCTCGCGAGCGGCTCGAGCACGAGTTCCTGCACCTTGTAGCCCGAGCGCTCGACGGCCTTGCGGAGGTTCATCGCCGGCGACGAGCCGATCGTGACGAGGTACATCTCCGTCTCGAGGCGCGTGCCGATCATGCCGATGGGATCGCGGATGCCGATGTTGCGATCGACCGTGTACTCCTGCGGGATCGCATGGATGAGCTCGCGGTCCTGCGGGATGCTCTGGGCGCGGGCGCCGGCGTTGGCGCGGTCCACATCGGCCTTGGTGATCTCGGCGCCCGTCACCGCGGCGACGCCGCGCGAGGTCATCGCCTCGACGTGCTCCCCCGCGATCCCGGCATAGACCGTCTCCACCTGCGCGCCCGCCATCCGCTCGGCGTCCTGCATCGCCTTGGTGATGGAGCGCTGCGTCTCCTCGATGTCCGCCACCACACCCTTGCGGAGGCCGGTGGTGCGGGACTGGCCCACGCCGAGGATGTTGACGGTGGGATGCTTCGGCAGGTCGCCCACGACCTCCGCGATGACCGCGGTGGTCTTGGCGGATCCGATGTCGAGGCCGGCGACGAGACGTTCGGTATGCATAGGGAGCGCTAAGGGAGTCGGGCGACCACCTGGTCCTTGAACCGGAGATCCAGTTCGGTGACCGTGCGACCGCGTCGCGCGAGATCGAGTTCGACGGGCAGCACCTCGGCCAGACGGGCGGCCGAGACATCGGCCTTGGCGAGGATGCGGTGTTCAGCGAGCACGAGGACGATGTCGCCGCGGGAGCCACGTCGCGCCTCGCTCACGCGGGCGAAGAGTGACGGGATCTCCGCGCGCACCTCCCCGAGGAGCCGGAGGAGGAGCGTATCGCGCGACGCGAGCACCGGCAGGTCCACGTCGGTCCGTGTGGGATCCACCGGCAGGGGCTTCCCGTCCGCGTCGGTGACGACGAGCCCCTTGGTGGTGTTCACGAACGCCACCGGGGGATTCTCGGTCACGCGAACGACGAGGGTCCCTGGGAGCCGCCGTCCGATGCGCACCTCGCGCACCTGGGGATGCTCCTTCACTCGCGCCACGAGGGGTGACACGTCGTCCCAGATCGAGGCGGTGGTCGTGTCGACCCTCAAGCGGGAAACGATTTCGTCGGGAGACGCGTAACGGGCGCCCTCGATCACGACGCGGCGCACGCGGAAGAAGTCCATCTCCCGCAGGATGGCGCGGCCCCACCAGGGTGACGCGAGGAGCGTCAGGACCGCCGCGAGCTGTCCGATGCGGCGGACGCGCTTCTTCCAGCGCGGTTCGTCGCTGCCGGCGGCGCCGATCGGCGGCCGCGCACCCGTGCCGCGGCGCGGCGAGGCCGCCCCTGCGTCAGGGCCGAGGTCGTTGTCGCCGATGGGAGCCATGCGTGCCCTACGCGCCGAGGCGCGCGAGGAGTTCCGGACCGGTCTTGGTGATGTCCCCCGCCCCGACCGTGAAGACCACGTCGCCGTCGCGCACCGCGCTCGCCAGCCACTCCGCCGCCTGGGCGCGCGCGCCGGTCCACGCGGGCGCGTTCCCCGCCGCCGTGGCCGCGTCGGCGATCAGCTGCGACGTCACGCCCGGCATGGGCTGCTCGCGCGCGGGGTAGATGTCGCAGAGCGCGATGACATCGGCTTTGGCGAGCGCCTGGCCGAACTCGGTCGCGAAGTCGCGCGTGCGCGAGAAGAGGTGCGGCTGGAAGGCGACGACGATGCGACGACCCGGGTACGCTTCGCGCGCCGCCGCGAGGGTCGCTTCGAGCTCGGTGGGATGGTGCGCGTAATCGTCCACCACCGACACGCCCGCCGCGCGCCCGATGCGCTGGAAGCGCCGCTCGGCGCCGACGAAGCGCGCGAGCCCGCGCGACATGTCCTCGACCTTCAGTCCCCACGGCCCGATGCCGCAGGCGAGCGCGGCGAGCGCGTTGCGCACGTTGTGCAGGCCGGGCACGCCGAGGGTGACCTCGCCGCTTGGCTTGCCATCGTAGACGACGCTGAAGGTGGTGCGGCCGTCGTGATGGCGGATGTCCCTGGCGACGAGGCGGGCGTCGGGGCTCGTGATGCCGTAGCGGATCACCTCGGCCGTCGCCGGCGAGGGGAGGCGGTTCGCGCCGGCGTCGTCGGCGCAGAGCACCACGTAGCGCGCGCGCCCGACGTACTCGCTGAAGGTCTCGTGGATGTCCTGCAGGTCGCGGTAGATGTCGAGATGGTCGGCCTCGACGTTGGTGACGACCGCGACGGTGGGCGTGAGCGCGAGGAAGGAGCGGTCGTACTCGTCGGCCTCGACCACGAAGACGTCGTGCCCGCCCGTGGAGAGATTGCCGCCCCAGGCGGTGACGCGCGCGCCGACGACACCGGTGGGATTCTTCCCCGCGGCGGCGAGTGCCTCGGTGGTCATCACGGTGGTGGTGCTCTTCCCGTGCGTCCCCGCGACACCGATGAGCATCCCGCCCGCGGTGGCCTCGGCGAGCGCTTCGGCGCGGCGGACGACCTCGAGGCCCATCGCGCGCGCGCGGAGCACCTCGGGATGATCCTTGGGGATGGCGCTCGAGACGACGAGGGCGCGATGGCCGTCGAGGTGCGCGGCGTCATGGCCCTTCTGCACCGCGATGCCGAGGGCGACGAGGTCCGCCGCGCCGTCCGGGTTCTGGTCGCAGCCGGTGACCGTCGCACCGCGGCGGTGGCAGAGCTCCGCGAGGGCGCTCATGCCGGCGCCGGCGATTCCCTGGAAGTGGATCGGCTTGCTGGAGGTCGGGTCGAGGAGGGGCATTCGGGTTCCAATCTAGCGGTGCAACGGCTTCACCACAGAGGACACAGAGGGCACAGAGAACGGCGGAGGACTGCCACGGCGGATGGAACGGCGGGCACTCGAGGTGAAGCCCGAGAGTCCTTGACCGCCCTTCTCTGTGTCCTCTGTGCCCTCTGTGGTGACCGCTGTTGCGGGACGACTCAGCCGAGCAACCGGGCGATGTGCCCCGCGATCTCGGCGGCCGCGCGCGGGCGACCGCGGGCCTTGGCGGCCTTGGACATCGCGGTGAGCTTGGCCGGATCAGCGAGCAGCGAGCGCAGTTCGAGGTCGAGCCGGTCCGCCGAGAGTTCGGACTCGGGCAGGTGCCGCGCGGCGCCGGTGGCCTCGAGCACCTTCGCGTTGGCCGTCTGGTGGTCGTTCGCCGCCGTCGGTAGCGGGACGATGACCATCGGCACGCCCCAGGCGCAGAGTTCGCTCGAGCCCATCATCCCGCCGCGCACGAGGGCGAGGTCGGCGGTGGCGTACGCCTCGGCGATGGGCGCGATGTAGCTCAGGACGCGCACGTCGGGGCGATCGAGGTGCTTGAACGCATCGAAGTGCGCCTTCCCCGTCGCCCAGAGGACGCAGAGCCCCTTGGGGAGGCCGCGCTCGATCCAGCTCGCGACGGCGCGATTGAGCGCACGCGCCCCCTGCGAGCCGCCGAAGACGAGCAGTACCGTCGCCGCCGCGGGGAACCCCCAGCGTGCGCGCGCCTCGGCCGCCGCGAACTTGATGTCCGGGGGCGGTTCGATCGGGTTGCCGGTGTCGCGGAAGACACAGCCGTTGTGCGGAAGGAAGCGCTCGGCCTCGGGATAGCCGAGGTAGGCCTCGGTGCAGACGCGCGCGCTCCAGCGGGCGGTGATGCCGGGGATCGCATCACCGATGTGCTGCACCACCCGCACGCCGCGCGCCCAGCCCCAGAGACTCGTGAGCCCCGCGGCATAGCCCCCCGTGCCGACGACGAGCCGCGGGTGCCGCTCGCGCATGAGCCGGTCCAGCTCGCTCCATCCGCTCATGGCGCCGCGCAGGGTCCGCCAGTTCTGCCAGACCTTGGGACGGTAGAGCGGGTGCAGGTCGAGCAGGAGGTGCGGGAACTCGGTCGTCGGCAGGATGTCGCGCTCGATGCCGCGCTGCGCGCCGACGAAGAAGGGGCGGACCTCGGGGCGCGCGCGGACGAGCGCGCGCGCGATCGCGATGCCGGGATAGAGGTGCCCGCCCGTCCCGCCGCCCGTGAAGACGACGTCCACGCCGGTGGTGGCGCGGAAGGTCATGCGATCACCGCCGCGCCGTGAGCGGGTCGGTCGCGGCGTCGCCGATCACGCGCTCCTTCACGCTCCCGATGTTCACCAGGATGCCGGTCATGAGCAGCGAGAGGACGATGTTCGACCGGCCGTACGAGATGAACGGCAGCGTGAGCCCCGTCGTCGGCAGGAGGCCGATGACGACGCCGAGATGCAGGAAGGCGGTCATCACCATCGTGACGGTGAGGCCGATGGCGACGAGCTGCTGGAAGGGCGTGCGCGCGGCCTTCGCGATGCGGAAGCCGAGCCAGCACCAGAGCGCGAAGGCGAAGACGAGCCCGGCGATGCCGATGAAGCCCCACTCCTCGCCCACGTTGCTGCCGATGAAGTCGTTGTACGGGAGCGGGAGGAAGCCGAACTGCTGGCGCCCCTGCCCGAAGCCGACGCCGAAGATCCCGCCCGACCCGACGGCGATGAGCGACTGCTGCAGCTGGTGGTTCACCGCCGCCGTGCTCTCCGCCGCGCCGGCCGCGAAGCCCATGATGCGGCGCATGACGTACTCGAGGCGGTTGATCTCGCTCCACGCCACCGGGATGAGGAGCAGGCCGAGCAGCACGAAGTGCCCGATCCGCGCGCCGGCGGCGAAGAGCATCACGCCCATCACGATCACGTAGAAGAACGCGACCGACAGGTCGGGCTGCAGCGCGACGAGGAGGCAGAGCACGCCGAGGATGATCAGGAAGGGGAGGAGCCCCTTCGAGAGGCGGCGGAGTCCGTCCTCCCCGCCCTTCTTCACGATGAGCATCGCCGTCCAGACCACGAGCGCGAGCTTGGCGAACTCCGACGGCTGCAACGAGCCGCCGCGGAGGAAACGGCGCGAGCCGCCGATGCGCGGGGCGATGAACTCGGTCCCCGGGATCACCGTGAGCAGCAGGGCGACGATGCAGGCCCCCATGATCCACCAGGCCCACTCGCGGAACTGCTCGGCGTCGAGCTTGGCGAGCACGGCGAAGCCGACGATGCCGACCATCGCGCCGGTCATCTGCTTCCAGAGGAAGAACCAGCTGGGCAGGTCCTTCTGCATCGCGACGTAGGCGCTGGCCGAGTAGAGCGTGGCCAGCCCGAACGCGAGGAGGGCCGCGGTGACGATGATGAGGGCCTTGGCCTCGACCGACATGCGCCAGCGGTCGCGCACGAGCGCGGCCCCCTGCGCCTGCGAGGCGCGCGGGGTCTGCCGGGTGCCCGTCCCGCCGAGGATCCCGGCGGGCGAGGTCATGAGCCGAGCGCGAGGCGCCGGAAGGTGGCGCCGCGGTCCTCGTAGTTCTTGAACATGTCGTAGCTGGAGCAGGCGGGAGCGAGCAGGACCACGTCCCCTGGCGCAGCGAGCGCGCGGGCACGCGAGATGACCTGCTCGAATGACGATCCGAGCCGCTCGACGGGCACGTGCGGTCCCAGGTCGGCCTCGATGCGCTCCGCCGACTCGCCGTAGGCGAGGACGACCTTGGCGTGCGCCTTCACCGCGTCGAGCATCGCGGTGTAGGGTTCGCCCTTGTGCCGGCCGCCGAGGAGGAGGACCGTCGGGCGCGTCATCCCCTCGAGCGCGACCTTCGCCGCGCCGATGTTGGTCGCCTTGGAGTCGTTCACCCAGAGCACGCCGCCCACCTCGCCGACCGGCTCGAGGCGGTGCTTGATGGCGACGAACGACTCGAGACCCGCGGCGATCCGCGCGCGCGCATCGAAGGTGCGGTCGGCGACCGGCAGGGCGTGCCAGGCCGCGAGCGCCGCACAGAGCGCGTTGGCGACGTTGTGCTCGCCGAGCAACGGCAGTCGGTCGCGCTGGAGCAGCGGTGCGCCGGCGAGCATGAGCACCTGCGCGCCCGACTGGTACCAGGCATCGGCGGTGCGATCGCGCAGCGAGAACCGGGTGACGATGCCCGGGTACCCGCCCGTCCGGTGCATCACCTCGGCGTCGTCGGCGTTCACCACGCGGACGCTCGCGGCCGTCGCATTGCGGAAGAGGCGTTCCTTGTCGGCGTAGTACTCGTCGAGCGAGGCGTACCGGTCGAGGTGGTCGGGCGCGAGATTGGTGAGGACGCCGATGCGCGGTGCGACCGAGGGCGTGTCGTGGAGCTGGAAGCTCGAGAGCTCGAGCACCATCCACTCCGGCCGATGGGTCCCGAGCGCGATGTCGGCGACCGGCGTCCCGATGTTCCCCGCCTCCACCGCGTCGCGGCCGAGGGCGCGCAACAGGTGCGCGATGAGCGCGGTGACGGTCGTCTTGCCATTGGTGCCCGTCACGCCGATGTAGGGCACGCCGGGCAGCGCGCGGAGACCGACCTCGATCTCGGAGAAGACGGGGATGCCGCGCGCGCTGGCCAGGGCGACCGGCGGCGCGTCGGGCGGGACCCCGGGCGACACGACCACCACCGGCGCGCGGCCGATCCGCTCGAGGTCGTGGCGTCCGGCCTCGGCGTCGATCCCCTCGGCGCGCAGCGCGGCGGCGGACTCCTGCGCGCGGTCCCCCGCCCCCGCATCGCTCGCGTAGACGCGCATCCGCTCGCGCGCGAGCAACCGCGCGGCCGCGCGCCCGCTCGCGCCGAGGCCGATCACGGCCACTTCGCCGCCGGCCGCCAGGGCGCGCAGCGCGTCGGTCATCGGATCTTGAGCGTGGAGAGCGCGAGGAAGGCGCAGGCCGCGCCAAGGATCCAGAAGCGGATCACCACCTGGGTCTCCGGCCACCCCTTCAGCTCGAAGTGGTGGTGGATGGGCGCGCGCAGGAACACGCGATTGGCCTTGGCGTACTCCTCGCCATGGCGCCGCTTGCGGAACTTGAAGACGCTGCGCTGGATGATCACGCTCACCGTCTCGGCCACGAACACGCCGCCGACGATGAGCACGAGGAACTCGCTCTTGAGCAGGATCGCCACGGCGCCGAGCGCGCCGCCGAGGGCGAGCGAGCCGGTGTCGCCCATGAAGACCTGCGCCGGGTGCGCGTTGTACCAGAGGAACCCGACCGCCGCGCCGAAGACCGCCGAGCAGAAGATCGTGAGCTCGCCGGCGCCGCGCAGGTAGAAGATCTGGAGGTACTCCGACGCGTCGAAGCGGCCCATCACGTAGGCGAAGACGGCCATGGTGAGCATGGCGATCGCCATCAGCCCCGAGGCGAGCCCGTCGAGCCCGTCGGTGAGGTTCACCGCGTTGCTCGTGCCGGTCATCACGAAGGTGACGAAGGGCAGGTAGAGCAACGGGATGGTCGGCACGATGAGGACGTACTTGTAGAACGGGAGCGTGGTGCTCGCCCCCGGGAGCGTATTGAGCGGGAACTGCCAGATGAAGAGGCCGAGCGCGAGCCCGATCGTCACCTGCCCGGCGAGCTTGTAGCGCTCCACCAGCCCGTCGTTGCGCTTCCCCTCGCGCTTCTGCTTGAGCTTGAGGTAGTCGTCGAGGAATCCGATCGCGCCCATGAGGAGCGTGACGATGAGCGCGAGCCAGACGTAGCGGCTGTCGAAGCGCATCCAGAGGAGCGTCGAGCCGGTCACCGCGGCGAGGATGATGATCCCGCCCATCGTCGGCGTCTTCCCCTTCCCCGCGTGCGTGTCGGGCGTGCCGGCGCGCACCACCTGGTGCACCTGCATCCCCTGCAGCCAGCGGATGAACATCGGCCCCACCACGAAGCAGAACAGGATCGACGTGATCGCCGCGCCGGCCGAGCGGAACGAGATGTAGCGGAAGATGTTGAACCCGCTCACCTGGTCCTGCAGGGGGAGGAGGAACTCGTACAGCATCAGCCGGTGGCCCAGTGGGTGAGGAGGGGGACGATCCGTTCGAGCTTCACGCCGCGCGACGCCTTGAGCAGGATCGCCGCGTCGCGCTGGAGGCGCGGCTGCAGCGCGGGCCAGAGGTCATCGACGTCGCCTGCGGTGAGGACGCGCGGGTCACCCGGCGCGATACGTTCGAGGGCGGCGGCGAAGTCGCCGATGCCGCAGACCAGGTCGTGTCCGGCGGCGAGGGCCGCCTCGGCCACCTCGAGGTGCTTCGCCGGCGCGTGCGCCCCCAGCTCGCGCATGGTGCCGAGGATCGCGACCCGCTGTCGCCCCTGCCCCACGTCGGCGAGGAGCGCGATCGCGGCGCGCGCCGACCCGGGGTTCGCGTTGTAGGCGTCGTTGATGAGGAGCGCCTGCCCCAGCGGCCCGATGGCGCTCCGCATGGGCGGGAGCGTGAGCTGCGCGAGCCCTTCGGCCATCTGCGCCGCCGTGAGCCCGAACTCGTCGCCGACGGCGAGGGCGAGCGCGAGGTTGCGGAGGTTGTGCGCCCCGCGGAGCGGGCTCTCGAGGCGCACGCCGTCCATCTCCATCCAGCCGCGGCCGTCGGCGTGCAGCCCGTTGGCGCCACGCAGTCCCGCCGCGACGACGCGCAGCGCGCGCGCCGACGCGCCGGCGACCACGTCGGGTTCGCTCGCCGGCACCACCGCCACGTCCACGTCCTCGGTGAGCGAGAGCTCCTCGGCCATCACGCCGGCGAGGTCGCCCAGCCCCTCCAGGTGCTCCTCCTGCACGGTGGTGACCACCGCGAGGTCGGGGAGGATGATGTCGCGGAGGATCGCGATCTCGCCCGGGATGTTGGTCCCCGCCTCGATCACCGCGACGTCGGCGGCATCGTCGAGCGCGAGGAGCGTGAGCGGCACGCCGATGCGGTTGTTCAGGTTGCCGGTGGTGGCATGCACGGTGAAGCGGCTGCCGAGCACCGCCTTGAGCAGCTCCTTCGTGCTCGTCTTGCCGTTCGAGCCGCCGACGGCGATCACCGGGCGACCCCAGGCGAGCCGGCGGTAGCGGCCGAGCATGCCGAGCGCGATGAGCGTGTCGGGGACCTCGAAGACCGGGACCCCGAGGCGCGCCGCGCGGCGCGCATCGTTCACGACGAGCGCCGCGGCGCCCGCCGCGACCGCCTCGGCGAGATAGTCGTGGCCGTCGAAGGTCTCGCCGACGAGCGCCACGAAGCACTCGCCCGGCCGGACCTTCCGCGTGTCGGTCGTGATGCCGGCGATGGCGCGGAAGTCGGATGGGCCGTCGCCGAGCGCCTGCGCCAGGCGCTGCAGCGTCCAGAAGGCGGAGGTGCCGACGGGGCGGATGGTCGATGCGGTCACGTGGTGGCCTTGCGCCGGTCCTTCAGGAGGTCATGCACGATCGCCTTCTCGTCGAACGGCAGCGTGGTGGTGCCGCGGATCTGGTAGGTCTCGTGCCCCTTCCCCGCGAGCAGGATGACGTCGCGCTCGGCGTCGGCGAGCTCGATCGCGCGCAGGATCGCGCTGCGGCGGTCCTCGATGCGGTCATAGCTGCCCTGCACGAGCGGGGCGCAGATGTCGTCGAGGATCCGCTCGGGGTCCTCGGTGCGCGGGTTGTCGCTCGTGACCACGAGGCGGTCGGCGTGCGCCCGGGCGGCCTGCGCCATGAGCGGTCGCTTCCCGCGGTCGCGGTCACCGCCGCAGCCGAACACCACGATGAGCCTCCCCGGGGTGAAGGGACGCATGGCGACGAGCGCTCGCTCGAGGGCGTCGGGCGTGTGGGCGTAGTCGCGGAGGATGGTCGGGTGCTCGCTCAGCACCTCGAGCCGGCCCGGCACCTGTCCGAGCGTGGAGAGCCGCGCGGCGATGGTCCGCGCGTCGAGCCCGAGCGCGTGCGCGGCCGCCGCGGCGCCGAGCGCGTTGGTCACGTTGAAGTCGCCGATGAGCGGGAGGGCGACGCCGGCCGTGCCGGTGGGCGTGTGGAGCGTCCACGCACTGCCCCGCGGCGTGTAGCGGATGTCGCTCGCGCGCACCTCGGCGTCGGTGCCCGCGCCGAAGCGCACGGTGCGCGGCGCACGGGGGAGCTTCGCCCAGGCGGCGTCATCGGCGTTCACGACCGCCGCGCCCTGTTCGGTGAGGAGGTCCACGAGTAGCGCCTTCGCCTCGAAGTACGCCTCCATCGTGACGTGGTAGTCGAGATGGTCGCGCGTGAGGTTGGTGAAGACGGCGGCGTCGAAGCGCACGCCGAGCACCCGGCGCTGGTGGAGCGCGTGCGACGAGACCTCCATCGCGATGGTGCGCACGCCGCCGTCGCGCAGCTGACGCAGGATGCGCTGCAGCTCGATCGATCCCGGCGTGGTGAGCCCGGCCCCGCCGGGGATCGTCGCGCCCTCGCTGCCGCGCAGCACGCCGAGCGTGCCGATGCTCGCCGCGGCCGCACCGGGCTCGTCGAGGAGGTGGCGCAGGATGCCGACGGTGGTCGTCTTGCCGTTGGTCCCGGTGACGCCGACGAAACGGAGGTCCTTGGCGGGGTCGTCATGAAAGGCGGCCGCGGCGATCGCGGCGGCGACGCGGCTCTCCTTCACGACGAGCGCCGGCAGGTCGGTGCCCGCGGGGTCCTCGCAGATGACGAGCGAGGCGCCGGCCGCGGCGACCCCCGGGAGATACTGGTGCCCGTCGTTCGCGCTCCCCCGCACCGCGACGAAGCAGGTGTGCGGCGTGAGCTTCCGGCTGTCGTCGGTGATCGCGTAGACCTGCTCGGGCAGGTCGCCGCGGGTGGAGAGAAGCTGTCCCGCGCGTTCGAGCGCGGCGCGCAGGCGCGCCACCGGCGCGGGAATGCTGATCGGGGTGATCCTCATCGCTGCGATGCGAGTCTCACGGTGGTGCCGGCCGGGAGCACCGTGCCCGCCGCCGGCGAGGTCTGGGACGAATCGCCGCCGCGCACGAGCGACACGCGGAAGCCGGCGCGATGCAGTTCGTGCACGGCCTGCCGCGTGGGAAGGCCGCTCACATCGGGGACCGGGCGCGCGGTGACGACGCGCTTGGGCGCCGGCGCGGGAGCGCCGAGCTCCACCACGTAGGGGGCGTTGGGTTGTGCCGCCTCCACCGCCTGTTCCTCGGCCGCGCGCACCGCCTCGGTCATCGTCGTCTCGGCCGCCACCGCCTCGGCGCTCGCGATCTGCTGCGGCCGCGGACCGGTGAGCGTGCGCACGTCGAGCGCGCCGTCGCGCGAGGCGAGCGCCATCTCGAGCACCGCCTTGGTGACCGGCGCGGCGATCTTGCCGCCGTAGTACGCCCCTTCGGGGTCGTCGAGCTTCACGAGGATCACCAGCTGCGGCTTGTCCGCCGGGAAGAGCCCGACGAAGCTCGCCGTGTAGCTCCCCGCCTCGTAGCCGGTGCCGTTGGCGCTCACGCGCCGCGCGGTGCCCGACTTGCCGGCGAGCTCGTAGGTGGCGAGGCGCGCGCCTGTCGCGGTGCCGCTCGACACGACCTCGCGCAGGAGACCGCGCACGGTGCGCGCCGTCTCCTCGCTCATGATGCGGCGCACCACGCGGCGCTTGGCCTCGTAGACGACCTTGCCGTCGTCGCGACGCAGTTCCTTGACGAGCGTCGGCTCGAGGAGCTCGCCGCCGTTGGCGATCGCGCCGTAGGCGAGCGCGAGCTGGAGCGGCGTCACGGCGACCTCGTAGCCCATGGCGAGCGAGGCCTGCGAGAAACCGGACCAGCTCGCCGGCGTGCGCAGGCGCCCCGAGGATTCCGACGGGTACGGCACGCCGGTCGCCATACCGAAGCCGGCGTCGCGCAGGGTCTCGTACTGCTCCGCCGCGGTGAGTCGTTCGGCGAACTGCACGATGCCGATGTTGGACGAGAACTGGATCACCTCGCCGAAGGTCATCCGCGCCGCGCGGTGGACGTCGGTGATGGTGCGGCCGTTGATCTTCCAGGTGCCGTTGTAGGTGTTGACGGTCTCGTCGAGCGTCACGCGCCCGCGCTCGAGGAGGGCAGCGGCGATGAACGGCTTGAGGGTGGAGCCCGGCTCGTACGGTTCGGTGAGCGCGGTCGCGCCGCTCGCGTCCACGCGGGCGCGACGACTCGCCAGGGCGCGGATCTCGCCGGTGTGCGGGTCGAGCACGACGATGTCCCCGCCTTGCGCCTTCATGGAGACGATGGCGTCCCCGAGCGCACGCTCGGCGATGTCCTGCAGGCCCTGATGGAGCGTGAGCACCGCGGTGCGCCCGGGGGCGGGCGCCTGGTAGTTCTCCTCCGGCGACGAGAGCCTGCCCGCGCTCCCGGCGCGCACGAGCACCGTCCGCCCGGGCGTGCCGCGGAGCGCCCCGTCGAGCGCCGCTTCCACGCCGCCCACCGCCTTGCCCTCGCGGTCGACCGTCCCGAGCAGGCGCCGGAGTCCATCCGTGGAGGGCGGCACCCGCTCGAGCACCGGCCGCGAGTGCACGCCGCGCATCTTGAGCAGGTCCTCGACGTCGCTCGTGAGGAAGCGGCCGGGGAGTTCGACCCACTTCCGCTTGCGGTCCACCGCGCGGCGCACGAACTCGGGCGCGACGCCGATGCGGCGGAGGGCGTCGGCGAGCGGGCGCGATTCCTTCACCTCGGTGGGCGCGATGTCGAGGCGGACGAGCGCGCGGCTCTCGACGAGCACGGCGCCCGAGGCGTCGAGGATCGCGCCGCGGACGGCGGGGATCTCGGTCTCGACCGTCTGCTGGGTCTCGGCGCGCGCGCGCCAGCGGTCCGCCTGCCCCACCTGGACCCAGGCGGCGCGACCGACCAGCGCAACGGCGAACAGGACGAAGGCACCGTGGACGATGCCGACGCGGGAGACGCGGATCACTGCTTGGGCTTTTCCGGAACGGGACGGGGCAGTCGGATCACGAGGCTTTCGGGCGGCACGCGCATGCCGAGACGTTCCTCGGCGGTGCGCGCGAGCCGGGCCCGGCTCGACGCGTCACGGATCGCCCCTTCGAGGGCGGCCTGCTGCGCATCGAGTGCGTCCCGGCGTTCGCGGAGTTCCTTCAGCTCGGTCGCCATGTCGTAACCGAGACTCCGCCTCCATATGACGCCCGTGGTCACCAGGACGAAACCGAAGAGCAACAGGGCGACGATCGACCGTCCGCGCATCTACGCCTCCGCCTTCCGCCAGACCCGCAAGTGTGCGCTCCTCGCCCTCGGGTTCACCGCGACCTCGCCCTCCGACGCGGTGATCGCGCGCTTGGTCACGACCTCCCCCAGGGAGACGCCGCCGCAGTTGCAGATGGGCTGGCGCGGGGGGCAGGTGCAGGCGGTGCTCCAGTCGCGGAAGGCGTGCTTCACGATGCGGTCCTCCCCCGAGTGGTAGGTGATGACCGCGATGATGCCCCCCGGCCGGAGCCGGTCGCGCAGCGCGACGAGCCCGCGCGCGAGCCCGCCGATCTCGTCGTTCACCGCGATGCGCACCGCCTGGAAGAGCCGCGCGAACTCCGGCGCCCCGCTCCGGCTGCCGAGCACCGCCCGGATGGCGCCGACGAGGTCATCGCTGGTGGCGAAGGGCTGCCGCTGCCGCCGATGCACCACCTCGGCGGCGAGGCGACGGGCCTTCGGCTCGTCCCCGTACTCCTTGAAGACCCGCGCGAGCTCGGCCTCCTCGCTGTCGTTCAGGAAGGCGGCCGCATCGAACTCGGCGTGGGGATCCATGCGCATGTCGAGCGGGACGCCGGCGCGGAAGGAGAAGCCTCGCGCGTCCTCGTCGAACTGGCGCGACGAGACGCCGAGGTCGAGGAGGATGCCGTCGAAGGTGCGATCGGTGAGCGCGAGGATGGCGTCGATGTCGTCGTGATTCCCCTCGACGGCCTCGAACGCCCCGCTGCGGACCGCGCCGGCGAGCCGCCCGCGGGCTTCCTCGAGCGCGTTGGCATCGCGGTCGATGCCGACGACCTGCGCGCCGCGTTCGAGCAGTGCGGCGGTGTGCCCGCCGCCGCCGAGGGTGCCGTCGAGGAGGTGCGCCCCGTGAAGACCGGTCCCTCCGGCGGTGCGGCGCGACGCCAGGGCGTCGCAGCACTCGCGGACGAGGACGGGGGCGTGCCAGTCGGTGGCGTAGGTGGCATGGTTGGTACTCACTCAGGAAACCCTACTTCTAGCGGTTGGACAGCAGGTCACGGCGGCACACCACGCATCTGCTTGGCACGACGAACTGAACTGCGCTCGCGGGCCATGAAGATATGCGGTTCGCGTTGCAGCGCGGTCACGGCTGGCGACGCCGCGTCGAGCCGCACCTCACGAGCGAATCGGAGCATGCTTGCGACGAAACTCGAGACCGACGTCCCCAGCGGCCCCTGTAACGCCACTGACCAGAATACTAACACTTGCGCGCCGATGTACCCGTTCCAATGGTTGCGTCGCCGCAGATCCTCTCCTCCCTCTGCAGAGGATGCGCATGACTCGGACGTCCCTGACACAGTTCGTCGGAACCGCCGCGGTCTTCGCAGTGGGCGTTGCAATCACGACCGCCACTTATTGGGCGGTCCGCGGTTCAGACGCGAAGGGAACCGCCGCGCCCTCTGGCGAGGTTGCGACGCAACTGGTGGCTGTGCTGATCATATCGAGCGACTGCAAAGCATCGGACAAGGTCGAGCTGACAGGCCTATGGCGTGCCGTCCGCACGGTGCTTGGCGGATCTTCGTCCGAAGCTGGCTTTGGTTTCCGAGGCATCGGAGTTTCGCTGGATCGGGCCTCGGTCAGTGCAATCAAGGATCTGCAAAACATCGGGGACTTCGAAGAGTACGCCGTCGGAGGGGGATGGACGAACACAGCGGTCCTGCACTACGTCGTCCGCGACTTGGCAGGACTCCCGGCCGTGCCGCAGCTCGTGATCGTTCAGCGCCGCATTCCACCCGGTCGAGTGCTGACCGTCACCGCAGACTCACTCATCGGCCGCTATGTCGGGGTCGAAACGATTGCTCAGCACGTGCGCCAACTCTCAGGACGATCAACTCTCGTTCCCCCGTTCCGAGGTGAATGATGAATCAGCGAATACAGAACTTTCTGCTAGTCGTTGCTGTCGCGTGCGCTGTGACGACAACGGGACTTGCAGTTCGCAAATCCCTGCAACCTCCACAGGGCGCTCAACGTCCCCCCGTTGCGGTCGACGGAGTGGATTCGATCATCGCGGGATCAGCGCACATCAGCGGTCCGCGCGATGCGGACGTCTCGATCGTCGAGTTCTTCGACTTGCAGTGCCCTGCATGCCGGATGCTGTCGTTCGCCCTGGATACCGCTGTGAAGGCCGTCAACTTGCGCGTGCGGATTGCGCGGCGGCATTTCCCCCTTACGAGCATCCACCCCAAAGCACTCGACCTCGCATTGGCTGGCCTGTGCCTCACGACAACCGCGGAGTTTGACGAGTACTATCACAGGGCCTTCGAGCTGCAAGGACTCCTCGGATCTGAAGGCGCAGCCGGGATCATGCTGATTCTCCCCGCAACCGCAGATAGTGCCGCCGTGAAGGTGTGCATGTCGAGGCCCGCCACGTGGGACCGACTCCAGCGGGATGTGTCGCTCGGAGACGCACTCAGGATTTCCGCTACGCCATCGTTCATCGTTGGCGGACGACTCTACACTGGAGCGCGAGACGCAACAGAGCTCGCGCGCCTAATTCGCGAGGCGGCACACTGATGATGATCCTGCGCGCTTCGCTCTCATTGCTGTTCATCACCACGCTCGCGGATGCGCAAGCCACGCCGAACACTGCAAGGGGAAGCATCTCGTTGCATCGCACCGTGCTCGCCCTCGGCGACGAAACGTCGGGTGGTCCTCAGACCTTTGGAAACGTTTACGCGATTGCCTTTGATCGCAGGAACAGCGTCTATGTCCTTGATGCGAGCGACAACAGCATTCGGGTCTTCGATGAGCGCGGCACGTTTGTCGCGCGCACCGGAAGAAGTGGCCGCGGACCTGGCGACCTCGCGCGCCCACTCGCGCTCCTGCACGACGGCGACTCGACTCTCGTAGTGGTCGATGACATCAACGGCCTGGTGACGTTCCGGACGACGCAAAGGACCATTCGACATCTTCGTACGGCCCCACTTCCTTTTCGTGCGCGATCAGCCTGTTTTCTGGATCGTACCCTCTTGCTTACCGGTTACGCCGACGGGCACACGATTCACACCGTCACATCGGACCTTGAACTCGACCGGTCGTTTGGCATCCCGTTTCCCGTCGTGAAAGCTCCCGGTGCGCGCGAACGCGTTGATACGGTCGCCGCGTTGCTGGAGTGGGCAAACAGAGGAGCGTTGTTGGTTACCTGTCGATCCACGGAGCCCCGAATCGTGACGGTACAAACGAACGGCCCGGGTGTTCGCGCGTACACCGCCAGCGGTCAGGATCGATGGTTGTTCGAGATCGACGACTACAGAGGCGACGCGTTCGCGGTGGCTGGACCTGGCCGCGGAACGATTGTGTGGGGCGAAGATGCGACATACAGCGCTGTGCAATTGAGCGATTCGCTCATTCTGCTGCAGATCGCTCGTCGACAAATTGGTCGCCTCGACCGGGAACTCCGGCAGGCCAGGGGCACCGCTAGGTCGCGCCGTTCCATCGTAATCCACGCTCGCACAGGGCGTGTGGTGGCGGAGAGCCCGAATCTGCCGATCGTCCTCGCGTCGAACATTGACCGCGTTGCAACACTTGAAAACGAGCCGTTCCCGAGAATCGTCATCCGCCAGATCTCCATTCGCAGTCGGTGACATCTTGACTCGTCGATCGACGAGCGCACCGGCGGAGGCGAACATCCGCCAACCACCGAGGAAAGGAGGATCACAATGGTGAAACGCACATGGGTCACGATCGCCGCGTCGGTCGTGACGACTCTGGCGAGCTTGACACTACTCACGCCGAATACCGCCGAAGCCCGGCAGGGATTCGGCTGCGAGTACATCCAGTCCTATCCCGGCTCTTCCTGGACGTGGGGCTGTACGGCAAACGGTGCAGGTTGTTGGCTCGGCGCGTGGCAAGGTGGCGTGTGCTCGAGCAGTGACACTGGGAGCAACTGCTGCACGACAAGCTTCGATCAGTAGTTTTCGGCGCGCTGGACCGCGACGTGTCCTCGATGGAGACCACGTGGCGGTCTAGCCGTCGTGCGCCGCCGTCCGTCGGACGGCGGGCCTCGTTGCGAGCAGCGAGCGAGCTACCTACAGAGCGCCTTCACTTGCTGCTCGATGTAGGGCGACAGCTGGTTGATGGCGTTCATGATATTGCCCGCTTCCGCGGGGAACGCGCGTCCGCCCTGCTGCGTGTAGATGAGCGCATCGGTCATCGCCGCCTGCGCCTGCTTTGCCTCGTCGCAGCTCTTGCTCGCCGCCAAGCCCTGCGCGAGCATGTTGCCGATCGTGACGGACGTCGCGCCGATCAGGAACTTCGACGTCAGCTTGGTCTGCTGTTCGGTGGCGGTGCTGTCCGCGAACTGCAGGTACGGCAACACCCGGCGGAAGGAATCGATCGTCTTCGCCGTGTCAGCGTTCGTCGCACGGAAGAGGCGGTTGCCGATACCCATCGCGAACGCACCGACCTGCTCCGGATTGTCCCCCGCCGCCTTCGCCGCGCGCAGCGCGATGAGCGCGCTGTCCGGCATGTTGAGCTCGTTGTACGCGATCGCGACCTGCGTCCACCCGTTGGCGATCTGCGGGTTGACCTCGAGCGCGCGCTTGGCGGCCGCGATCGACTGCTGCACCTGCCCGGCCTTCTTGAGCGTGGCCGAGTAGAGCTGCCAGAGGTCGGCGTCCTGCGGGTACTTCTGCGTGGCGCGCGCGGCGTACTCGGCCGCCTTCTGCGGCTGGCTGTCGGCGTCGTACAGGCCGACCATGCGCTGGTAGTACGGGACGTCGGCGAGCGAGGTGTCCATCTGGACCATCTCCTCACCGGTCCTGAGCGCGTTCTTGTAGTCCTTGGCGGCGCTCAGGATCTTGAACTGCAGGCCGATGAGCGCCATGTCGCCCGGGTTCTGCGCGACGGCCTCGACGACGACAGCCTTGGCGCGCTCGAAGTCGCCCGAGGCGGCGAGCGCCTCGATGACCTGGTTCGCGAGCTGGGCATCGGTCGGGTTGGCGGCGAGCAGGCGGAGCAGCAGGTCGTTGGCGGCCGCGGCGTTGCCGAGCTTGCGGTTCGCGTCGGCGGCGATCGCCAGCGCGTTCTTGGAGTTGGGATCGATCGCGAGGATCTCGTTGGCGGCCGCGAGCTTGAGCGAGTCCGAGGCCTCCTGACGGATCAGCACGTTCATCTTGCAGTAGCGGACGAGCGTCCCCTGCGGGTACTCGAGGATGCCGGCCTCCGCGGCGGCGAGCGCCTCGGCGTACTTGTTGTCACGGGCCGCCGCCATGCACTTCTTCTCGTCGTCGAGCTGCTTCCGGGCGTCCTGGATGGACTTCACCAGGGCGGCCACTGCGCGGTCGGCGCGGTTGCCGGTCGCGGCGGGGAGCGGCTGGGTGAGCGAGTTGTCGCGCGTGAGCACGATCATCGCCTCGACCTTGTACATGTCGCCCTCGCGGACGACGCGGCCACGGATGTACTCGTCGGCGCGCTGGGCCTTGGCCAGCTGCGCCTCGTCCGACGGCGGAAGCTGCTGGAGGGTATCGTATCCCGACTGCTCCAGAACGGACAGCACATCCTTGCGATCGATCACCCAGAGGATGCGCGACGGGAACGCGCGGATGAGGCGCTCGCGGAGCTCATCCGAGGCGAGCGGCCCCGCGACCTTGTCGGCCGAGCCGAACACCTGCACCATCAGGCGCGGGGTGTCGGGACGGGGCGGCGTGCGCGTCACCGCCGCCTGGGCGGAAGCGGTCGCCGCGGTGGCGACGAGTGCCGCGAGAGCGACGAGGGTGCGGGCATCGAGCCGAGCCTTCACTGTCATCTCCTCCAAGTCGTTGAACGATCGTACCCCGCCGGTCGGCCGGTGGTCCGGCTCCCCTTTGGGATGGGCGAAGAGGGATTCGAACCCCCGACACCCTGCGTGTAAGGCAGGTGCTCTAACCGGCTGAGCTATTCGCCCCACGGGCCACCCTGCGCCCGCAGGATGACCGCTACTTCATGATCGCGATCGGGACCAGAATGCAATATCCGATGACCAGCAGGATCGGGGCGATGGTCTCGCCGCCGCGCCAGAGGTCCGCATACCCGAGCAACAGCGTGACCGTCGCCAGGCCCCACCACAGGCCCGCCTTCGACCCCGCCGATTCCCGTGCTTCCGTCGCCTTGGTCATAGGGGCATGAGTCTAGACCAACCTTATATGCCTGTCAACCAAAATCCGCCGGGCTTCACGAACCCTTAATCCGGCGCCGCGTCAGGGGTTGGGGGGCGCCCCGCCCTCTCCCAACAAGGCCGCGAGGGCGCTCTCCCGTTCCCGGGCCTCCTGCTGCGCGTCCGCCTCGCGCATCCGGGCGAGCCGCTCCTTGAGCCGCCGGCGCCGGTTCCACCAGAGTGGCCCCAGCAGGAACACCAGGAACACGGAGAGCACGGACAGGTCGGCCGCCAGGGCGAGCGCCCCGTACTGGCGACGGACCTTGGAGCGCCAGGACTTCTCGAAATCCGCGCTGGTCATGCCGTAGGCGCGGCGGAGCGCCCGCTCGAACGAGCCCTCCGCTGCCCAATATTCGAACAGCAGGTCTAGCCCATGCTCCCGCCCCATGGCGGAGAGTTCGGCGACGGCGCGGTGCGACAGGGCGTAGGCCCGATTGGCCCGGTCGGGACCGGCGTAGAAGAGCGAGTCGAGCCCCCGCAGCGACGGGATCCCCCGCCAGACCAATCCGAAGGAGGTCGCGAGCACCTCATCGCGCCCCCACTCCCCGGCGGCGAACGAGGCGTACCCCTCGTCGAACCAGCGCGGCACCCGCCCGCCGAGCGCCTCGGCGAGTGCGAGGTGCGCGAGCTCGTGCCGGAGCGTCACCCGCGGATCCCCCGCATCCCCCCGCGCGTTGGCCCCCTGCATGAGGATCAGCCGCGGGTCCCCCGCATCCCCCCGCGCGTTGGCCCCCTGCATGAGGATCAGCCGCTCCTCCGGGCAGGCGAACGCCCCACCCCAATCTGGCGCCCCGGACCCGGCGAGCGGCCGGAACTCCTCCGCATCCCGCGCGAGCACGATCCGCACCGTATCCCGCATTCGCGGCAACCCGGGGAAGGTGTCCCTCCTCCCCGCATCCTCGAGGAGCGCCCGCGCGAGACGTTCGGAGGACGGGTCCGCCCGCACCTCGAACCGCCCCGAGCGGTAGAGCCGCCCCGCATCGAGGATCTCCTGCGCCCCCACCGCACGCATCGCAAAGAGGCCGAACAAGAGTCCCCACCACCCCGCCCTCACCCCACCCCCCGCATCAAGTCCGTCGGAACCGGGGCGATGTCGAAGGTCCCCGCATCCCGGCCCCATCCCGTACCCCGTACCGCCCGTGCACCCCGCATCACGGTTCGCATCGCCGTTGTGGTCGCCGTTCGTCCCCCCGGATCCGCCGCATCACGCATCCCGCAGCAGTTCCCCACCCTCCTCAACGAGCTTGAGCGTCGCCGCGCACCGCTTCCCCCACGGATTGAACTTGTTCGCCGCGAACCCGGCCTTCCACGTCTCCTTCGCCTCCTCCGGCTCGTCGTTGAACCAGTGCGCCCGCCCCAGCTCGAAGTACGCCTCGATCAGGTTCGGCCCCAGCACCAGCGTCTTCCGGAAGAAGGTCTGCGCATCCTCGTACATCTCGCGCTCGAGGTACACGAGCCCGAGATAGAAGTGCGCGTACAGCGTCGCCTTGCGGTCGTTGTCGAGCCGGATCGCCTTGGAGAGGTGCTCGATCGCCTCACCGAAGATCTTCTTCTTGAGGCAGATGTACCCCACGTTGATGCGCGCCAGCGAGTTGGCCGGCTCGCGCACCAGCACCTTCTGGAAGTTCATCAGCGCGTCGTCGTACTTCTCCTGGAGCATCTGCGCCCAGCCGAGCAGCGCCTCGCTCTGCGGATCGCCCGGCGAGAGCTCGATCGCCTTCAGCAGCGCCTGCTCCGCTCCCTCGTGGTCGCCGAGGGAGAGGCGGCTCCAGCCCTTCTCGATGAAGGTGCTCGCGCCGATGTGGTCGGCGTGCACGACGGGTTTCTCGCCCGAGAACTGCGGGGCGACGCTCGCCGCGACGTTCCCCGCCTTCCACTTGTCGACGAGCTGCTTGATCTCGTCCTTGAGCGTGGAGAGTTCGGCGATCTGCTGTTCCACCGACTTGAAGAGCGTCACGATCTCGACCTTCACCGCGGGCCGCTCCGCGTCGGTGAGGCCGGCATCGAGCCGCTTGTCGATCGCCGTGTACTTGGCCTTGTAGCCGGCCAGCGTCTCGTCAGCCATTCCCCGCTCCCGCCTCGATCGCACGCGCCATCTCGATCCGCTCCGTTGAAGTCAGCAACCGATCGGTGGCGAGCACCACGAAGATGTCGCCCCCTTGCCGCACCACGCCTTCCAGGTACTCCTTGGCGAGCCCGCGGTAGATCGCCGGCGGCGGCTCGAACGCCCCCGCGTCGACGGTCCGCACCGCGAGCACCGCATCCACCGTCACCCCGATGCGCGTCTCCCCGACCGCGACGACGAGGATCCGCGACGTCTCGGTCGGCGGCACCAGCTCGAGCCCGAGCCGTTCGCGCAGGTCCACGAGCGGGATGGTCATCCCGCCGTGCGCGAGCACGCCGCGCAGCCAGGGGGCCGCGTTGGGGAGCAGGCGCGGCGTGACGTACCGCAGCACGCGTTCCACCGCGAAGATGTCGGCGGCGAAGAGCTCCCCCGCCGCCTCGAACGTCACCAGCTGGCGGCGTGCCGCCGCCGTCGCGGTCGCCATTCCGGTCGTCATGCCGCCTCCGTCGTGAGTCGCGCGGCCATCGCCGCGCGCAACGCATCCATCGCCACCGCGCCCGCGATCCCGTCCCCGAGGTCGATCACGTCCTCGAGCATCGCCGTCATCGCGCCGCCCGTCGCCGGGAGTGCGCGCCGGCGCGTGGCATCCACCTCGACCATGTCGAGCACATCATCCACCCGGAGCCCGAGGCGCCCTGCCGCGGTGTCGATCAGCAGCAGCACCCCTTCGCCCGGCGCGCGCGGCACGCCCAGCATCACGCCGCCGTCGAGCACCGGCACCAGCCGATCGCGGTGCGTGCACTGCCCCGCCACGCCGGCCGGCGCGAGCGCGAGCGGCGTCACCGCCGGCGACTCGACCGCCTCCATCACATCGGCGATCGGGAACGCGAACGTCTCCAGTCCCACGCGGGCGAGCAGCAGGCGCGCGCTCATCGAGCGTCCCTCCTCACTCGTGCTCATCGCCGCCCCTCGGCACGACGCGGCACGCCCGAGTCGCTGTGCTGCAGCACGAGCCACGCCACGGCGTTCGCCACCTCGGGCAGCGCCACGGTGCGATCGGCCCCGGCCTCGGCGAGCGCGACCGCCGGCATCCCGTAGATCACCGAGGTGGCACGATCCTGCACCACCGCCCCGCCTCCGGCCGCGCGGATCGCCTTCAGTCCGGCCGCGCCGTCGCGCCCCATGCCAGTGAGCACCACGCCGACGCTCCGCTCGCCGAAGACCTGCGCCACCGAGGCGAAGAGCGGATCGGCGGCGGGGCGCACGCCGTGCTGCGTGGGCCCGTCGTCGAGGTGGATCGTCGCCCCGTCGGCTCCGGCCACGACCGTCATGTGGCGACCGCCCGGCGCGAGATAGACGCGCCCCGGCTCCAGCGCCTCTCCCTGCGTCGCCTCGTGCACCGGCAGCACCGCGAGCTGGTCGAGTCGACGCGCAAGCCCGCTCGTGAAGCCGGGCGGCATGTGCTGCGCCACGAGGACGGCGGCATCGAGGTTGGCGGGCAACGCGGGCACCACCTCCGCGAGCGCGCGCGGACCGCCGGTCGAGCTCGCGATGGCCACCGCGGCCGTCGCGCGCCGCGACGCGGGCGCGAGGGGGGCCGGCGTGCGGAGCCGCGGCCGCGCGAGCATCCCCACGCCGCCGAGGTTCACCTGCGCGGCGGCGCGCAGCGCCTCCTCGATGCGGCGTCGCGTGCCCGCCCACGCGGTCATCGTCGTGCCGGCGGGCTTGCGCACGAAGTCCACCGCCCCGAGCTCGAGGGCGCGGATGGTGAGGTCCACCGTGCCCCGCGTCGTCGCCGCGCTCACCATCACCACCGGGCGCGGGAGCTCGCTCATGATGTACCCGAGTGCGGCGATCCCGTCGACGCCCGGCATCTCGATATCGAGCGTCACGATGTCGGGGTCGAGTTGGTGGACCATCCGCAGCCCGTCCTCGCCGTCCTTCGCCACCGCGATCACGCGGAAGCCGTCGATGCCGTCGATGAGCTCGCGCAGCACCGCGCCGAGGAGCGCGTTGTCGTCGATGACGAGGACCCGGCGCTCGCGCTCAGAGGACACGTTCGCCCCCGCGCACGGAGCGCACCGTCATCGCCCCCGAGTTCACGTCGAGCGCGACGCTGCGCCCGCTCACGCCGCCGGTCTCCTCGGCGACGAGGGCGATCCCCGCCTCGGCGAGCGCGGTCTTGGCGGCGGCGATGTTCCGCTGGCCCATCTGTCCCGCCTTGCCGCCGCTCAGCATCGTCCCGAAGAGCGCGGCGCCGCCGGCGATCTTCGCGACGAGCGCGCCGCGCGCGCCCATGGCCCGCATCTCGTCGACGAGGAGCGGGACCGCGGTGGAGGCGAAGCGCGCCGGATTGGAGGCGTCGCGCGCGACGCTCGGGTCGGGGAGCAGCACGTGCACGAGGCCCGCGACGCGGAAGCGGCCGTCATGCAGCGCGATCGCGACGCAGGAGCCGAGCCCGATGGTGACGAGCCGGCCACTGCCGCGGGCGACCGCGGAATGCGCGATGCGCACGTGCTGGTCGGTCATGCGGCCTGCCGCCGGAAGATCCGCTGCCGCGCATCGACGACCTCGAACAGCCCGCGCGCCTCGCCGAGGAGCGTCTCCACCTTGCCCAGCACGAGGTACCCGCCGGGCACGAGCGCCCCGCGGAACTTCTGCATCAGCGGCACCTGGCTCGGGCGGTCGAAGTAGATCACGACGTTGCGGCAGGTGATGAGCTGGCAGTCGCTGACGGGCGCGGGCTCGGCGAGCAGGTCGCGGCGCTCCACGTGCACGAGCGCGCGCAGCTCGGGGGCGGCGCGGAACGGCGCGTCGGCCGAGAAGTACCGCGATCGCAGGTCGGCGGGCATCTCCTTGAACGCCTCGTTGGCGTACGCGCCGGTGCGCGCCGCCTCGAGCGAGGCGCGGTCGATGTCGGTGCCGATGATCCGCACCCGCGCGAGGCGTCCCTCGGTGCTCGTGCGCACCGCCTGCCGGTGCACGAGCGCGGCGAGCGTGTAGAGCTCCTCGCCGGAGGAGCAGCCGGCGCTCCAGATGGTGAGCCGCGGAAGGTCGAGCGCCCACAGCGCGGGGATGACCGTGGCCGCGAGCTGGTCCCAGACCGAGCCGTCGCGGTAGAGCTTGGTCACGTTGATCGTGAGCGCGTCGAGCAGCTGGTCGTACTCGGCGGGGTCGCGATCGAGCAGGGCGCGATAGTCGGTGTAGGTGGCCATGCCGCGCGCCCGCATCCGCACCGCGATGCGCCGTCGCAGGCAGCCGTCCTTGTAGTTGGCGCAGCCGAAGCCCCGCTCCGTCGCGATCTTCCGTGTGAGGGCGAGGAACCCGGCCTCATCGGCGGGGCCGGCCATCATCGCTCGCGACGCGCGGCAGCGAGCCGCTCACGCGCCTCGGCGTGCGTGGGATCGAGCTGCAGCGCGCGTTCCCAGGCGACGACGGCCTCGTCCGGCTGGCCGAGCGCGGCGCGCAGCCCGCCGATCCGTGCCCAGACCTCGGGGCCCAGCGTCTCGTGGTGCTTCACCGCCCGCAGGTACGCGTCGAGCGCGGCGTCGCGGTTCCCCTGCGCGAGCAGGAGGTCGCCGCGATTGCGGTGCAGCGGCGCGAGCCCCGGATCCTGCGCGAGCCCCGCCTCCACCACGTGGAGCGCTTCCTCGGACCGCCCCATGGTCCCGAGCGCGACCGCGAGGTTGTTGAGCAACGCCGCAGCGTGCGGATGGGCGCCCGTGCCCTCGGTGAGCAGGGTGATCGCCTTCTCGATCTGCCCGGAGAGCGCGGCGGCGAGGCTCGCCGAGTGGAACCAGACGGCGGCGGGAGGCCGCGTGCCGTAGTGCGGACGCGCCTCCATGAAGTGCGCGTCGGCCTCGGCGAAGCGCCCCTCGCGCAGCGCGAGCACACCCAGCGACAGATGGACGCGCGGCTCCTGCCCGCCACCCTTCACCAGCGCTTCCTCTAGCGCGTGGCGCGCGTCATCGAGCCGACCGAGACGTTCGAGGGCGAGCGCGAGGTCGACATACACGCCGGCCTTCGCGAGCCGATGCCGTGCCGCGACCTCGAGGTGCGTGAGCGCTTCCGACCACTTCCCCAGGCGCAGGTGCGACAGCCCGAGATAGAAGCGCGCGCCGAGGTCGTCGGGACGCAGCTCGGCGACGCGGCGGAACTCGCGCACCGCCTCGTCGAGCATCCCCGTCTTGTAGAAGGCCACGCCGAGGTTGCGGTGCTCCTCCACCCGCTGCTCGGCGGCGACCTCCTCCTGCGGCTTCGTCTTGCCCACGCGGTGCAGGAAGCCCGCCGTCGCGAGCCCGAAGAGCGCCTTGCCGACCTCGAACTCCACGAGCCCCGACTCGTCCACGAGCGAGGCGACGTCGCGCCGGCCGTCGATGAGCGGCAGCAGCGACTGCTGCGCCTCGGTGAGCTTCTCCCCCATCTCGCCCATGCGCTGCCGGTCGATCTCGAACACGATGTCGAACGACGGGACCTTCTTCTCGATGAGGCTCCACTCGTCGACGCGACGCGCGCCCTCGAGGAGCAGCGACTCGGGGTTGATCGAGACGAGGAAGTCCTGCTCCTCGGGCCGGATGTCCGACTCGAAGTTGAAGGTCCCCTCGGCCCAGGTGAAGAGGAAGTAGACCGCCTCCTCGATCTGGATGCGGATCTGGCCGTGCAGCTCCTCGCGCGAGATCATCCCCTCGTCCACGAGCAGCTCGCCGAGGCGCTTGCCGCGCGCCTTGTCCTGCTTGGCGATGGCGGCATCGAGCTGTTCCTGCTGGAGCACGCCGCTCTTCACGAGGATGTCGCCGATGCGGTCGCGGCGGTTGACGATGGACGCATACGAGATGCGGCCCTTGTCGAAGAAGATCGAGCCGAAGTTGTTGCGATGCGACACCGAGAGGCAGCCGCTCTTCTTGCCCATGGAGAGCAGCTGCAGCACGTCGGGGAGCGACGCTTCCTTGAGGGAGCCGCGGATCGCCATTACCGGAGATCCTCGATGAGGCGCGCCGTGACGTCGGGCCAGTCCCAGACCACGCGTTCGCGGTCGAGGAAGGTGCGATCGCCCGCGGCGACGGCGGCCGCCGCCGGTGCCATCGTCGTCGTGGCGTCGGCACCGAGGCCGAGCTCCTCGCGCGCGGGACGCCGCTCGACGCCGCCCTCGCGCGCGTCGGCCGCGGCGGCCAGCCGGTTCACCACGCCGATGAGCTCGCGCACGCTCGCCACCGGCGGATCGCAGACGATGTCGAGCAGTTCGGTCGGCGCGGGGCGCCCGAGCTGGCCGAGGAAGCGCGCGACCAGCTGCTCGCGCAGCGGGCGGTCGGGCGGCTGGATCTCGGCGGTGAGCCCGCCCTCGAAGCGCGAGCGCAGCCGCGCGGCGAGGTCGGGGATCTCCGCCGCCGTCCGGTCGCTCGAGAGGATGATCTGCTTCCCCGCCTCGGCGAGCTCGTTGAAGACGAGGAAGAACTCGTCCTGCGTCCGCTCCTTTCCGGCGAGGAACTGCACATCGTCCACGATGAGCGCGTCGGCGGCGCGATAGCGGTTGCGCCACCGCTCGACGGTGCCGGTCTCGATCGCCTGGATGAGCTCGTCGACGAGCGCCTGCGCGTGGACGCAGCCCACGGCGAAGCCCGGGCGCGCGGCCGCGGCGATCGCGTTGCCGATCGCGTGCACGAGGTGCGTCTTCCCCACGCCGCTCGCACCGGTGATGAGCAGCGGGTTGTACCGCGTGCCCGGCTGCGCGATCACCGCGTCGGCGGCGTGCGCCGCGAGCTGGTTCGCCGCGCCGACGTCGAAGCCGCTGCGGGTGAAGGCGGGATTGGGGCCGGCCGGCGGCATCTCCCCCGCAAGCGCCCGCTCCACGAAGTCCTCGGCCTCGGCGAGGCGCTCGGGGTCGCGGAAGAGCGCGTGCCCGCCGAGCGCGCGGTCCACCTTGGTCGCCTCGGCCTCGAGCGCGCGCAGGTGCTCGACCGCCTCGACGTACACCGCGACGAGCGCCGGGACGTCGGGGTCCTTGGGCAGCTGCAGCGCCCGCTCGAGCACCGCGGTGCGATACCCCTCGCCGCTCCAGTAGGCGATCGTCTCGCGCAGCCGCACCTGCCACGACTCGACGTGCGACTGCACGGCGCTCGCGACGTCGGTGAGGAAGCTCAGGAACTCGCCGGAGCGGCTGTGCCCGCCGGATGCCCCGGGGCTCGGCGTGCGGGTCACCGTCTCGCGCGCGCCGCCGAGCGTCTGCTTGGCGATCCACTGGTTGAGCGCGCCCTGCAGCTCGCGCACCGAGACCACGCTGCGCTTGGCGAGGCCGTCGATCGCGCCATCGGGCACCACCACGCCGCGGTCGCGGCAGGCGGTGCGGAGGATCGCGACGCGGGCCTCGTACTCGGGGGCGCCGACATCGACGACGAGTCCGCCCGAGAGCCGCTGGATGAGGCGCTCGTCGACGTCGCTGATCTCGCCGGGCGGGCGGTCGCTCGCGCAGATGATCTGGCGGCCGGCCTCCTGCATCGCGGTGAAGACGCGCAGCAGCTCGGCCTGCATCTCGCGGCGGCCGGTGAGGAACTGGAGGTCGTCGAGCACGAGCAGGTCGACGCGGGCGAGCCGTCCGCCGAAGACCGAGGTCTCGCCGGCCGATACGGCGGCGTAGAACTGCTCGCTGAACTCGTCCATCGTGAGCGCCATCACCTGCGCATCGGGCTGGACCTGCAGGAGCAGGTGCGCCGAGGCGGTGAGGAGATGCGTCTTGCCGAGTCCCGAGCCGCCGTAGATGAAGAGCGGGTTGTAGGTGGAGCCCGGCGCCTCGGCGACCGCGTGCGCGGCGGCGCTGGCGAGGCGATTCGCCGCGCCGACCACCAACCGGTCGAAGGTCAGCCGAGGATCGAGCCGCATGCTACCGCCGCTCCCCCGTGCTCAGGCGACGCAGCACCTGCTCGGAGATGCCCCGCAGCGTCTCGAAGACGCCCGGTCCGTGCAGCGCGTCGGCCGGGAAGGACGGGACGTTGCGGAAGTTGAGCACCTCGTCGAGCTCCGCCATCGGCGTGATGATCTCGGGGGGCAGGTCCGTCTTGTTGTACTGGATGACGAGCGGCATCTGCCGCGCGTCCACGCCCTGCTCGGCGAGGTTCGCGTGGAGGTCCTGGAAGCTCTCGATGTTCTCGTCGAGCTGCCGCGCCTGGCTGTCAGCGACGAAGACGACACCGTCGGCCCCCTGGAGCACGAGCTTGCGGGTGGTCTGGTAGTAGACCTGGCCGGGCACCGTGTACAGCTGGAAGCGCGTGGTGAAGCCCGAGATGGTCCCGAGGTCGATCGGCAGGAAGTCGAAGAAGAGGGTGCGGTCGGTCTGCGTCGCGAGCGACACCATCTGGCCTTTCCGGTCCCCCGGCACCTGCCCGTAGATGTAGTGCAGGTTCGTCGTCTTCCCCGACCGTCCGGGGCCGTAGTAGACGATCTTGCAGGTGATCTCGCGCGTCGCGTAGTTGACGAGGCTCACGGGCGGGTCCGGTGACGAGGGCGGGAAACGAGGGGCATCAGCGCTTCCCGAACAGGGCGGCGAGGTTGGTGTTGAGGTCGCGCTCGAAGTCCTCCGCGAGCGCGGGCGGGGCGTCCTCGTCGGCCGGCGCCGACGCGGCGAGCGCGGCGTGCAGTTCGTCGAGGTAGAGCTGAACGATACCGAGGGAGCTCTCCCGGTCGAAGACCGAGAGGAGCAGCAGCACACCGTCGCCCACGTGGAGCTGGGCGAGGTGGATCTGCCGCGCCGCGCCGGCGTAGTGCAGGCCGCGGAACGGCGCGCCGTCGATCATCGTGCCGAGCGAATCGGCGGTGGCGTTGATCGCCGCGGAGAGGGCACAGGCCGTCTGGACGTCCATCCGGCTCTGGAACCCATGCTGCGCCAGCACCTGCCCGCTCCGGTGCATGAGCACCGTGAACTGGAGGCGGGCATCGTCCACATAACGCTTCAAGGGGCCGTCCGCCCAGCCCACCATCACCGAGTGGCGGATCACAGGCCCTCCGCCGCGCGCACGAGTTCGACGCGCAGGAGCCCGACGTTCACGCGCGGCTCGGCCACCGCCACGATCACGAGCCCGTTCCGTCCCGCGGCCATCACCCGCCCGCGCTCGGCCTCGAGCTCGAAGTAGGTGACGGCGCCGAAGCCCGCCGACTCGGCGGCGCGCGCCGCCTTGCGATAGAGCGAGGCGGTGAGCGCGGCGAAGGCCGAGGTGCCGACGCCGACGTGCGCGGTGCCGTCGACGAGGATGCCGTCCTCGGCCGCGACGACGAGGCAGGCCTGCACGCCGCGGTGGCGCGTGACGCCGGAGATGAGCGGGGCGAACTGGCTCATCAGCCCTCCCCCAGCCACTGCCGGGCGACGGCAAGGCAGCGCTCGAGGGTGCGCCGCACGAAGCCGAGCGGCACCTCCTTCGACGCGGCGACGAGCACGGCGCCCTTGTCGGTCGGGGCCATCTCGATCGTCGCCGCCTCGGTCTCGATCACCATGCGGTGCCAGAGGCCGAGCTTGAAGTGGCGCATCGCGCGCTCGGCCTCCTCCCCCACGCCGCTCAGGTGCGCGCCCAGTTCGCTGCCGAGATCGCGTCCCTCGCCGGTCACATAGCTGCCCGCCGCGACGAGCCCGTCGCTGTCGAGCAGGAGCGCGACCTGCTTGCTGTCCTCGAGCACGAGGTCGAAGAGCCGCGACGGCTCGTCACCGTGCGGATCGTTCCCCACCACCTCGTCCGCCGCGGCGGCCGGCGCCGCGGGGTTGGAGGCGCGCAGCGTGGACGGATGCGCGACGTACGCCGACGCGCGCGGCCCGGGCTCGGCATTCACCGGCGTGATCCCCGCCGCCGCCTCGGCCGACGCGACCGCGTCGTCGAGGATCGTGTCGGGGCTCGCGACGTCGGGCGCGATCGCCGCGAGCGCGCCGGCCGAGCCGGCGGCATCGCGCTGCGCGATCACGCCGTGCACCGCCTCGAGCGCGGCGCGGACGACGTTGTCACCCGGGTCCTGGTGCGCCGCGTACGCGAGATGGTCGCGCGCCTCGTCGAGCCGTCCCTGCCGGTAGCGCAGCAGTCCGATGCCGCGGTGCGCCGTGCCGAAGGTCGCGTCGATGCGCAGCACGTCGCCCCACGCCTCCTCGGCGCGCGGCTCGTCGCCCATGGCCAGGGCGACACGCGCGACGAGGTCGTGCGCGTCGAGCCGCGCCGGATGCCGCTGCGCGCCGCGCGAGGCGACGCGCGCGGCGCGCGCCAGGTCGCCGCGCATGAGGAGCGCTTCGGCCAGCGGCAGGAAGACGAGGCTCGCCGGGTCCTTGGCGAGCGTCTCGCTCATGGCGTGGATGTCGTCACCGGACATCCGGCACCTCCCGGGCGAGGATGTCGCGCAGCGTCGTCGCCGCGGCGATCGCCTCGCGGATGGCGGCGATCCCCGGGTACTGCGGGACCGACTTGGTGAACTGCGACCAGACGGCGATCCCCTCGCTGAACTCGCCGCGGCGGAAGGCCGCGGCGCCGCGCCGCAGCGGCTCGACCGTCATGTCCACCGGCGTGAGCCGCGCATCGGCCGGCTTCGGCTCCATCGGGAGCGGCGTCTGCCGCGAGATCCGCTCCGACTGCCGGAGGCGGATCACGCCGGTGCTCACCATCCCGTAGGTGATGCGCGCGACGTCGAACTCGCTCATCGCGAGCGTCGTCGCGATCTCGCGGAGGTCATGGATCCCGTCGATCATCGAGAGCACTTGCCATTCACTCGGGAGCAGGTCGAGCAGCGGAGGATGGTCCTCGTCGGGCGGCGTGAGGTACGGGACCATCGCGAGATTCGGCACACGGTCGGCGATGCGCGACCACTCGTCGATGCGCCGCGCCCCCTCCATGAGCAGCGATTCCGTCGGGAAGGCGACGGTCCAGTCGCGCCAATGCCCGTCGTCGATCCCCTCCTGGAAGCGGAAGTGCCCCTCGCGCCAGGACATGAGCTCGAAGACGACCGCCTCGATCTGCAGCCGCACCTGCCGCTCGATCTCCTTGCGCGTGACGAGCCCGAGCGCGACGAGGATCTCGCCGAGCCGCCGGCCGTCGCCGCGCTGCTGCGCCGCCTGCGCGCGCGCCATGTCGGCGTCGGTCAGGCGCCCCGACCGGATGAGGAGGTCGCCCAGCCGGTGCGGGTTGGAGCGGATGTTCGCGCTCACGATCTTGCCGTTCTCGAACAGGACCGTCCCCTCGTTGTCCCGGAGTTCCGAGACCACGGTCAGCGTCCCCGTCTTCCGGCTCAGGTCGAGCAGCTGGAAGACGTCGTGGATGCCGAGCTCCTGGAGCGGGCCTTCGATCGCCACTAGCCCTCCCCGCCCTCGAGCCGGTGCTGCACCTTCCGGCTCTCGCGGAAGGCGCGACGCGCCCATTCGCTCTCGGGCGCGAGCATCGCCACGCGCCGCCAGCTCGCGAGCGCCTCGCGGAAGCGCTCCTGCGCGGCGAGCAGCAACCCCTGGTGGAAGATCGCGCCCACGTGCGACTCGTCGAAGCGCAGGATCCGCTGGATCGCGACGGCGGCATCGGCCATCCGGCCCTGCTCGAAGAGCAGCTCGCCCAGCGCGAGGAGGCCGGTGAAGCTGTACGGGTCGCGCTCGAGGAACTCCACGAGCAGGACCAGCGCCTCTCGCGGCCGGCTCGTCGCGCGGTACACGCCCGCCAGCGCGAGGGTCGCGTCGGCGTAGGTCGGCACCGCGTCGAGCGCGAGGGTGAGCTCGTGCTCGGCCTCGCTGAAGAGCCCGCGCTGCATGAGGAGCTGCGCGAGGTCGAAGCGCACCGCCGCGAAGTCCTCGTCGAGCGCCAGCGCGTGCCGGTACGCGGCGATGGCCTCGTCGAGGTCGCCGAGCGCGCGCGTGGTGTTGCCGATGCCGCGCAGGACGTCGGCGCGATGCGGCGCGACCTCGCGGGCGTGCGCGAGCGCCCGGAGCGCGCCGTCCGCATCCCCCGCCTCGAAGCGCGCACTCGCCAGCAGCAGGAGCGCATCGGCGTCGTCCGGCGCGATCGAGGCGAGCCCCTCGGCGACGGTCCCCGCCTCCTCGCCGCGCCCGAGCGCGAGCAGCGCCTGCACCTGGCCGCGCAACGCGCCGGCGTGGCCCGCGTCGCGCGACCGCGCCTCCTCGAAGCGCTCGAGCGCGTCGCCCCACGCGCCCTGCCGTCCGAGGGCCTCGCCGAGGAGCACGTTCCCGGTCACGGGGTCGGCGCCGCGCGCGAGCGCGCGGCGCGTCTCGGCCATCGCGCGGTCGGTGAGGCCCTTGGAGAGGAAGTCGGCGGCGAGTCGGTAGGGATCGCTCTCCAGCGGCAACGGCGTCGCCTCGGGAGGCGGCGCGAGCTCGGTGAAGAGCGAGTCGAGCAGCGTCGGATCGAAGGTGAAGGTGTCCACCTCCTCCGTCATCCGGTGCTCGCCGCCGAGGTCGGGGACCACCGAGAGGTCGGGGTCCTCGTACTCGAGGTCGATCGCGAGGGAGAACTTCTGCGGGACGTAGTACGGGTCGAGCTCGAGCGCGAGCTTGGTCTCGCGCAGCGCACCGTCGAAGTCGCCGAGGTTGGAGAGCGTGAAGCTGAGGTTGTAGTGCGCCTCGGCGAACTCGGGCTTGGCCTGGATGGCGCGCGCGAAGGCGGTGCGCGCGTCCTCGAACTTGCGCAGCTCGGCCAGCACCATGCCCACGCCGTTCCAGGCCGTCGCGTTCTCCGGCGCCGACTCCAGCACCTGCCGGTACGCCTCGAGCGCGAGCTGGTAGCGCCGGTGCCGCGTGAGCAGCAGGGCGAGGTTGAGCCGCGCCTTCACGAAGTGCGGATCGCTCTTGAGCGCCGACCGGAAGGCGTCGATGGCGTCGTCGGCCTGCCCGGCGTGGAAGTAGGCGACGCCGAGGTTGTTGCGCGCGAGCGCGTAGCGCGGCTCCACCTCGAGCGCGTGGTGGTAGCTCGCCGCCGCCTCGAGGTGCTGCCCCACCTGGTGCAGCGCCACGCCGCGCTCGTTCCAGAGCTTCGGGCTGTCGGGCCGGTCGGCGAGCAGCGTGTCGTACAGCTCGATCGCCGGCTTGGGGTCCTTCTGGATCAGGTGCAGCTCCGCCATCGCCTGCATGACGAGCTGCCGGTCCTCGCCACGCTCGAGCGCGTTCTGGTAGGCCTTCATCGCCTCGGCGACGTAGCCCTGCTGGCGGTAGGCGAGCCCCAGCGCGTACTGCGCGAGCGGCTCCCCTTCGGCGATGGCCATCTGCTGCTGCGAGCGGCGCGCCTGCCGGCCCGGCAGCAGGGCCTCGTACTTCTTGGGGTCGTACTGGTCGAGCGAGAGGTTCGCCTGCGCGCGCTTGAGCGAGGGATTGAGGTGCACCGCCCGCTTGCTCGCCTCCCCCGCCTCGGCGTGCTGGCCGAGGTCGCCGAGCACGAAGGAGAGCAGGAAGTGCGCGTCGGGATTGTCCGGATTGAGCTGGATCGCGCGCCGCAGCGCGGCGAGGGCCTCCTCCGTGGCACCCTGGTTGTAGAGGGCCTCGCCGACGTAGAGGTGCAGGATCGAGCTGTGCGGATCGACCTGGAGCGCGCGACGGAACCAGAGGAGCGCATCGCCCAGCCGGCCGCTCGCCTTCTCGGAGAGGCCCAGCTGGATCATCGCCGCGACGTCGTTCGGCCGCGCCTGGAGGATCGCGCGGAACTCCGGGAGCGCATCCTCGTGCTGGCCGAGCAGCGCGAAGGCGCGGCCGAGGTCCCAGCGCGCGTCACGGTCCTCGGGGCGCTGCCGGATCCGTTCGCGCAGCTCGCTCACGCGCTGGTCGTAGTACCCGGTGTTGAAGTACGCGACCTCGAGGTTGCGCTGGGCGACCTGCATCTTGGGGTCGAGCTCGAGCGCCTGCGTGAAGCAGGCGACGGCCTCCTGGTAGAGCCCCTTGTTGAAGTAGAGCACCCCCAGGTTGTTGTGCGCCCCCGCATCGGACGGATCGATGCGCCGCGCGAAACCGCGCAGGACGTCGCGGTCCCGTTCCGAGATGCGGGTGACGGCGGGCTCGGTCACGCGACCCGGATGGTCTGGAGGATCCGGCGCAGACTCGCCGGGTCGGGGAGGAGCAGGAAGAACCCGCGGAGGCGCTCCTGCGCCTCCTGCAGGTGGAACTCGCTCTCCACGCACATGAGGTGCGTCGCGCCCTGCGCGCTCTCGACGTAGGTGGACGAGAGGACCGCATCGCTCATGTCCACGGCGAGGCTAGGCGGCGAGGGGAGCAGCGTCATCCCCATGAAGTCGGCGAGGGCGTTGAGGTACGCGGCGCTGAGGATGTTCCCCGCCTCGCGGATCGCCGACTCCTCGATGGCGCCGAGGGCGGTGACCGGCTTCCGCATCATGAGGCCCGCCACCCGGAGCGCGATCGGGTGCGGGAAGACGAGCAGCGTGAGGCCGGTGAGGTCCCCTTCCATGCGCATCAGCACCGCCGCGACCGGTTCCTCCGGCGCGGCGATCTGGTTCGGGATCTCGTCGAGCGCCGCCACCGTGAGGCGTGGCACGCTGATCATGATCTGCTGGCCGGTCATCGTCGAGAGCGCCGTGGCCGCATGGCCGGCGCCCATGTTCGCCACCTCGCGCAGCGCGTCGAGCTGGCGGGGCGTGAGGGCGCGGAGGTCCTCCCCGGTCGGCGTGGTCACAGGAGGCTCCCCACGTCCACGATGAGCGCGGGCGCGCCGTCCGCCAGGATCGTCGCGCCACTGAAGAGCGAGGCGCCATCACGCACCGCGTCGAACGACTTCACCACGATGTCCTCCTGTCCGGTGAGCTCATCCACCACGAGACCGGCGCGGCGGTCGCCGCGCTCGATCACCACGATCTCCTCCAGCCCCGCCCCCGCGCCCGACAGCTGCACCACGTCGCGCAGGCGGAGGATCGGGAGCACCTCGTCCCGCAGCACGAAGACCTCCTTCCCCTGCACCTGCGTGATCGTCGTCGGGCGGCGCTCCATCGTCTCGCGCACATGCGTGAGCGGCAGCGCGTAGCGCTCGTCCCCCACGCGCGCGAGCAGCGCCCGCACGATCGCCAGCGTGACCGGGAGCCGGATGGTCACCGACGTCCCCTTCCCCGGTTCCGTCTCGATGCCGAGCGACCCGCCGAGCGCGCGCACGCGGCTCTGCACCGCGTCAATCCCCACGCCGCGCCCCGAGACCTCGGTCACCTGCTCCTTGGTGGAGAAGCCGGGGTGGGCGATGCACATCATGAGCGCCGCGTCGTCCAGGCGCGACGTGCCCGCCTCGACGAGCCCGAGCTCCAGCGCGCGCTGCAGCACGCGCGCGCGGTCGATCCCCTTGCCGTCGTCGCGCACGGTGATGAGCACCGCCGACCGGTCGCGCGCCGCGGCGAGCGTGAGCATGCCGCCCCGCGGCTTCCCCTGCACCTCGCGCGTCTCCGGGGCCTCGAGGCCGTGGTCGATCGCGTTGCGGAGCAGATGCACCACCGGCTCGCCGAGCTCGTCGAGCACCGACCGGTCGAGCTCGATCTCCTTGCCCTCGACGACGAAGGCGATCTCCTTGCCGAGCTGCCGCGCCAGGTCGCGCACGAGTCGGGGGAAGCGGTCGAAGATCTGCCCCACCGGCACGAGACGGCTCGTCATAATCTCCGTCTGCAGTTCGGTCACGAGGCGCGAGGCATCGGTGACCGCCTCGTGCAGCGCCGGCTCGGGCAGGCCGCGCACGAGGGCCTGCAGCCGTCCGCGCACGATCACGAGCTCGCCGATGAGGTTCAGGAGCGTGTCGAGGCGCGAGAGCTCGATGCGCACGTGCCGTGTCCGCTGCACCGGCGACGCCCGCTCGGCCGTCGTGAGCAGTTCGTCGGCGAGCGCGTCGCTCGCGCGGCGCCCGAACGGCGCCCCCTGGTCCGACGCGCGGCGCGCGAGCGGCGCTCCGCCCCCGGGCAGCGGCGGCGGCACCGGGATCACCGGGACGGCGGCGGGGGTCGCGCGCCGTTCGATGGTCACCGTCTCCACGTCGCCCGCCCCGCGGACCGCCTGCTCCAGCGCCGAGCTGTCGGCCGCGGTCCGCAGCGTGATCGTGATGCGCTGCGGCACCGTCGCCGCCTGGAGCACCTCGACCGCGGGCTCGCAGGCGGTCACCTCGCCGAGCGCCTTCAGGCGTTGCACGACCATGAAGCCGCGCACGCCCGGCAGCAGCGCACTGCTCGCCTGTCCGACGCGCACCACGACCGTCTGCTGCGCCGCGTCCGGGGCGATCGGGGCCGATGCGGGCTCCGCCGCGAGTCCCGGCACCTGGAACTCCGACGTCACGCGGAAGACGTCGCTCTTGCGGAAGACGCGGAACTCCGACGTCGAGCGGCCCCCGGCGAGGTCATGCAGGCGCTCGATCACCTTGTGCATCGCCGGCGTCATCGGCGCGTCCTCCTGCGCCTGCTCGATCCCGTCCTCGAGGGCATCGGCGGCGGAGAAGAAGGCGTCCATCAGCTCCGTGGACAGCATCTGCTCGCCCGAGCGCACCTTGTCGAGCAGCGACTCGAGCTCGTGCGAGAACTCGGCGACGCCGGTGTAGCCCATCGTCGCGCTCATCCCCTTGATGGTGTGCACGCCGCGGAAGATCGCGTCGACCGGCTCGCGCGCCGCCTCACCCTGCTCGAGCGAGAGCAGGGCGCGATTGATCGCGGAGAGCTGTTCACGGCTCTCGGTGCGGAAGAGGTCGGCGTAGCGGGAGCGGTCCACGAAGGGGCGGCGGGCTGGGGACGGAGGGCGGGACGCGGGACCGGCCGGTCAGCCGAGGACCCGCTGCACCGCCTCCAGCACCCGGCTCGGCTGGAAGGGCTTCACCACGAAGTCCTTCGCCCCGGCCTGGATCGCCTCGACGACGAGGCTCTGCTGCCCCATCGCGCTGCACATCAGCACCTTCGCGTTCGGGTCGAAGCGCGTGATCTCGCGCACCGCGTCGATGCCGCCCATGTCCGGCATGACGATGTCCATCGTCACGAGGTCGGGCCGCAGCTGCTTGTACTTGTCCACCGCCTGCGAGCCCGTCTCGGCCTCGCCGACGATCTCGAATCCCGCCTGCTGCAGGATGTCGCCGACCATCGTGCGCATGAAGATCGCGTCATCACAGATCAGAACCGTCGGAGCCACGTTCCCCCCATCAGCAGTTGGAGTGCCAGATCACGCCGTCGCGAGCACCGTCCGGCAGAGTTCCGCGGCATCGACCAGCGCCGCCGGACCGTCTGCCAGCCGCACCATCCCCATCACCAGCCCATCGGCCGCACGCGCGGCCTCCACCGGTTCGACCGTGGCCTCCTCGGCGTTGGCCACCACGCGGACGTGGTCCACCCGTACCCCGAGCGTCCGCGCCTCCACGTCAAGGACGACTATCGACGCCGCATCTCCCGCGCGGAGGCCGAGCCGCGTCGCCAGGTCGACGACCGTCAGCACCGTGCCGCGGAGGTTGAGCAGCCCCAGCACCCATTCCGGCGAGCCCGGCAGGCGCGTGACCGCACGCGCCGGCACGATCTCCCGGATGGCCGCGAGCTCCCAGGCGAAACGCTGCCCCCCGGCCTCGACGACGAGGTACCGGGGCGCCGCACTCTCACCCGTTCGCTCTATAGAAGCCAAGGTACTCCAGGGGATCTGGGTGGGCAAACCAATCGGGCTCACCCGCCGCGGTCGCGAGCGAACGCTTGAGGTCGTCAGGGAGCGGCGACCGGAGGTCCATGAGGACCCCCGACACCGGGTGAGTAAAGACGAGCCAGGCGGCATGAAGGAAATGCCGCTTGGGTGGGAGGCCCACGAGCCGGCGGCCGCCCCCTCCCCCGTAAGTGTCGTCACCCACCACCGGATGGCCGATCGAGGCCAGATGGACACGGATCTGGTGAGTGCGGCCGGTGTGCAGGTGCGCGCGGAGGAGGTCGGCGGAGTCGAAGCGGGCGAGGCGCTCGAAGTCGGTCCGCGCGGTCCGTCCCTCCGGCCGGACCGCGACCCGCGTCCGGTCGTTCGGGTCGCGCCCCAGCGGCTTGTCGACCGAGAGGCGGTCCTGGTCGAGGTGCCCCCACGCGAGACAGGCGTACCGCCGGGTGATCCGCCGGGCGGCGAGCGCGGCGCTCAGCGTCCGGTGGGCCCGGTCGGTCTTGGCGACGATGAGGAGGCCCGATGTCTCCTTGTCGAGCCGGTGCACGAGTCCGGCGCGCTCCGGCCCGCCCCCCGCCGCGAGTCCCTGGCCGCGCCCCATGAGCGCGTTCACGAGCGTCCCGGTCCAGTTCCCGGGTGCGGGGTGCACCACCATCCCCGCGGGCTTGTCGACGACGACGATCTCCTCGTCCTCGAACGCGACACGCACGTCGATCCGCTCGGCGACGATCTCGCGCCCGGGCGGCGGGGTGATGGTCACCGAGAGCGTCTCGTCCGCCTCGCAGCGGAAGCTCGCGCGCTCCGCGCGGCCCCCGACGGTCACCTT
>JBGATT010000031.1:0-23388 GCA_044229035.1 Gemmatimonadaceae bacterium | reverse complement strand
CGGCGGCGCGCGACGGGGACACCTGCGGATCGGTCATGCCACCGCCTCCTCGCGCAGCGTCTGCGCGATGGGGAGCGTCGCCGCGCGCCAGGCCGGCCAGGCCCCGGCGGCGATGCCGCAGAGCACGAGCAGGCCGAGCGAACGGATCGCCGCGCTCGGTTCGAAGAGGAAGAAGTCGAAGGCCGCCGGGAGTCCCGGGAAGGCCGCGAGGATGCCGTTGAGCCAGCGGGCCGTGACGAGCCCGAGCCCGACGCCCAGCGTCGCGCCGACGAACGAGAGCGCGACGCCCTCCGCCATCACCTGCGCGACGATCCGCCACCGCGCCACGCCGATCGCGCGCATCACCGCGATCTCCCCGAGGCGCTCGTTCACCGAGACGGTGACGAGCGTGGTGACGAGCAGGAATCCGACCGCCAGCGAGACCGACGCGAGGATGAACGCGAGCTGGCGGAAGTAGCTGAGGCGCTCATCAACGAACTTGAGGGCCGCGGCCGTCGAGAGCGCGCTGATGCGCGGATCGCTCGCCTCCAGCCGGCGGCGCACCGCCTCGATCGCCGCCCCCTCGCGCGTCGCGACGAGCATCACCGACGCGCGGTCGCGCAGCGCATCGCCGCCCATCGCCTGCACCGTGCCGATGCGGAGCGCCGCGGCGCGCTCGCCACCGGCGAGCATGACGAAGCGCCCGCGCCCGACGATGCGCACCGTGCGCGTCCCGCGGAGCCGCCGCATCTGCGGCTCCCACCCTTGGGCGACCTCGACCGTGTCCCCGAGCGCGTGCCCGGTCGCCGCGAGCCAGGCGCCGTTCACCACCATCTCGTCGTCGGCCGCGATCTCGCGCCCCTCGGCGAGCACGTAGTCGCCCTGCACCTCGGGCCGGAGCCCGAGGAGGAACCCCGCCGTGACCGAGTCGTCGGCGGCGCGGCGCGTGAAGATCCGGGTGCCGAGCAACGGCGCGACGCGCACCACGTCGGGATCGGCGGCGATCCGGTCCGCGAGGGCGGCCGCACCGCCCACCGTCGTCTCGGAGTCGAACGGCATCGTCCCGCGCGGCGTGATGCGGAGCTGGAACCCCTGCTGCTCGATGAAGCCGCGGAAGCTCTCGCGCATCCCCGAGCCGAGCATGACCATGTCGAGCAGCATCGCCGCGGCGACGGTGACCCCCGCCACCGTCAGCGCGGTCCGCGCCCGGCGGCGCACGAGCGTGGCGAACGCGAGGCGGAGCATCATCGCCCGACGAGCTCCAGTGGCGCGCGGCGCACGAGGCGCTGCGCGGCGAACCATCCGCTCACCACGCCGAGCGCGAGCGAGAGCGTCACGGCGAACGCGACGATCCCCGGCGTGACGATCGCGAAGCGCAGCGGCGTGGCGTAGACGCCCTGGTAGTGCCAGTTCACCAGCCACGACGCCACCCAGCCGATGCCGGCCCCCATCACGCTCCCCACGAGCGCGACGAGCGACGACTCGAGCACCACCGCGCGCACGACCGATGCGCGGGAGATGCCGAGGAGCCGCAGCGCCCCCATGTCGCGACGGCGCTCATCGACCTTGAGGAGCGTGATGCAGAGCAGGAAGATCGCGCTCGCGACTATCGTGATGATGCCGATCGCCCGGTGGAAGCGGTTCACCACGCGGAAGGTCGCCGAGGTCTCCACCGCGACCTCGGCGGCGGGATAGGCCCGGAATCCGAACGCGGCGGCGTTGATGGCCGCCGAGACCGCGGCGGGCGAACTCGCGGGGGAGGACTGCACGGCGAACCGGCCCACGCGGTCCCCCGAGCCCGCGAGCGATTGGAGGTGCTCGAGATGGAGGCGCACCTTGAACTCGCTGCGCGCCACCTCGCTCGGATCCGCCCCGCGCCGCGTGATCGCGACGATGCGCACCGTGTCCCCCGGCGAACCGGCGACCGGGCCGAGGACCACGCGATCGCCGACCGAGAGCCCCGCCGTCGCCGCGAGGCGCTCGTCGATGGCGATCGTGCGCCCGGGTGCCACCGCGGCCTGCGCCGCGAGAGGACCCGCGAGCGGACCGGCGAGCACGAGCGAGGCGATGAGGAGCGGGACGCGCGGGGGGAGGGCCACGATGCACGAACGGTAAGCGGGGCGCGCCCGTTCCGGGCACGCCCCGCTCATCTCCCGATCGCCCGCGAGGCTTACTTCGCCTTGAACGTGATGTCGAACTGGATCTCGACCTCGGGCTCGATCGGGTTCACCGGCGGATTGAACGACACGCCGAACTCCTCGCGGTAGATCGTCGTGGCACCCTTCACGCGGCCCATCTTCTTCTCCGCGTCGAAGAACATCAGGCGCGAGGGGATGGTGATGCGCTTGGTGCGGCCGCGGATGGTCAGGTCGCCCGTGATGTTCACGCGGTCGCCGCCGAGCGGGTTCACGATCGCCGACTTGAACGTGATCGTCGGGAACGAATCCGTAGCGAAGAAGGCATCGCTGCGGAGATGCCCGTCGCGCATGTCCACGCGCGTGTTGATGCTCTTCGCGTCGATGACGATCTCGACCGTCGAGTTCTCGAGGCGCTCGGCGTCGAACATGATGTTCGCATCCCACTTGTCGAACGTGCCGAGCGCATCGACGAGGCGGGAGTGCGCGATGAAGTTGATGCGCGAGTGCGCCTCGTCGCGCACGTACGCCACCGGGGCGAGCGATGAGGCGGCGGCGAGCATGGGGACGAGCACGAGGGCGGGGATCCAACGCTTCATGGGCACGGCTCCAACGAGTGGTTTACAGGTGAACTACCGGCGACTCCGTATGAACACCTGACTCGCCGCCGAAGTTCCGACCCCGTGCTCCGCCCCACCGACCAGGACCGTCAATGGGCCCCCAAATGGCGCCTTGGCAACGACTTGCACCGTTGCACCCGGACGGATCCCCAGGCCGTCGAGGTACCGCAGGAAGGCCGGATCGCGGTCCGACATCCGCACCACGGTCGCCTGCTCCCCCTCCGCCAGCTCGGCGATGCTCGGCAACCGGGTCTCGTCCACTTCACCGGAGGCGGTCGGGATCGGGGCCCCGTGCGGGTCGGCCGTCGGATTCCCGATCGCGGCGGCCATCCGCGTGATGAGCTCGTCGCTCGCCGCGTGCTCCAGGCGCTCCGCCTCGTCGTGCACATCCTCCCACCCGAAGCCGAGCCGCTCCACCAGGTAGCACTCGATGATGCGATGCCGACGGATCAGCTGCAGCGCCGCGGCGCGGCCGGCGACCGTGAGGCGCGCCCCGCGATAGCGCTCGGCGCGCACGAGCCCGAGGCGCCCGAGACGCTGGACCATGCCGCTCACGCTCGCCGCGGCGATCCCGAGTCGCCCCGCGATGTCATTCGTGCCGGCAGGCGTGCCCTTCTGCTCGAGCTCGTAGATCGCCTTCAGATAGTCCTCGGCCTGGCCGGTGAGGACGGTCGGCGTGCGCGGCGCGGTGGCCCGCGGCGCAGCGACGGCGCGCGATGTCTTGGTCCGCTTCTTCTTGGGCACGGGCGGCTCCCGGCGGGTGGTAGGACGTCACGGGCGAGGTGACGCCTGCGGAATGTAGCCGACTCCCGGCGCTCGGGCGGCGCGCGCGGCATGATTGCCGCCTCGTGCGCGGGCTCCCATCTTTCGCGCCTGCCCTCACTCCGGAGTCCCGATGCGCCGTCTCCTCCCGATCGCTGCCCTCGCCACCGCCACGGCCTTCGTCATCGGCGCCCGCGCCGAGGGCGCGCAGCCCACGATGAGCTTCTTCATCACGAGCGTCGGCTCGGGTGACGGGGCCAACCTCGGTGGCCTCGCCGGCGCGGACCGCCATTGCCATACGCTCGCCGAGGCGGCGGGCGTGCGCGGGCGCGAGTGGCGCGCCTACCTCAGTGCGGCGGCGGCCGGCGGCATGCCCGCGGTCAACGCGCGCGATCGCATCGGTGCCGGCCCGTGGTACAACGCCAAGGGCGTGCTCGTCGCCGCCAACCTCGAGCAGCTCCACAGCGAGGCGGCGATGACGGGCAAGGAGAACAGCCTGAACGAGAAGGGCGAGAAGGTCAACGGCCGCGGCGACACGCCCAACACGCACGACATCCTCACCGGCTCCAATCCCGACGGCACGCTCGCGGTCGACTCGCTCGACACCACCTGCGGCAACTGGACCAGCAACGCGACCACCGGGCGCGGGTTCGTGGGACATCACGACCGGCAGGGCGGCGGCGTGCGCCCGACCTCCTGGAACTCGGCGCATCCGTCGCGCGGCTGCAGCCAGGCGAACCTCGTGGCGACCGGCGGCAACGGACTGTTCTACTGCTTCGCGCGCTGAGCGGGGTCGTCCCGCTCAGTCGCAGCGGGAGTACTCCTTGCCGTTCGCGGTGACGATCGGCGCGCCGTTGCTGTTGGGCGCGACCGAGAGCGGCGTGCCCTCCCATTGCGACCCGTCCTGCGAGAGCAGGAGCTGGCCGTTCCGCACGCGCCAATAGGCGCGCTGCGTGTCGCCGGAGTTGCCGTAGTACGACCCGTACTGGTTGGAGGTGTTCGTCTCGCGATTCCCCGTGACGGCGAGCGTGCCATCGGCGGCGAAGGCGACCTTCTCCGTGGTGGTCGCGCCCATCGCGGAGGAGTAGCGCATGTAGCACCAGCGGCTGGAGAGGAGGAGCTGCGCGAGCTGACGGTCCGCGGGCGACTCGGCGATCGCATTCCCCGGACCTCCTGACGCGCCGCCCGGCATCGCACCCGGCATCGCACCCGGCATCGCACCGCCGCCGCCCGGCGCAGGCGCGGGAGACGACCCACGCGAGCCCTTCGGATTCGCCGCGACCGGCGGCGCCGCCTCCGCGCCCGCACCGCGCTGGAACATCACCTCGGAGGCCGACGCCATGTTCGGCGTGCCGGCCGCGGTCATCTCGGCCAGCACCACGTGCAGCGCGGCCCCTTGGAACTCCCCGGCGATGAGCACCGATCCCTGCTGACTCGCCGCCGTGCCCACGAACGATCCGCTCCCGTCGGCCTGGGCCTGCACGCGCAGCGTGGTGCCGCTGCCCGTGAGCGTGCCGGTGATCGACGCCCCCGTCTGCGCGAGCGTGAGCGAGAGCGTGTTGCCATTGGGCAGCGCGGCGCGCCACCCGCCCGCGAACGACTGCGCCGGGAGCCACGCGGGCAGCGACAGCGCCAGCGCCGCGCACAGGAGGAGCCAGCGGGAGGTGCGGCGATGGGCGGTCGGGTGCATCGAGGCTCCTGGTGGGCGGTCCGGTATTCTACGACCCGGGAGCGCCGTCGTCGAACGACCCAGGTCACAATCCCCTGATGTTCCGGCGCACGGCAGGTTGACCCGGCCGACGCGAGCGGCCCAAGTTCTCCGCACCGCCCACCCGGAGTCCCCGATGTCGTTCCGCTCGCGCGTGGCAGGTGCCGCGCTCCTGCTCCTCACGCTGTCGTTCCCCCTCGCCGCACAGACGCCGGTCGCCGCGACCGGGTCGCCGGCCAAGCGCCCGCTCTCCATGGAGGACCTCCTCTCGTGGAGGGGGATCCGGAACGCGACGTTCTCGAACGACGGGCAGTGGATGGCCTACGTGCTCGCGCCGAACGAAGGGGACGCCGAGTTCGTCGTGCGCGCGACGCGCGCGGGCGCGACGGAGACGCGCCTCGCCATCGGGGAGCCGCCTGCCGGGGCCGGCGGCGCCGGCGGCGTCGCCATCTCGGGGAACAACCGCTGGGTGGCGTACACGGTCCACCCCAAGGCCGAGGACGCGCGGAAGGCGCGCCGCGACCGTCGGACGTTGCCGACCAAGGTCGGCGTGATCGAACTCGCCACGGGCGCTCGCCGCGAGTTCGATCGCGTGCGGAGCTTCCGCTTCGCGGGGGATCGCTCGAACATCATCGCGCTCCAGTTGATGCCGCCGGATGCGCCGGCCGGAGGCGCCGCGGCGGCGGGCGCGCCCGCCGCGCCCGGGGGCTCGGTCCTCATGCTCGTCGACCTCGCCGGCGGCACGCCGGTGACGATGGTGGGCGTGGGCGAGTATGCCTTCGACGCCGCTGGGCAGTTCCTCGCCTTCACGCTGGACCAGCGCGACCAGCTGGGCAACGGCGTGCAGCTGCGCGAGCTCGCGACCGGGGTGGTCCGCGCGCTCGACGCGGAGAAGGCGCAGTATCGTCGTCTCACCTGGGCCGACACGGGCGATGCGCTCGCGGTGCTCCGGTCCGTCGCCGACTCGGCGACGCGCGACACGCTGACCACGGTGCTCGGCTGGTCGCGCCTCGCCTCGCGCACACCGACGACGGTGACGATCAGCGAGCGGAGCGAAGGCGTGCGCAGCGGACTCGTCGTGAGCGCCGACCGCGCGCCGCAATGGAGCGAGTCGCAGGGCACGCTCTACTTCGGGCTGCGCGCACCGCGGCCGGCACCGCCGGCCTCGACCGCGCCACCGGTGGGTGGTGGCGCGAGCGCGCCGGCGCCCGGAGCGGGCGCGGGGGGACAGGTCGCGCCCGCACGCCAGGACGAGGAGACGCCGTCCCTCATCCTCTGGCACTGGAAGGATCCGCGCCTGCAGAGCCAGCAGCAGGTGCAGGAGAACGCCGACCGGAGCTTCAGCTACCTCGCCGCATGGCACCTCGCATCGCCCAAGGTCGTGCAGCTCGCCGACGACGCCATCCGCGCCGTCACCGTCGCCCGGAACGATCGCTGGGCGCTCGGCGCCGACTTCACGCCGTACGAGCGGCAGGCGGCGGTGGACGGGCACCAGTATCGCGACCTCTATGCGATCGACGCGCTCACCGGCGCGCGGACGCTCATCGCGAAGCGCCTCGAGAACCCCGGCGGGCCCTTCCCCGCGCTGCTCGCGCCGGACGGCCTGCGCGCCGCCTGGTACGATGCCGGACACTGGAACGTGTACGAGATGGGCACGAGGACCTCGAGGCGCGTCACCGACGGCGTGGCCGCGACCTTCTGGGATGAGGAGGACGACCACAACGTCGACAAGCCGCCCGTCGCACCGCCGTTCGGATGGTCGCGCGACTCGCGCTTCCTGTTCCTGCGCGACAACTGGGACCTCTGGCGCGTGGGCGTGGCGGGCGGTCCGGCGCTGAACGTGACCGGCAACGGGAAGCGCGAGGGCACGCGCTACCAGGCGCGCGTCGGCGCCGACCCGAAGGAGCGCGGCATCGACCTCGCGCGACCGCTCTTCGTGGAGACCTACGGCGAGCGCACCAAGAAGGAAGGGCTCGTGCAGGTGGACGCGCAGCGGGGCGGCGTGCGCGTGCTGGCGTGGGAGGACGCGAAGATCGATTTCCGTCGCGCGCGCGACGCCGAGGTGTGGGCGTACACGCGCCAGACCTTCGTCCGGTTCCCCGACTGGTACGTGGCCGACGCGAACCTCGCGAACGAACGGCGGCTCACCGACGGCAATCCGCAGCAGGCCGACGTGGCGTGGAGCGCGGGCGCGCGGCTGATCGACTACACCTGCGACGAGACGGGCGCGCGGATGCAGGGCGCGCTCTTCCTCCCCGCGGGCTACGAGGAGGGGAAGCGCTACCCGACGCTCACGTACATCTATGAGCGCCTCTCGCAGGGCCTGCACGCCTACGCGCAGCCCAACGCGACGCGGTACGCGAATCCCAGCGTCTACACGTCGCGCGGCTACGCGTACTTCATGCCGGACATCTCGTATCAGCTCGACGACCCGGGGCGCTCGGCGGTCTGGTGCGTGGTCCCGGCGGTGAAGGCGGCGATCGCGTCGGGCATCGTGGACTCGGCCAACGTCGCGCTGCAGGGGCACAGCTGGGGCGGCTACCAGACGAGCTTCATCACCACGCAGACGAACATCTTCAAGACCGCCATCGCCGGCGCGCCGCTGACGGACATGGTCTCGATGTTCAGCTCGGTGTACTGGAACTCGGGCTCGGCCAACCAGCCGATCTTCATCTCGAGCCAGGGGCGCTTCCGGTCGAGCTATGCGCGCAACCCCGACGCCTACCTGCGCAACTCGCCCAACCGCTTCGCCGACCAGGTGAGCATCCCGTTCATGATCCTCCACAACGACCGCGACGGCGCGGTGGACTTCAACCAGGGGATCACGCACTTCAACACGCTGCGCGAGCTGGGCAAGGAGGTCGTCCTCCTCGAGTACGTGGGCGAGAACCACGGGCTCGCGCGCCCGATCAACCAGAAGGACTACGCGATGCGCATGCAGGAGTGGTTCGACCACTTCCTCCAGGGGAAGCCGGCCCCGGAATGGATGCAGGAGGGCGTGCCGCGGCTCCGCATGGAGGAGCACCTGCGGGCGCGGAAGGCGCTCCTCGACCCGAAGGCGGCGAAGATCGCGATGTGAGGTGATGGAACACGACGAAGGCTGAAGGATGAAGGGGGCGAGGCCGTACGGCCTCGCCTCCTTCTGCCTTCACCCTTCCGCCGCTTCGTGCACCGCCCACCGTCGCGTCAGCGCGAACGCGACGATCCATCCCAACCCGGCCGCCATCACGGTGTCGGAGAGGAAGTGCGCACGCGCCATCACCCGCGTCGCGGCGCACCCCGCGGCGAGCGTGTAGCCGACCCAGCGCGCGCGCGGATAGAGCCGCGCGAGCATCGCCGCGCCGGCGAACGCCACCAGCGTGTGCGAGCTCGGGAGCGCGAGCCCCGACGTGCTCCACGTCCGCTCGCTGAACGCGCGGAACCCGTACTCGCCGCCGTGCACCTCCGGACGCTCGCGCCGGAAGAGCAGCTTCCCCACCTCGGCGACGAGTCCGCCGAGCGCGGCGGACCAGAAGAGCAACTGCGCCCGACGCTTCGCGAGCGGGCGACGGGTCGCGTCCGCGCCCTCCTGCAGCGCGATCGCGATCGCCAGCGCGAGCCAGGTGCCGAGGAAGCCCACGATGCGGAGCATCCGACCCCAGTCGCGTTCGTAGACCTTGGGGTCATGCCACTGGGCGTACGCCCACGGGTCGAGCAGGCAGGCCCCGAGGAAGAGCACGGTGGTCCACCCCAGCGCTCGCCAGGCGGGAGTCCATGCACCGCCCCAGTCGGACGTCGTCGGGCGGTCGTTCATCGCCAGATCCCCTCGAAGGTCGAGAGGATGCGCTCGGTCATCCCCCAGATGGTGAAGTCCTCGTGCCGGTACGCCTGCACCCGCATCGTGAGGTCCCGCACCTGCACCGTCGTCTCGCCCTTCGCACCCGGCGCGAAGAGCGTGGAGAGCCGCACCCAGCGCGCCTCGGCGACCTCGTCGCTGAGCACGAGGTCGCTCGTGCGCTCGATGGCGCAGACGAACGGCCGGACGATGATCGGCGGGAGCACCGGCGTGCGGGGACGCAGGTCATCGAGCTGCCCGAGCACGCGACCGCCGCGCTGCAGGTCGATCCCCACCTCCTCGATGGTCTCGCGGAGCGCCGTGTACTCGAGCGAGGGATCGCTCACGTCGAAGCGCCCGCCGGGGAGGCCGATCTGCCCGCTCCACGGATCGCCGGCGCGCGTCGCCCGGCGGATGAGCAGCAGGTCGGCGTCGTCATCGCCGTACGGCCGCAGGACGAGCGCGACCGCGGCCTCCTTGAACGGTTCGTCCCGCTCGGCGAGCTGCGGCGCGCGCCCCGCGAGCACGCGCTCGAGGCGCGCGACGAGGGGATGCGCCGCGAGTGCGTCCACTCAGCCCTCGACCGGCCCGCCCGACATCGACCAGGCATTGAAGCCGCCGGCCATCGACGCGACGTTCGTGTAGCCCATCTGCTGCAGCGTGTCGGCCATGAGCGCGGACCGGTTCCCGCTCGCGCAGTAGATCACCAGATACGCGTCGCGCGGCACGACGGCCTCGATCTTCGTCTCCATCACGCCGCGTGGCATCACGATCGCGTCGGGCAGCCGCCCGAGGTTGGTCTCCTGCGGCTCGCGGCAGTCGAGGAGCATCGGCGCGCCGGGCGCGGCCAGCTGGTCCTTCACCTGCTGGACGGTGACCTCGCGGATGCGGGTCTTGGCTTCGGCGATGAGGTCGGCGCCGGACTTGATGGGCATGGGGATGACGGAGTGAGGGTCGTGGAGGTGCGGACGGATCAGCGCGCGCGCGCCATCGCCTTGACGACGCCGGACAGCGCGCGCACCCGCTTCGCGTCGGCGGCCGCCGCGGCATCCTTGTCGAGCGTCTTCGCGAGCGCGTCGAGGAGCCGCGCCCGCTCCGCGCCGTTCGCCCGCTCGGCGGCGTCGAGCTCCGTCGCGAGCGAGGCGAGCCTCGCCGCCGGGAGCCCGTTCCAGCGATAGAGCTGGTCGTAGTAGGCCCGCGCCACCGTGAAGGTCGCCGGCCAGGTGATGCGCCGCTGGTCCTGCGGGTTGTTCGTCTCGATGATCACGCTCTTCGCGGCGTCGATCTCGTTCTGCGTGAGCTCGCCGCTCGGCGTCAGCTCGAGCACGTCGAGCCCGCGCGCGATCTCGGAGCCGTAGATGCGGCCGTTGTGCCAGTACGAGGACCACTGCCCCGAGAGCACGAGCCGCTCGGCGCTCACCGGGCCGCGGTCGAAGTACGCGATCTCGCGCACATTGGACGGGTCGGTGAAGTCGGTCACGCTGATGCCGCCCTGGTACCAGGCCTGCACGAAGAGGTCGCGCCCCGGCACGGGGATGAGGTTCCCGTTGTGCGCCACGCAATTCTCCTGCGGGGTCTGCGCGGCCGGGAGCTTGAAGGATCCCTTCGGCGTGAGCGTCCGGCCGCTGCGCGCGAAGTACGCGTTGGCGCCCCAGAGCAGGTTGTCGGTCGCGCGGCACCGCGCCCCGACGCCGCCGCCCCATTCGTCGGTGAAGAGCAGCGTGCTCGCGTCGTTGTTGAACGTCGCCGAGTGCCAGTAGGCGAAGTTGGGGTCGCTCACCTCGCCCATGCGCCGCGGATTGGCCGGGTCCTTGATGTCCAGCAGGATGCCGTTGCCCGAGCAGGCCCCTGCGGCCAGATCGTACTCGGCGAAGATGGTGATGTCGTGGCACTGGTCGGTGCGCCCGGCGCTCTGCGAGCCGGGGACGAGTTCCCCGCCCTTCCATAGTCCGGCGACGTTGCCCGCCGCGTCGGCGAAGACGCGAGGCGAGCTGACGACCTTCGCGTCCTGCGGCCGCGCGAGCGGCACCTTGATCACGTCGATGCGGAAGTAGGACGAGGTCGCGGTCAGGTCGTTCTCGTTGCTCGAGCAGCCGGCGAGCTCGTTCCCGGAGCGCGCGGGGGACGTGCCGCCGACGTAGACGTAGAGGTTCGCCTTGTCACGCGGGCTCGAGAGGAGCGAGTGCGTGTGCGACCCGCGGCAGGTCTGCACCTGAGCGACGACCTTGGGGGCGTCGAGGTTCGTGATGTCGAAGATGCGCACGCCGCGAAAGCGCTCGGCGCTCACCGTGTCGCGCACGCCCTGGGTGCCGCAGTCGACGCGCCCACGCGTCTCCTCGACCGACATGAAGAGCAGGTTGCCGTGCACCGAGACGTCACCCTGCCCGCCCGGGCAGGCGATGGTCGTGCGGAGCGTCGGCGTCGGACCGCTCACGTCCCACACCTGGATGCCGTGGTAGCCGCCCTGGAACACGAGGTTCCCCTTGAAGGCGAGATCGGCATTGATGAAGCCGAAGTCGCCGAGGTCGGCGGGATTGGTGAAGGCGGCGGGGCGCTGGACCGTGGAGACGAGCCGCATGTTGCGGACGGCGATCCCCGCGTCGGCGAAGCCGGCGCGCAGTCCGGCGCGCGGATCGGTCGTGCTCGCCCGCGGACCGGCCGGCTGGGCGGCGGTGGCCGCCACGCCCTGGGCCGCGAGCGGCGACCCGGCGAGCAATGCGACGACGAGGGCGGCGAGGGCGGAGGCCAGACCGAACGGACGGGGAGCGGGTGCGTGGCGCATCGGGACGATGGTCGTGGTGGGTCGGCGACGGCGGACATGCATATGTATCCGGAATCGCGCCCGTGCGCCATCTTTTCGAGCATGTCGCTCACGCTCCAGGTGCTCCTCGCGCTGGCCGCTGGCTTCGCCGTCGGCCTCGTGCTGCCGATGTCGGGGCCGGGGGCCTCCGAGGCCGCGCTCGCGGTCATCGGTCCGGTGGGCACGATCTTCGTCAACGCGATCCGCATGACGGTCATCCCGCTCGTCGTCTCGAGCCTGATCGTGGGCGTGACCTCCGCGCCCGACCCGCGCGCGGTGGGCCGGATCGGCGTGCGGGCGCTCGTGCTGTTCGTCGCGATCGTCGGGCTCGCGTCGGCCTTCGGCGTGGTGCTGGGCGCACCACTGCTCGCGCTCCTGCCGCTCGACCCCGCCTCGATCGACGCGCTCCGCGCCGGCGCGGTCGGAGCCGGCGCGACGGCGACGGAGAGCGCGAAGAGCATCCCGACGGTGGGCGAATGGCTCATCGCGCTCGTGCCGGCGAATCCCATCAAGGCCGCCGCCGACGGTGCGATGCTCCCGCTCATCGTGACCTCGGTGGTCTTCGCCGCGGCGCTGATGCAGGTCGCCGCCGAGCGGCGGGCCGCGGTGGTCCGCGTGGTGGAGGGCGTGATGGATGCCTCCCTCGCCCTGGTGCGTGCGATCCTCGCCTTCGCGCCCCTCGGCGTCTTCGCCCTCGCCGTGCCGCTCGCGACGAAGATGGGCACCGGTGCGCTCGGGGCGATCCTCGGCTACGTGGTGATCGTCTCCGGCATCTGCGTGCTCTTCTGGGTGGTCGTGTTGTATCCCGCCGCCGTGCTGATCGGCCGCACGGACCTGCGCCTCTTCGCGCGCGCGACGCTGCCGGCGCAATCGATCGCCTTCAGTTCGCGCTCGTCGCTCGCCGCGTTGCCGGCGCTGCTGGAGAGCGTGAAGGAGACCCTCAAGCTGCCGCCGGCGATCGGCAGCTTCCTCATCCCGCTCGCGGCGACGATGTTCCGCGCCGGCGCCGGGATCGGCCAGACGGTCGGCGTGCTGTTCATCGCGCGGCTCTACGGCGTGGACCTCGGCGTCGCCCAGTTGGCGACGATCGCGGTGACGTCGCTCGTGACATCGTTCTCGGTCCCCGGCGTGCCCGGCGGGTCGATCATCGTGATGGTGCCGGTGCTCATGGCGGCGGGGATCCCGGTGGAAGGCGTGGGCATCCTGCTCGGCGCCGATACCATCCCCGACATGTTCCGCACGACCACCAACGTGACCGGGCACATGACGGCGGCCGTCATCCTCGCGCGGGGCGAGGCGAATCCAGGAGGAGCATCGTGATGGCTCGGGGATGGGATCGTTCCACGCTCGCATCGGCAGTCGCGGTGGCGGTGATGCTCGCGACGTTCCGCCCCTCCGCGCTCGACGCGCAGGGGCCGACCTTGGATGGCATCCGCTCCGGCGTCAGTCGCGTCCGCATCGAGCGCGTTGCCGGTCTCCCGAAGCCGTCCGCGGATGAGGAGGGCCCGTTGGCGATCAGCGCCCGGCTCGGCGCCGGCACGGCCGGCGCGATCATCGGCGCGGTGGTCGGCGCGGCGGTGTTCGCCAGGCTCCTCCCCGACTCGCCCTGTGGCGACGACCCCGGACTCTGCGAAGCGATCATCGGCTTCTCCGTCGGCGGGGCGGTCGGAGCGGCGATCGGGGCCGCGACACCGGTGGGCACAAGTCCGTGCCCACGCGACAAGCGCTTCCGCTACGCCCTCGTCGGCGCGACCGCCGGCATCGTCGTCGGTCTCGGCTCCGGCTCCATGAACATGCTCATCTTCTCACCGCTCGTGTCGGTCGTCGGCGCGACTGCGGCGATCACCACCTGCCGGGTGGCGCGCCCGCCCATGCCGTAGGCGCGCCACCCCGGCCGAACGCGCTAGGCCGCCTCCGACCGACGCAGCATCCACCCGTACAGCCAGATGATGGCGCCCGCGAATCCCGCGATGCCCAGCCAGGGCGCCAGCGCGAAATCGTGCCCGACGAGCGCGATCGGCGCGTCGCTCGAGAACGCGACGATGAGCCCCGCATTGAGCACACCCCAGAGACTCTCGCCGACGATGAGCCCCGACGCGACGAGCGTCCCGAGGCGCTCCGCGCGCGCCGGATCGCGCACCGTCCGCGTCCGCCCCTCGTACCAGCGCGAGACGAGCGCGCCGACGACCACGGCGAAGGTCGCCGACATCGGCAGGTAGATGCCGAGCCCCACCGCGAGGGGCGGGATGCGCAGCGCCTTCATGGCGCCGAGCAGCGCGTCGAGCAGGACGAGCCCCACGCCGAGCGCGGCGCCGATCCCGATCATGTCCCACTGCAGCGTCCCGCCGATCACGCCCTGTGCGAGGGCGGAGATGAGCGTGGCCTGCGGCGCGGGGAGCGGGTCGGGGGCGACGACGCCGATGTTCGCCGCGCCGGCGAAGCCGTATGCCTTGGCCAGGAGGTTGAGCACCGACGGGATCACCGCCGCGCCCGCGGCGACGCCGACGATGAGGGCGATCTGCTGCCGCATCGGCGACGCGCCGACGAGCTGGCCGGTCTTGAGGTCCTGCAGGTTGTCGTTCGAGATCGTCGCGCAGGCGAAGACGATCGACGTGACGAAGAGCGAGAACGCGACGAGCGCCGGCGCCGATTCCGGCGTGGCGGGCACGACCATCGCGACGAGCGTCGCGCAGGCGACGATGGAGAGGATCCCGACACCCGAGATCGGCGAGTTGGAGGCGCCGATGAGACCCGCCATGTACCCGCAGATGCCGGCGATGAGGAACCCGACGAGCAGCACGAACGGTGCGGCGACGAGCGTGAGGGCGAGCGCGCTCGACGCCAGCACGGTCGAGCGGGCGAAGCTCCACGCCAGCCAGGCCGCGATCGCGATGCAGACGGCGGTGAGCGCGATGATCCACGGGGGCGAGATGTCTCGCTCGCGATCGTCCACGGCGGCGGCGGCACGCGACGGCGAGAGCGTCGCGACGAGGCCGCCGAGCACCGGCTTGGCCAGGCGCGCCAACGTATAGATGGACGCCACCGCGATGGCGCCGGCGCCGATGAACCGGACCTGCGTCCGCCAGATCGTCCCGGTGTGCGCGGCGAGCTCGACGCCGTCGGCGATCGGCGTGATGGAGGTGAGCCACGGCACGGCGACGCCCCAGGCGATGACGAGCCCGCTGAGCATCGCGAGTCCCACCGAGATGCCGACGAGGTGCCCCGCGCCGAGCAGCGCGAGCGACCAGGCGAAGCTGTACCCGCTCGACGCGGTGGCGCCCACATTGAAGTAGCCGGCGAGCTCGACGGCCGCGATGCGTGTCGCACCGATCACCGCGAGTCCGGCCGACGCGACGGAGCCCATCACCACCGCCCGCAGCCCTTCCTTCGCCTCGCCCGCATCGCTCCCCGCCTCGGCGCGCGCGCCGGACCCGACCTTCAGCACCTCCGCCGCGGCGACGCCCTCGGGGTACGGCAGGTCCGAGTTGGTGACGAGTGCGCGGCGCAGGGGGATGGTGAAGAGCACGCCGAGCACGCCGCCGCTCAGGCAGATGAGGAACGATTCCCAGAAGGGGAAGCCGGTCCACCAGCCGACGATCACGAGGCCGGGCAGCACGAAGATGATCGCCGAGAGCGTCCCCGCCGCGGAGGCGACCGTCTGGACGATGTTGTTCTCGAGGATCGACGAGTCCTTCACCGCACTCAGGATGGCCATCGAGATGACGGCCGCCGGGATCGACGAGGCGAAGGTGAGGCCGACCTTGAGGCCGAGGTAGACGTTCGCCGCCGTGAAGACGAACGTGAGGAGGACCCCGAGCACGAGGCCGCGGATGGTGAGTTCCTTGGGTGCCATGTCGGCTAAGGTACCGCCGACGGCGCGCGCCCGCTGGTCCCTCCGGTCGTGACCCGGTAGGTTCGGTGATGCCTGACGGGACCTCACGCCTCGCCCTCCTGTTCGACCTCGACGGGACCCTGATCGACTCCATCGGCCTGCTGGTCGCGTCGATGGAGCACGCCTACGCCGGCCGCGACATCCGGCCGCCGCGCGACGAGTGGATCGCGATGATCGGCACGCCGCTCGATGCGGCCCTCCGGCGATGGGCGACCGACGATGCGGATGTGGAGGCGCTGCGGGAGCGCTATCGGGAGTTCCAGTTCGCCAATCACGACGCGATGACGACGGCGTATCCCGGGGTGATCGACACCATCCGCGCGCTGCGCGACGAAGGGCATGCGCTCGCGGTGGTGACGTCGAAGCTCTCGCGCGGCGCGCGGAAGTCGCTCGAGTACATCGGGATCGCCGACTGCTTCGACGTGGTGGTGGGACTGGAGTCCACCGCGACGCACAAGCCGGGCCCCGAGCCGGTGCGGTTCGCGCTCGCGCAGCTCGGCGGGATCGCGCCCTCGCGCGCCCTCTTCGTGGGGGACTCGACGCACGACATGCACGCCGGCCGCGCCGCCGACGTGACGACCGCTGCGGCGACCTGGGGACCATTCAGCCGCGCGCAGCTCGCGACGGCGCATCCGGACCATTGGCTCGAGCGCATCGAGGACGTGCGCGGCATCGTGACGCGACTGGCAATGATGTGATGCGCGCGCCGCGCGCGATGGGTGACACCATCCGCGCGTGCTCACCACTCGTGATGCCGCGCGCCTGCTCGCCGCGGCCGGCCATGGGGCGCCGCTCGCCTCGCTGACCACGCCGCTCGGCTTCGCCGAGCCGCTCCCGCTCCCGGCGCGCGAACTCGCGCGCTTCGGTCTCGCCGACGACCGCCCGCGGACCCGCGTCGCAGGAGGACGCGACTCGCTGCGGGCCCTCCTCCTCGACTGGGACGAGGGCCCGCCGCTGCGCGAACGGATCGTCCCCATCGCGCGGCGGCTCGCGCAGGAGACGCCCGGACTGCATTGGCTCGTCGTCGCGCGCCACGCCGCGCGCCGCGAACTGCTCATCGCCGCGCCGTCACCCGAGGCGCGCGGCGCGCTCGCGGCGCTCGTCGTCGAGGCCGCGCACCTGCGCGAGTCCGACGCGGAGACGTTCGCGGTCCTCGCGTCGGCGCACGACGGGGATCACGCGCCGTTGCAGCACCTCCGCTGGCGCGAACTGCTCGGACGCGACGCGCTCTCGCGGCGATTCTATCGCGACCTCGAGGCCGCGGTCGCCGCCTTGGCCCGCACCGCCCGCGGCCGCGCCGACGCCGCCGACCGCCGCGCGATCGCGCTGCTCACCACCTCGCGACTGCTCTTCCTCGCCTTCCTCGAGGCGAAGGGGTGGCTCGACCGCGATCGTGCCTTCCTCCGCCACCAGGTCGAGCGCCTCGCGCCCACCGGGCCCCTGCACGCGACCCTGCTCGAGCCGCTCTGCTTCGGCACCTTGAACACGCCGGTCGGCCGTCGGGCGCGCGCCGCGGTCGCGTTCGGACGCGTGCCCTTCCTCAACGGCGGCCTCTTCCAGCGCAGCGCGGTCGAGACGCGCGCCCGCGCGCTGCGCCTCGAGGATGCGGCGATCGCCGCGGTCGTCTGCGACCTGCTCCCCCGCTACCGGCTCACGGCGCGCGAGACCTCCCGCGACCTCTCCGACGCCGCCGTCGATCCCGAGATGCTCGGCCGCGCCTTCGAGTCGCTGATGGGGGCCGAGGCACGCCGCGCGCATGGCGCGTTCTACACGCCACCTCCGCTCATCGCGCGGCTCACCGGCGGGGCGCTCGCCGCGCTCGCGCGGCATGGTGACGAGCACGACCTCGCGTCGCTGCGCGTGATGGACCCCGCGTGCGGGTCGGGGGCCTTCCTCGTGCACGCGCTCGAGACGATCGCGGCGCTCCGCCTCGCCCGCGGCGATGCGCGCCGCGTGAGCGTGGTGCGGCGCGAGGTGCTCACCCGCAGCATCTTCGGCGTCGACCTCGACCCGATCGCCGTCTGGCTCTGCCAGTTGCGGCTCTGGCTCTCGGTGGTGGTGGAGGACGACCGCGAGGACCCGATGCGGTTCCCGCCGCTCCCCAATCTCGATCGAAACATCCGGCAGGGCGATGCGCTCGCGGGGCACGCCTTCGACGACGCGCGCCTCCCCGACGGCGCCGAACTCGCCCCCTTGCGGCTCCGGTACGCGCGCGCGAGCGGCGCGCGCAAGCGGACGCTCGGCCGCGCGCTCGATCATCGTGAACGCGAACGCGCGATCGCCGCCGCCGCCCAGCGCATCGCTCGCTGGACTTCAGAGCGTCGCGAACTCCTCATCGCGGTCCGTTCCCCGGACCTCTTCCGCGCGCGGCGCGGGCCCGACGCGGCCGCCCGGCGCGCGCTCGACGCGTTGCGGGAGCGCCTGCGTGCCGCGCGCGCCGAGCTGCGACGCCTGCGCGACGGTGGGGCCCTCCCCTTCTCGTTCGCGACGCACTTCCCCGAGATCGCGGCGGCCGGTGGGGTGGACGTCGTCGTGGGCAATCCGCCCTGGGTGCGCCCGCATGCGCTGCCCGCTGCGCTGCGCGAGTCGTTGCGCGAGCGATTCGTGACGGCGCGGCACGCCGCCTGGGAGTCCGGCGCCGACGCCGCGGGTGCCGGTCGGGGCTTCGCGTCGCAGGTCGACCTCGCCGCGCTCTTCACGGAGCGCGCGGTGCAACTCGTGCGCCCCGGCGGCGTGCTCGCGCTCCTCCTCCCCTCGAAGCTCTGGAGCGCGCTCGCAGGCGGAGGCGTCCGCGACCTCCTCCTCCGGCGCACGCGCCTCATCGCGGTGGACGACTGGGGTGATGCGTCCGTCGGGTTCGACGCGGTGGTGTACCCGTCGTCGATCATCGCCCGGCGCCCCGCGATCGCCGCCGCCACCACCGCCCATGCGGACGCGAGCCTGGATGCGAGTGCGGATGGAGCCGCCGAGGCACAGGCGAGCGTGCGTCTGACGCTGCACCGGGCGCGTGCAGCCCGCGCGTTCGTGCTCGACCACGCCGCGCTCGCCGTGGACGGCACGCCGGGCGCGCCCTGGCTCCTCCTGCCCCCGGACGTCCGCGACGCGTTCGCCGCGCTCGAGCGTGCCGGGATCCCGCTCGCGGCGAGCGTCTTCGGGCGGCCGATGCTCGGCGTGAAGAGCGGCTGCAACGATGCCTTCCTCGTGGAGACCGGCGCGGGCGACGGCGCGACGGTGCGCGTGCGCAGCGGCGAGACCGTCGGCGAGATCGAACGCGCGCTGCTCCGTCCCCTCGCGCGCGGCGAGCACGTCCGCCCCTGGGCCCTCGCGCCAGGCGCGGCGACGCAGGCGATCGTCTGGACGCATGAGCCGCACGGCGCCCCGCGCGCGGCGCTGCCGCCGCACGCGACGGCCTGGATGCAACGCTGGCGGCGTCGGCTGGAGACGCGCACCGACGGACGCGGCGGCCACTGGTGGGCGCTCTTCCGTACCGAAGCCGCCCGCGATGACCGTCCGCGCGTGGTGTGGGGCGACATCGGTCGCGCGCCGCGCGCGCTCGTGTTGCCGGCCGGCGACCGCACGGTCCCGCTCAACACCTGCTACGTGGTGCGCGCCCCGAGCGAGGAGGACGCGCATGCGCTCACCGCGCTGCTCAACTCGCGACTCGTCGCCTCCTGGCTCTGCGCGGTCGCCGAACCCGCGCGCGGCGGCTTCCGCAGGTTCCTCGGCTGGACCTGCGCGCGACTGCCGGTCCCTCGCGACTGGCCCGGCGCTCGCGCGCACCTCGCGCCACTCGGTCGCGCCGGTGCTGCCGGCGTCACTCCCGACGAGGACGCGCTCGACCGCGAGGTCGCGGCCGCCTACGGTGTGGACCTCGTCGCGATGGCGCCGCTGCTCGCATGGCACGGCTAGACCGCGCCGACGCGGTGCGCGCGCGGATGGCGTCGCTCCTGCTGCCGGATGCGGCGCAGGCACCGGTCCGCATCGGCGAATTCACGTTGCGCCCGGCGCAGGGGCGCGCGCTCGCGCCGGTGCTCGACGCCGTGCGCCGATACGGCGGCGTGCTCATCGCGGATCCGCCGGGCACGGGCAAGACGGTGCTCGCCCTCGCGGCGGCCGCCGCGCTGCGCCCTGCATCCGACGCCCCTGCACGTGACGACGTGATCGTCATCGCGCCCGCCGCGCTCCGCGCGCAGTGGCTCGACGCCGCACGGCGCGCGGAGATGCGGATCGCCTTCGCGAGCCTGGAGTCGCTCAGTCGCGGCCGCCGCCCACCGCCGGCCCCGATCCTGATCGTCGACGAGGCGCACCATGCGCGCACCCCCGGCACCGCGCGCTACGCGCGTCTCGCCGAGTGCTGCGTCGGGGCGCGGGTCCTGCTCCTCTCCGCGACACCGGTCGTGAATCGCGCCGCGGATCGCGATGCCATGCTCGCGCTCTTCCTCGGGGAACGCGCCGCAGCGCTCACCGCGGACGAGCAGGCGCGGTGCATCATCCGTTCGGACGCGGGCGGCGCGGACGCGCTGCGTCCGCCCGTGCGCCGCGTCGGCGTGCTCGGCGTCGCCCACGACGTGCCCGGACTCGACGCGATGATCGCCGCGCTCCCGCCGCCGCTCCCGGTCGTGGAGGGGACGCGCGCGACCGCGCTCGTGCGTCTCACGCTCGCGCTCGCCTGGCGGTCGAGCCTCGCCGCGCTCGATGCCGCCCTCGTCAGGCGCCTCCAGCGCGGCGCGGTGATGCACGACCTGCTCGCGAGCGGCCGACTCCCTTCACGTGCGATGCTCCGGCACTGGACGCTGCACGACGGGGCGACGCAGCTCGCCATGGGTGCGCTGCTCGACGCGCCTGGCGCCGCAGAGACGCACTCCCCCGACGCGACGGCCGCGCTCGGCACGATGCGGACGACGCTCGACGCGCACCTCGAGGCCGTCGCCGCGCTGCGCGACCGCATCCATCCGCACCGGGACGCGGACGCGGCGGCGCGCGCGGCGCTGATCCGTGCGCTCGCGCATGCGCACCCCGAGCGGCGTATCGTCGTCTTCGCGCGACATGCGCGCACCGTGCAGGCGCTTCACGCGGCCCTGCGCGAAGAACCCGGCGTGATCGCCCTCATCGGCGCGCGCGTCCGGGCCGCCTCGGGACGCTGGTCTCGCGACGAGGTGCTGCGCGCGATCGGGCCGCGGGCGCGCCCGCTCCGACCGGACGATCCGCGCGCGATCCGCATCCTCCTCGCGACCGATGTCGTCGCGGAGGGTGTGGAGATGCAGGGCGTGGGCATCGTCGTGCACGCCGACCTCCCCTGGACGCCGGCGCGACTCGAGCAGCGCCTGGGTCGCGTCGTGCGCGCGGGTTCGGTCGTGCGCGAGGTCCTCGAAGCGCATCTGCCGGCGCCCCGCGGCGCGCGGCGCGCCCTGCGCCTCGGCGCACGCCTCTTGCGCAAGGCGGAGGCGCGCGGCGCCGCGGTGCGGGAGGCCCGCGCGCAGGCCGCGATCGGCAGGCGACTCGCCCGCTGGCGCGCGACCGCCCCGGACGAATCCCCCGCATCCACTGCGGCACCGTGCGCTGCTGCCGTTCACGCCAAGGTCGATGGCTTCCTCGCGGTCGTGGGGGATCCACCACGATGGATCGCCGGATACGAACGCGGGGGCCGATGGCGCATCTCCTCGACGCCGCATCTCGTCGCGAGGATCATGCGCTTCGCCGAGGGGGCGGCGCAGGCGCTCGCCGAGCGGGAGTTCGCACGGTGCGAGCGCCGCATCGGGCGCGCGCTCCTGCGAGGGCACGCGCGTGCGCTCGTCGCGACGACGTGTGAGGGGACCGCATCGCGGCGACGCCAGTCGCGGGTCCGCGCGCGACTCGCGCGCCTGCTCGCGCATGCCCCCGCGCTCGCGCGCGCGGGGATCGCCGCGGGTCAGGCGCGAATGCTCGCGCGCCTCGCCGGACCGCTCGAGGTCGCGCGCGAACGGCAGCTCGACGCACTGCTGCGCGCGGACCTCGACGATGCCACCTTCGCGCGCCGGCTCGGTGCCGCGCTCGCGGACGACAGGCTCACGAACGACGAGAGGCGGCCGGGAGCACCCGGCCGCCTCCATGCGTTGCTCGTCCTCAGCCCCGGTTCGCCGAGTCCGCCGACGACCGCTCCGTGAGCAGCTTCGCCTGGTACCGCTGCGCCTCGCCGATCCGCTCGAGCTCGACCGCCATCGCATCGAGGCTCTCCTGCAGCTGCCGGATCTGCGGCGCGAGCTGCTTCGCGTCCACCGTGCCGAGCTCCGTGCGCCGGTCCATGCGGCGCGCGAAGGCGCGCGCGAGCGGCCAGCCGACGAAGATCGCGACCACCATGGCCAGACTCATCCCGACGATGGGAATCGTGGACTCGATGATCGCCTGCGGATCGATCGGCGGGACACCGGTGCTGGTGGTGGTCCCTCCCTGCGCGGGACCGTTCGCCTCGTTCAGGGCCTCCTGCGCCGTCCGCAGCGCGTCGTTCGCGACGGTCTGCGCATCACGCGCCACGTCGGCGGGGGATGGGGCCGGCGCACCGGCCGGGCCGCCCCCTTGACCGGTCGCCCGGCCCGGCGCCGACGGCAGCGCGGGGATCGGCGGCGGCGCGGGCGCCTGCGCCGGGGCCTGCGGGATGTTCATGGTGGCGGGCACGGTGGCTCTCCTGATGCTGCAGGGATGTCCCCACTACGGCCCGGACGGCGCCCGGGTTCCGGCCTCGCGCCGGACACCCAAGGATACAGATTGTCGTAGGGGCTGCACCATCGCCGGGGCCGTTCAAACCCTTCAGGCTCCCGCCCCATCCTATCCGGTGCCTCCCCCACTGGCGCCGCATGACCCTCCCACTGACCTCCCTCCCTCCCGTTCCCGCGTCCGATGACGTCGCGCTCGCCGCTGCCGGCGACCGCCGCGCCTTCGAACGCCTCTACCGGGCCAACGTCGACCGGATCTTCTCGGTCTGCGTGCGCATGGTGGGGGACCGGGCCAAGGCGGAGGAGCTCACGCAGGATGCGTTCGTGAGGGCGTGGGAGAAGCTCGGGACCTTCCGCGGGGACTCGCAGTTCAGCACCTGGCTCCACCGCCTCGCGGTGAACGTGGTGCTCAACGACCGGGAATCCGAGGGAAGGCGGCGGGACCGGCACGACGAGGGGATCGAGGACATGGACACCATCTCCTTCGGCGATGTGCGTCCGCTCCCCGTCCCGGGGCTCTCGCTCGACCTCGAGCAGGCCATCGCCGCGCTGCCGGCCGGCGCCAAGAAGGTGTTCGTGCTCCACGATGTCGAAGGCTACACCCACGAGGAGATCGCCGAGCAGTTCGGCATCACTTCCGGTGGTTCCAAGGCGCAGCTCCACCGCGCCCGGATGCTCTTGAGGAGGATGTTGACCCGATGACCGACCACGATCTCACCAACGAAGCGCATCGCGAGCACTGCGCCGAGTGCACGGCCACCTGGGCCGAGCTCGAGGCGATCAGTTCCGACGCGCGCGCCTTGCCGACGCTCACGCCGAGCCGCGATCTCTGGGCTGGCATCGAGGCGCGCCTCGATGGGTCCTCGCGCGCGGCGGGACCGTCCACCTCTGATGTCGCCGCCACGGCGTCCCCCGCCCTCCTGCGCGCCGGGCAGCGCTGGTTCGCCCGGCCGGCGATGCGGTTCGCCGCGGCCGCGGGGTTGCTCATG
>JBGATT010000204.1:0-5184 GCA_044229035.1 Gemmatimonadaceae bacterium | reverse complement strand
GGCGCGCGCCCGCGCCCGCGCCGCATTGAGGCCGCCGAATCCCCCGCCGATGATCACCACCCGTGTGCGTGCCATGCGACTCACTGCGGCGGGACGATCCCCGCCGAAAGAAGATTGACCAGCATTCGCATCGACCCCGGGACGCCCGCCGGGACCTGCCGGAACAGCGAGAGCGTCGTGTAGATGTAGCGCCCTTTCCCGAGTGTCGTCTCGAGGATCGCCCCGCGATTCTCCGGCTCCCCCGGGTCGTGCAGCTCGAGCGGCGCGCGATAGCGCGCGTCGAACGTGCTCGGCATGTAGAGCGCGCGCTCCTGCACCCACTCGCGCCAGTCGTCGGCGCCGATCCGGTTGGGCCAGGTGAGGAGGCGGCTCGTCGCGTCGAGCACCTGCACCGGCGCCTCCTCGATCGTCACGCGCGCCGCCGGCCGCGTGTGCGTGATCGGGTACGGCATCATCCCCGGCCGCGACATCTCGAACTGGCCGTACTGCACCACGAGCGTGCCGCCGTTCCGCACCCACTCCAGCAAACGCGGGTTCTGCGTGACGAGTTCCGGGTTGGCGTCGTAGGCGCGCGGCCCGATCACCACCGTCGTGTACCGCGCGAGGTCCACCAGCGGCAGCTCCTCGGCCGTGAGCACCGTCGTCGGGATCTCGATGCCCCGCAGCGCCGGCGCGATCGCGTCGGAGACGCCCGTCACGTACGCGACGGTGAGCGTGCGCGGCACGGTGACCGGCACCGCCTGCAGGTAGAGCGCGGAGCTGCGGTAGAGCCGGATCGGCCGGATGTGCTCGTACGCGATCTCGCGGAAGCCGTCGGAGTAGACGGTCCCCTCCGACGCCGCCCCCACCCCGAACTCGTGCCGTCCCGGCGCCAGCGTGCCGCGCAGCCGCACGAAGAGCTCCTTCACCTCGCGCGGGGCGAGCACGAGCGTGTCCGGTGCGCCCGACACGGTGACGCCCGCCGGCTTCAGGAAGCGGAGCGCGAGCCGGCGTTCGCGGTCGGTGTGCGATCGCACCGTGAGCCGCACCCGCCGGTCGATCGGCGCGTTCGCCCGCACCCACTCGAGCCCGCGATCGAGCTCGAGCGTCACTGGCGGCACCCCGCCCGCCGGCTTCCACTGCTCCCCCATCACCGGGTCCGCGACCCGGTACATGATCTCGCCGGCCGCGACCGTCGTCGTCGCCGCCGGCCCCACCGAGAGCGTGACGCGCACATCGCTGATCCGCCGCACATCCTCCGCCAGCGCGACGCTCGGCACCAGCGGCGCGTCCACGCCATACGAGATGAGCGCCGCGCCGTCCGCCGGCGACCGCGTGTCGGCGAACATCGCGCCCTCGCGCCCGCCGAGCCACCAGGGCCGGTGATCCACGAGCCCGAGCACGCGCCGCGTGATCGCGTACGACGAGTCGGGCGGGATCTCGATGCTCATCCCGCCGATGCTGGGGTTCCCCGTCATGCGCAGGCCGCGGAACCAGATCGACTGGCGCCCGCGATTGTGCACGGTCACCGTCGTCTGCATCGAGTCGGCGAAGGCGAGCAGCTCGCGCTCGGCGGTCACCTCGATGGCGACGCCGGCGGCCTCGAGCAGCGCGCGCTGCGCCCGCGCGAGCATCCGTTCGATCGACGTCTCGAGCTCGAGGTCCGCCGGGCGGCATTCGCGCACCAGCGCTCCCTCGGCCGGGCGACGCCGCGGCGGCATGCTGCCGCAGCGGTGCGTCTCGTTCAGCGCCGCCTCCAGCTGCACGACCAGCTGCCCGAGCGTGTCCACCACCTGCGCGGGCCGGCGCAGGTCGAGCGTGCGCTGCGCCCAGTCCGCCTTGGTCGCGGCCGACCGGATGAATTGGCCCACCGCCGAGTCGAGCGCGGCGAGGTGCGCGACGCTGGTGTCGAGGCCGTCGAAGATCGACCGCTCCTCGGTGGCCGGCGTCGCGGCGTTCACGCGCGTGAGCTCGCGCGTGAGCCGCGAGGGCGCCGCCCCGCGACGCTCGAGTCCGCCCTGGCCCTGCGAGCGGTGCATCGACCGGCTCGCCGCCGCGAGTTCGGCGGGACTGCGGCCGAGCACCGCGTCGTAGCCGCCCACGTCGAAGGTGAGCGTCGCGGGGAGGGCACGCGCCCACGCGCCGCGATAGAACTTCTGCGGCATCCACGCGCGGCCATGCACCGCGACGGGGAAGCGCACGGTGTCGCCCGCCGCCTCGAAGGCGTCGCGCGCGAGGATCCCCGACGCCTCGTGGTGCCCATGGCCGTCGGCGCGCGTGCCGCTCCACACCGCGATCACCACATGCGGACGGTACGCGCGGATCACCCGCACCACGTCGGCCGTGAGCGGTTCGCGCTGCCACTGCCGGAAGGTCTCCTCGGCGTCCTTGGAGAACCCGAAGTCGTAGGCCCGCGAGAAGAACTGCTGCGCGCCATCGAGCCGGCGCGCCGCGAGGAGCTCCTCGGTGCGGATCGCCCCGAGCGCCTCGCCGAGTTCGTTGCCGATGAGGTTCTGCCCGCCGTCGCCGCGCGTGAGCGAGAGGTACGCCACGTGCACCTGGTGCCCGCGCGCGAGCCACGCGAGGAGCTGCGTGTCCTCGTCGTCTGGGTGTGCGCCGATCACGAGCACGCGCGAGGTGGTGGTGAGCCCGCGCACCAGCTGGTCCAACGCCACCGCGCCGCGCGCCTGCCCGGAGGCGGCGCGCGGCGCGGCGAGACACAGCATGGCGACGAGGGCCGGAAGCAGGCGCGTCCGGATCATCGGTCCCGTCCTAGAGGGAGGTCGTCTTCGCGGGCGTGATCATCCGGCGCGCACCCGACGCGCGCACCGACGGCTGGAGCGCATCACCCACGATGCGCGCCTGCTCCTCGGCGTGGTCCGACGGATAGCCTTCGGCGGGGCTCGCCCGCTCCGGCCGGCCATAGTAGCGGATGACGAGCGCGTTGCCGGTGGAGACGCGGAGCCGCGGCGCGACGAAGCTCCACGCGCCCTGGTTCTTCGGCTCCTCCTGCACCCACGCCACCTCGTCGATCGCCGGATACTGGTCCACCAGCCGCGCGATGCGCTCGTGCGGCCAGGGATACAGCTCCTCGACGCGCACGACCGCCACCGTCTCGGGGATGCCCTTGGCGAGCAGGTCGTAGTAGACCTTGCCCGTGCAGAAGACGAGCCGCTTGACCAGCGACCGCTTCTCGGCGCCCATCGGGTCGTCGATCACCGGCTGGAAGTTCGCGTGCGCGAGGTCGTTCAGGTGCGACGCGGCCTGCGCGAGGCGCAGCAGCGACTTGGGCTGCATGAGCACGAGCGGACGCCGGTCGGGGGCGAAGGCCTGCCGCCGGAGGATATGGAAGTACTGGGCCGGCGTGCTCGGATACGCCACGCGCAGGTTCCCCTCGGCGCAGAGCTGGAGGAAGCGCTCGAGCCGCGCGCTCGAGTGCTCCGGCCCCTGCCCTTCGTAGCCGTGCGGCAGCAGCAGCACGAGCCCCGAGTCTTGCCCCCACTTGGCGCGGTCGGCCGCGATGAACTGGTCGATGATCGGCTGCGCCACGTTCGCGAAGTCGCCGAACTGTCCTTCCCAGAGCGTGAGCGTGTCCGGCGCGGCCACCGAGTAGCCGTACTCGAACGCCATCACCGCCGTCTCGCTGAGCGCCGAGTTGTAGATCTCGAAGCTCGCGTTGACGCCCGGCAGGTGCGCGAGCGGGGCATGCTTGCGCGCGTTCGTCACGTCGTTGAGCACGGCGTGGCGATGCGAGAAGGTGCCGCGCTCCACGTCCTGCCCGGTGAAGCGGATGTGCGTGCCGTCGGCGAGGATGCTCGCGAAGGCGAGCGACTCGGCGTGCCCCCAGTCGATGCCGCCGGCATCGCCCATCGCCTCGCGGCGGCGCTCGAGCTGCTTGGCGAGACGCGGATGGGCGTTGAAATCCGACGGATAGGTGAGGATCGCCTCGTTCCAGCGGACGAGGTCGTCCGCCGGCACCGCGGTGAGGACCTCGGGCGACGGCGCGGTCGCCGACTCGTGGTCGCCGTGCACGTCCTCGACGGCCTTGGACCGCTCGAAGGTGGCCTGGAAGCCCGCGGCGATCTCGGCGTCGAGCTGATCGACCTCCGCCGCCGTGAGGAGCCCCTCCCCCACGAGGCGCGCGCCCCACACCTGGCGCGGCGTCGGATGCGCGCGGACCCGCTCGTACAGCAGCGGCTGCGTGAAGTTCGGCTCGTCGCCCTCGTTGTGCCCCCAGCGCCGGTAGCCGACGAGGTCCACGAGGAAGTCCTTCTTGAAGCGCGTGCGGTACGCCACCGCGATGCGCATGGCGATGATGCACGCCTCGGCGTCGTCGCCGTTGACGTGGATGATCGGCATCTCGAAGCCCTTCGCGACGTCGCTCGCGTACCGCGTGGAGCGCGCGTCGGTGGGATCGGTGGTGAAGCCGACCTGGTTGTTGACGATGATGTGGAGCGTGCCGCCCACGCGATACGCGCGGAGGCGCGAGAGGTTCATCGTCTCGGGGACGATGCCCTCGCCGGGGAAGGCGGCGTCGCCGTGGATCACGATCGGGACGACATCCTCCTCGCGGCGCACGCGCCGGTCCTGCGCGTCGCGCTGGAGCGCCCGGGCCCGCCCTTGCAGCACCGGGTTCACGACCTCGAGGTGTGACGGATTGGGGACGAGCGAGACCTCGACCTCCCCGCCGCTCGCCAGCGGGCGCTTGCCCTCGTAGCCCAGGTGGTACTTCACGTCGCCGGTGGACGACATGCCGCCCAGGTGGCCGTGCTTCCCCTGGAACTCGCTGAAGATCTGGAGCGCGGGCTTGCCGAGCACGTGCGTGAGCACGCTGATGCGGCCGCGGTGCGCCATCGCGAGCGCGACGTGCTTCACGCCCGCGGCGGCGGAGCGTTCGATCGCCGCGTCGAGCATGGGGACCAGGGCGTCGGTGCCCTCGATGGAGAATCGCTTGTAGCCGACGAACGCCTTGCCCAGGAAGCGCTCGAAGCCGTCCACCTCGGTGAGGCGGCGGAGCACCGCCTTCTTCTCCTCGGCGGTGAGCGGCGCGGTGAGCTTCTCCTCGGTGAAGAGCTGCCGGAACCAGGCGCGCTCCTCCTCGGAGCCGAGGTGCTGCACCTCGACCGCGAGGTTGGTGCAGTAGCGCTTCTTGAGGCGATTGGCGACGTCGCGCGCGGTGGCGAGATGCGGGAAGCCGAGCGCGGC
>JBGATT010000030.1:0-26379 GCA_044229035.1 Gemmatimonadaceae bacterium | reverse complement strand
GTCTACAGCAACATCCAGGTCGGGCGCTATGTGTCGGATGGGCAGATGGCGATCGACTGGCTCCGACGCGAGTACGGTGCGAGCCGATTCATCGTCGGCGGCCTATGTGGGGGGGCACTCACCGGCCTCCTCGTCGCCGAACGGGAGCCGAGCGTCGAGGCCTTGCTCTCCATCGGCATGACGGTGACACTCGACAGTGACAGCGCCACGCCCTCGAAGTACCTCACGCAGTTCGAACTCGCGCACCTGCGTCAGGGCTATATCGCCAAGCTCCTCGACCCGCGCGCGTGGCTGCGACTACTCACGTTCCGCAGCGATTTCGGCGTGATCGTGCGGTCGATGCTGTCGGGCCTCACCACGAAGCGACCGAGTGCGGCCTCGGGATTCGCGCCGCAGGCGGGCGAGGAGCCGGCGGCGGCCTCGCTCCCCCGCGAGCAGCTCGCCAACGTCAACCCGCTCTTCCCCACGGCCTTCTTCGCCTTCCTCGGCCGCGGCGGGAGGGCGCTGATGGTCTTCAGCGAGAAGGACCGGATGCTCGGCGACTGGCGCGAGAAGTTCGTCGACCTCTATCCCGAGCAGATGCGGCGCTTCGCACCACAGGTCACCGAGCACGTCGTGCCCGGGGCGAATCACGTGCTGAGCGAGCGCGCCTGGCAGCAGGAGATGCACGCCGCCGCGAGGACCTGGCTCGGGGCGCTCCCGCGCCCCTGAGCCCGCGCGCGGCTACTTGAGCCGCGCGTGCACGAACGCCCCGATCGCCTCGAGGCTCCCGAGGTTCGCCTCGGTGATCTCGTCGTCAGCGGGCGTCACGCCGAAGGTGTCGGTGAGGAACTGCATCACCTCGAGCACCCCCATCGAGTCGAGGACACCCTTCTTCATCAGGCTGTCCGCGTCGGCGATGACGACGCCGGGACGCATGTAGAGGAACTCCTGCTCGATGAACCCGCGCACCTGCGCGCGGATCTGCTCTTGGGTCCAAGCGGTCACGTGGATCTCCGTCCAGGTTGGTCAGCGATGAGCGGGGGTCGGCTCGTGCATCACCACATCGGCCCCCGACGCGGGGAGCGCGCGCGGCGCCGTCCCCCGCAGGAACTGCTCGTGCCACAGCTGCGTCGAGAGCACGGCGACGATCGCCTGGTTCTCGCGGAAGCCGGTGGCCTGTCCGCGCCGTGCCCGGCGGGCGAGCCCGTCGACCGCGGCCGGCTCGAAATACCCGTACTCGCGCACCCGCTCGGCGCTGAGCACGTCCTCCACCCAATCGGGCGCCCCGGGCCCGAAGAACGACGGGGCGTCGGGCGCACGATAGGGCTGCTTGCCGCGCGTCCGGATCGACGGCGGCACGATCTCCTTCGCCCAGCGGCGCAGGATCTCCTTCTCCTTCAGGCCCAGCAGCTTGGAGCTCGTCGGCAGGCGCGCCGCGAACTCGTAGAGGCGATGGTCGAGGAAGGGATAGCGTCCCTCGATCGCGTGGGCCATCCCCATCCGGTCGCCCTGCGAACTGAGCAGGTAGGGCGACAGCAGCGTCTTCATCTCGAGGTACGCGGCGCGATTGAGCGGCGACCAGGCACCGAATGCCGCCGGCAGTCCGTCGCGCAGCTCGACCAGCGGGTCGCGCGTGGCGCCCGCGCGCATCGACGCGCCGTAGAAGTCCTTGATGCGCGACGTGAGCTGGAACCGCGGCAGGTGCGAGAAGAGCGGATCGTCGGGCGACCCGGCGTCCGTGAAGAACTTCTTCCAGAACTCGCCGCCGCTCGCGCCGGGCAGGTACTTGTAGATCCGGTCGAACAGCGCCGCGCGCGCCGTGCTCTCGGGATGCCGGCCGGCGAAGAGCCGCACCGACACCTCCTTGAAGAGGTCGTAGCCGAGGAAGAGCTCATCGGCGCCCTCCCCAGTGAGCACGACCTTGATCCCGCGCTCGCGCGTGAGCTTCGCGAGGTGGTACATCGGCACCGGCGCCGTGCGCACGAGTGGCGTCTCGGTGTGCCGGATGACGTCGGGGAAGGCGGCGGCGATCACGCCCTGCGAGATGTGCGTGACGGAGTGCTGGCTCCCGATCTCCCCGGCGAGCTGGTTCTGCCACTCGCTCTCGTCGAACCGCGGGTCCTCGAACGCGACCGAGAAGGTCCGGAGCGCGAAGGGGGAGGCCTTCGCCGCCAGCGAGCAGGTGATGCTCGAATCGAGGCCGCCGCTGAGATAGCCACCCACTGGCACGTCCGCCCGGAGCCGGAGCGCGATACCCGTGCGCATCAGCTCGTCGAGTTCGTGGATCGCCTGCACCGACTCGTCGCGCGCCTCGGGGTAGTCGAGCGTGTACCACGGCTTCACCGTGAGCCGACCGTCCTTCCAGATGGCGTAGTGCCCCGGCGGCAGCTGCTGCACACCCTTGAAGGGCGTCCGCGGCGGCAATGTCGCCCAGTACGTGAAGACCTCGTCGAGCCCTTCGGGATCCGCCTCGGGCGCGACCTCGCCGCTCGCGAAGAGCGCCTTCACCTCCGACCCGAAGAGGAGGTCGCCATCCCGGATGGCCCAGAAGAGCGGGCGCACACCGAACCGGTCGCGCGCGAGGATCACCTCGCCGGTCTTGCGATCGTAGAGCGCGAACGCGAACTGCCCATTCAGGCGGTCGAACATCCGCGGGCCCCACTCCTCCCACGCATGCACGAGCACCTCGGTGTCGCTCACCGTCCGGAAGCGATGCCCGAGTCCCTGGAGCTCGGTCGTGAGCTCCTTGTAGTTGTACGACTCGCCGTTGTAGGTGACGACGACGCGTCCCTCCTCGCTCTCGAGCGGCTGCGCGCCGCCGGCGAGGTCGACGATGCTGAGCCGGACGTGCGCGAAGCCGACCATCGGCCCGGTGAGGAGGCCGAGCGTCTCGAGGTCGACGCCGCGCGGGCGCGCCCGCGCGATGCCTGCGATCCCGCACACTAGGTGTGCGCCCCGTGATTCCAGCCCAGGTCGACCGACTCGACCAGCCGAGGACCGAGGTGCAGGTACTTCGTCGTGAGCCGCTTCTGCTCGACATCGCGCATGGCTCCCTTCACCTGCTCGGGGGTGAGCCCGATCTCGGCCGCCACCGCTTCCGGCGCGATCCCGTGCACGTAGGCGTAGACCACCTTGTCCAGCGTCTTCGTGGGGAGGAGATAGTAGAACTCCTCCTGCGACTGCGGGAGCGAGAAGGTGTCGGTCGTGGGCGGGCGCGACGTGATCGACTTGGGGACGCCGAGGTAGTCGGCGATCTGGTAGACCTGGGTCTTGTACAGATGCGCGATGGGCTTCATGTCGGCGAGCCCGTCGCCCCCCTTCACGAAGAACCCCTGGTCGTACTCGAGGCGGTTCGGCGTGCCCACCACCGCGTAGTGCAGGCGGTCGGCGTGGAAGTACTCGAACATCGTGCGCGCGCGCTGCTTGAAGTTCGACGCCGCGACGATCTCGCGATACTCGGCCGCGGGCAGCCGCACGCGGCGCTGCTCGCCACCCGGCGGCTGCACGACGATGTAGGTCACGTTGATCGCGCCGCTCTCGAGCCGGTCGCTCGGGAGGGAGAGCTTGCAACCCCAGTCATCACGGAACTCGGGGATCACGCGCCGGATGGCGTCGTTGCGGCGACGATAGGCGGCCACGCCCTCGAGCATCGGGGCGATGTCCTCGGTGGTGTGGTCGATGCCGAGCTGCTGGGCGAGTTCGGTCGCGAGCCGCAACGAGTTCGGATCGCTCTCATGCTCGGGCATGAAGATGCCGAAGACCTTCTTGGGGCCGACGGCGCGCACTGCCAGGGCGGCGCAGACGGAGCTGTCGACGCCGCTGCTCATCCCGACGACATAGCCCTTCCGCTTGAAGGACTCGGCGAGGTGTTGCCGCATGGAGGCCACGATGGCCTCGACGGCCTTCTCGACGTCGAGCTGGAGGGCGTTCGCGATGGTTCCGGACATGGAGGCGTTCTGAGGGGGTGAAGGCGGCGCAAGCTGGCTAGCCAGCATAACATAAGCAAGGCGCGTGCCGCGTCCGTTGCCCGGACTCGAGGGCTCGGGCAAATTCAGGACGGCGCGCGCCTTGCCAGAGAAGGACAGGCGACACCATCCGGACGCAACGAGGACCACCATGAATCGACTGACGATCCGGCCGACCGCCGCGCTGCTCCTGGCGCTGGCCGGCTGTGGAGGCGAGATGCGCAAGGCGAATACCGGAAGCCCCCTCCCCGCCCTCGAGGAGGTCACTGCGGCAGAATGGCAGCGTCTGGCAGGACGGACGCTGTTCTTCGGGCACCAGTCGGTCGGTGCCAACGTCATGGAGGGGGTGTCCGAGGTGCTCCGCGCGCACCCGGAGATCCCGCTGCGCGTGATCGAGACGGCCGATCCGGCACGGATCACGGGTCCGGGGCTCTACCACGGCGCGGTGGGCCGGAACGGCGCACCTGACTCCAAGCTCGCCGACTTCGGGCGCATCGCCGCCGCGGTCGGGGACTCGGGGACAGCGATGGTCAAGTTCTGCTACATCGACGTGGATGCGTCCACGGACGCCGAGGCCCTGTTCGCTCGCTACCGCGCGACCGTGGATTCGCTCCGCGCCAGACAGCCGGGCCTGACGCTGGTGCATCTCACGTTGCCGTTGCAGGTCGATCTCGGGACGCTGTTCCACTGGCGGACCAAGCTGCGCGGGAAGCAGACCCCATACCGCACCCTGAACGCCATCCGTTCGCGGTACAACCAGCGGATGCGGGAGACCTACGGTGGACGCGAGCCGCTCTTCGACCTCGCGCACTTCCAGTCGCTCTTCCCGGACGGCACCGTGGGCGTCGTCCGGCAGGACGGACAGGACGTCGAGTATCTGGCCCCGGAGCTGACCTCGGACGGCGGGCACCTGAACGCACTGGGACGCCAGCGGATCGCGCAGGCGTTCCTCGTGGCGCTGGCGAAGCTGTAGCGCCCGAGGCGGCTGAGCCCGCCTACGGGAGTGGCACCGGAATTGCCGTCAGTTGGATGTTTCTTCGGCGAGCGAGACCTCGCGGACCCGTGCGATCGCCGTATATTCGGTCCCCAGCGCTCCGCCCTTCCCTCTCGCCCCCCTGATGTCCGCCGACGATCCGATCCTTCGCGCCGTTCGCGAGTTCATCCAGACGAACTTCCTGTACATGCGGCCCGGGTTCGTGCTCGGCGATGATGATCAGTTCCTCCAGAACCGCGTGCTCGACTCCATGGCCGTGATGGAGTTGGTGATCTTCCTGAGGAGTGAATTCGGGGTCGAGGTGCCGGAATCTCACATCCTCGCCTCCAACCTCGGGAGCCTGCGCGCGGTCGCCGACTACGTGCATGCACACAGCGACAGTCGGGAGTCCGCGTGAGTGAAGCGGGGCCATGGTCACTCTTCATGCGCGCGCAGCGGCTCGCGCGGGCGCTCCTGAAGGGCTACTGGTACCGATTCTACTTTCGCCTGCTCGGCAAGCGATTCAGCGCGGGACGGAACTTCCGTTGCTTCGGCTCCATCGTCTTCCGCGGCGCAGGACTGCTGGCGTTCGGTGAGGACGTCGTCCTGCTGGGACGCGTGACGCCGTTCACGCACTCGTCTCGCGCCGAGATCCGGGTCGGCGACCGGGTCCGAATGGACGGCGTTCGCTTCGGATGCATGGAACGGATCACCGTGGGGAACGACAGCATGTTGGCCGAGTGCCACATCATCGACACCGATTTCCACAGCACGCGGATCGACCGACGCACGAATCCGAAGGCGCCGATCCGGACGGCGCCGATCGTGATCGAGGAGAATGTCTGGATCTCCGAAGGAGTCGGGATCCTTCCCGGCGCCTGGATCGGCGCGAACTCCGTCGTCGGCATTCGCGCGGTCTGCGTACGACGTTACCCACCGAACTCGATCCTCTTCGGGAACCCGGCGGCGGTGGTGGCGGCCGTCCCGCAGATCCCGGTCGACGGAGCGGTGGAGACGATGGGGAGTCCCACCGAGATGTTCGAGCCACGCACCGGGCGACGCACCCCGTCGGGCCAGGGGCCCATCGCGTGAACGTCGCGCGGCTCCTCTGGGAGACCGCCGCCGCTTCGCCGTCCCGGATCGCCATCCAGGATGGGGAGCGGTCGCTCGATTATGCCGCCCTCGTCGGACGCGCGGCCGCGATCAGCGACGCGCTCGACGCGATCGGGACACGCCCGGGAGACCGCGTCGCGATCCTCCTCCCGCACGGCCCCGACAGCGCCGCCGCCTTCTACGGCGCGACCGCCACCGGGGCCGTCGCGACGGTGATCAACTGGCTCTACCGGCCGCGGCAGGTCGAGGCCGTGCTCGAGCACGCCGCGGTGAGCGTGCTCGTCACCACGCGCGAATGGGCGGCGCTGCAGACCCGCCCCCTCGAGGGCGCGACCAGGCTGCTCTTTGTCGAGGACATCCCGGCGGTCGGCTCGGGGGACCCCACCGACGCCGACGGGGCGTCACCCGCGCAGATCACGTACACCTCCGGGTCGTCCGGCGGACCGAAGGGTGTCGTGATGAGCCACGACAACCTCCTCGCCGGGATCCGCACCGTGGTCCGGTACCTCGGCATCACCGCCGAGGACCGCATCGCGAGTGTGCTGCCGTTCAGCTTCGTCTACGGGTTCAACCAGCTCAACTGCGCGATCGCGACCGCGGCCCGGCTCGACATCATGACGGCGACCATGGGCGGTGAACTCGTGAAGTCGCTCGAGGCCGCCGGGACGACCGTGCTTGCGGGCGTACCCCCGATCTGGATGCAGCTGCTCAAGACGCCGGCGTTCCAGACGCCGCTCCCGTCACTCCGCATCGCGACCTGCGCGGGCGGTCGGCTGAGCCCGGAGGCGGTGCGCGGCGTGCGTTCCGCGCAACCGCAGGCGCGGCTCTTCTTGATGTACGGCCTCACGGAGGTCTTCCGGAGCACCTTTCTCCCGCCGGACGAGGTCGACGCGCACCCGGACTCGATGGGCCGCGCCGTACCGGGGTCCCGCGTGTACGTGGTGCGGGAGGACGACACCATCACGGCCGACGGCGAGGTGGGTGAGCTGGTGCACGCCGGACCCACCGTGGCGCTCGGCTACTGGAACGATCCCGAGACCAGCGCGAAGGTCTTCCGCCGCAACCCGACGGCCGACGTGGCCGACCCGTCGCTCGCACACGCGGTGTACTCGGGCGACCTCGTACGGCGCGACCCGGAGGGGCGCCTCTATTACGTGGGGCGCCGTGACCGCATGATCAAGACCCTGGGTTTCCGCGTGAGCCCGGACGAGATCGCGGACGTGCTGTACGCCTCGAAGCAGGTGACCGAGGCGGTGGTGACGTCCGAGCCTGACGAGGTCCGTGTGGAGCGCATCGTGGCGCACGTGGTACTCGCGCCGGACGGAACGCTCGAGCAGCTCCGTCGTTGGTGCGGGGTTGAGCTCCCGCGCCACATGCAGCCGGCGCGCTGGGATGTCCGGGACGCACTGCCGAGGAATGCGGCCGGGAAGTTCGACCTCGTGACGCTCGGTGGGGCGACGAAGTAGGCGTGGCGAGGGTCCCGCACCCGGGCGTGCGCGCGTCGTGGCGGGCGCGTTACACTGGGTAAAAAGTCGACCGCTCGCGGGGCACCGGTTCGCGGTGACTTGTGTCGACAAGTATTTGAAAATACATGACTTACCTTATCTGACGTGACTCGGACGGACCTCGTGTGCGACGGCATTTTTCTTGCGTGGTGAACCATTGTCGTTACATTTTCGTGGACCGCACCGCGGTACGGTCCATTGTTGGCACGGCAAGCCCACCCTTCTCCTCCGCTCCATGTATCAGAAGCCGTCGCTCGAGAAGTTCGGTTCGTTCCGCGAGCTCACCCAGTGGGGGTTCGCGAGTGCGTCCGACGGTGGCTCGATCTTCGGGATCAGCAGCTCCGGCTGCTCGACCCGTATCGGTCGCCGCACGGTCAACATCGGGTGCCCGACCAATCAGGGTGGCCCGTCGACCGGACCGGTCCGCACGACCTCCTGAACCGTATCCTCCGGTCGCGCCTCGCGCGGTCCGCTGGTCGGTCGAAGGATCGCAGCACCGAGATGCCCGCGTTGCGCAACGTGCGACGCGGGCATTTCATATCCGTCATCCACTCGCTCTATCCGTGAACCTCCCCTCGCCAAGCCGCACCGTCGTCTTCCAGTCGCTGGAGGACGGGGCCATGCTCTTCGCCCCGGAGACGGAGACCTACTTCGGCCTCAACGCGGTGGGGGCCCTGGTGTGGCGCGCGCTGCCGCCGGCACACCTCGCGCTCGAGGCACTCTGCGCGACGCTGGGCGAACGCTTCCCCGACGTCCCACGGGACACCATCCGCGCGGACGTGATCGAACTGCTCGATGCCCTCCTGCGCGAGGGACTCGTGCAGCCGGCGCCGACGGGCGACGGCGATGTTGCGCCGGCTCCGTAACGTCGCGAGGCTCGGCCCGCGCGGGTGGCGCGACCTGTGGCGCGCGCAGGCGGCGCTCTTGCGCGCCCAGCGCCGGCTGGATCGCGAACCGATCGGTGCGCTCGCCATCCGCGAGCCGTTCGGCGCCGCGGCCGTGATCGGTGACCCTGGCCGGGCCTATGAGCTGGCGATGGCGGTGCACCGCGCCGCGAGATTCGGCCTCATCCGACCGTTCTGCCTCGTGCGCGCCATGGCGCTCCGTGACCTGTTCGTGGAGGACGGGCTGCGCGGCGCGAGCATCCGCATCGGCGTGCGCCGCGCCGACGGCGTCTTCCAGGCCCACGCCTGGGTGCGATGGGGCGACCGCATCGTCGGCGACGATCCCGCGTATGTCGCGTCCTTCACCGAGGTCGATGACCTCGGCGTGATGCCGCGACGATGAGCGCCATCGCCGCGGTCGCGGCGCCCGACGCCGCGGCGTCGGGCGCACCGGGGCAGCTCGCGCGCGCGATGCTGCGCGTGATGGTCCCGGGCGGCGTCACCCCGAGCACCCCTGCCGAGACGGCGCGCGAGCCTGGCGCCGCCGCCGCGGCGACGGTCGGGATCGCCCTCGCCGCCGGCGCGACGAGCTGGGAGCGGGAACTCCGAGCGGGCGCCGGGGAATGCGCCGCGCGCGGCACGCTGCTCGTGGCCGCCGACGCGACGCTCTATCATCGCGCCGACCTGCGGCGCGCGCTCGCGTTGCATGCCGACGAGGCGCAGGACGACGCAGCGCTGATCCTCGCGGCCTACGCCGCGTGGGGTCGGGACGCGTTCGCGCGACTCGAGGGCGACTTCGCCGTGGTGTTGTGGGACGGCGCGAACGGCCGGTTGCATGCCGCGCGGGCGTTCGCGGGCCACCGCACGCTCTTCCACGCACGCGTCGGCGATGGCGTGCGCGTCGCGACACGCGTGACGGGTCTGCTCCAGGATCCGCGCGTGCCGCGCACACTCGACCTCGCGGCGATCGCGACGGTCGCTGCGGGGATGTGGGGCCATGCGCCGGTCACCGCCTACGAGCAGGTCGAGGAGCTCGCGCCGGGACACCTGCTCACGTGGGAGCGCGGACGCGCGGTCCGCGTCGAGCCGTTCTGGCATCCCCCGGAGGACATCCTCCATGATCGGACCCCGCTCGATCGCGGCGCCGAGGAGTTGCGCGCGCTGCTCGTCGCCGCGGTGCGCGAGCGCGTGGCAGGCACGGGGCCGACCGCGCTCTCCCTGAGCGGCGGCTGGGATTCCACCTCGGTAGGTGCGGCGGCGACGGTCGCGCTTGGCACCGAGGCGTCGTCGCGCCTCCGGCCGGTGAGCATCAGCTATCCCGAGGGCGACCCGGGGCGCGAGGACGAACTCATCCGCCAGACCGTCGACGCGTGGGGACTCCGGACACGTTGGGTGCCGGTGGACGGCATCGCCCTGCTGCCGGATCCGACGCGCGATGCGGCCGCCCGCGACCTGCCCTTCGCGCACGCGTTCGAACACTGGAACCGCGCGCTCTCCCGTCAGGCCCGCGCCGACGGGGCGCGCGTCATGTTCGATGGCGTGGGCGGCGACCAGCTCTTCCAGGTCTCGGACATCCTCCTCTCCGACCTGTTCGGTCGGGGTCGCTGGATCGAGCTCGCGCGCCAATGGCGCCTCCGCGGCGGTCACGGCTTGGCGAACGCCTGGCGATGGGCGGTGCGCCCCGCGCTCCCCCCGGCGATCCCGCGATTTCTGGCGCGGCTTCGGGGCTTGCCGGCTCCGCCGCCGCACCTCCATCGGCAGGCCTCGTGGTGGGTCACCGAGGCGATCCTCGAAGCGGGTGGCGCGCGCGCGCGCGAGGTCCGTGCACTCCCGACGCTCCCTCGCACGAGCCGCGTGCTCGCCGAGACGCACGCGTATCTGCGCTTCCCGTTCTTCGGGCGCGTGGTGGGCGTGCTGCGCGCCTTCGCCCTCGAGGAGGGCGTGGAGCTCCGCTCGCCGCTGCTCGACGACCGGGTGGTGCGGTTCGCCGTGCGGCGGCCCTGGAGCGAGCGGAGCGACGGACACGAGACGAAGATCCTGCTGCGGCGCGCGATGCGCGGTCTCGTCCCGGAATCGGTGCTCGCCCCGCGTCCCCATCGGACGGGCGTCACCTCGGCATATTTCCTCCGCCAGCTGCGCGGACCTGCGCGGCCGCACATCGAGGATGCCCTGCGCGACCCCATGCTCGCTTCCCTCGGCCTGATCGACGCCGGTCGCCTGCGTTCCGCGTGGGCGCATGTGCTCGACCACGATGACGACGATCTCGGCGCGCGCGTCTTCTTCACCGTGCAGGCGGAGTGGTGGACACGCGCGCACGCCCCGGCGCCGGGGACATCCGCATGACCACGCTGCGGTTCTATTCCGTCTTCGGCGAGCGTCTCGCGTCCGAACTGCCGCTGCCGGAACTCGACGAGATCCCGGCAGGCCCGGCCCGCTGGACGGTCTCGGTCGCCACCACGCTTCCGCCCATCGAGGGGGCCGTCGAGCTCGGCGCGGAGTGCATCTACGGCGATGTGCATGCTCGGCTCCTGCGGCATGCGCACGGGCACCGGATCATCGTCGAGGACACCGGGACCTTCGACCTCTCCGAGGACCGGACGCGCATCACGATCGTCCCGCTCGCCGGCGCGTGGGACGACTTCGTGCGGGCGCACCTCACGGGCCGTGTGCTCGCGACGGCGCTCCATCTCGACGGACTCCTCCCCGTGCACGGCAGCGCGGTCGCGACGGCGGACGGCGTGATCGGGTTCCTCGCGCCGAAGGGATACGGCAAGTCCTCGCTGGCGCTCGCGCTCACCGCGGCGGGCGCCTGGCTCGTGAGCGACGACACGCTGGCGCTCGACGCCGAGTCGGGGCGGGCATGGCCGGGCGTGCATGGCCTGCGCGTGCGCGAGGACGCCCGCGGCGTGGTGGGCGTCCCCGAGGGCGCGTTCCGCACGCGCGAGGGCAAGCACCTCATCACCGAGTTCGGGCAGGAGCGCGTCTTCGCGCGCCCCATGGCGCTCGCCGCGCTCTATCTCCTCGTGCCGATCGATCCCGACGGCGAAGGGGTCGACCGTGCCCCCATGCCGCAGCTCCAGGGGGCGATCAGCCTCGTCGCGCACGTCAAGATCGGCGGCATGCTCGGGGCGGCGGCGGCGCCGGTGCTGCTCGCGCGCGCAGCACGCCTGGTGGCCACGGTCCCGCTCTACCAGTTGGCGATGCCGCGCGACCTGGACGCGCTTCCAGCGATGGCGCGCACGATCCTCGAGTGGCATGGGGTGCCGACACCATGATGGTCGTCGCCGAAGGGCTCACCAAGCGCTTCGCGCGCCAGCGGTCGTGGCGCGAGGTCGCTCGCGCACCGCTCGCGGCGCCACGGCAGACGGTCGTCGAGGGCGTCTCCTTCACGGTGGCCGAGGGGGAGATCTTCGGCCTGCTCGGCCAGAACGGCGCCGGGAAGACGACGATCTTCAAGATGCTCTCCACCTTGCTCCTCGCCGACGAGGGGCGCGCCCTGATCGGGGGGCTGGACGTGGCGGCATCGCCGTTCGAAGTGCGGCAACTGGTCGCCCCGGTGATCGCGAACGAGCGCACGCTCTACTGGCGGCTCTCGGCGACGGAGAACCTGCGCCTCTATGCGACGTTGCAGCGCCTCGACGGCGCGGCCGCGCGCGCCGAGGTGCAGCGCGTCCTCGCGATCACGGGCCTGACCGACACCGGCGAGAAGATGGTCGGGTCGTTCTCCACCGGCATGCGGCAACGGCTGCTCATCGCGCGCGCGCTGCTCGCGCGCCCGCGGGTGCTGCTGCTCGACGAACCGACGCGGAGCCTCGATCCGATCTCGGCGCGGGACTTCCGCCGTTTCCTCCGCGAGACGGTCGTCGATGCCGAGGGATGCACCGTGCTACTCGCGACGCACGACGCCGACGAGGTGTGGGACCTGTGCGACCGTGTGGGCGTGCTCGAGCGCGGGCGTCTCCTCGCGGTGGAAGGGACGGCCCGGTTGCGACACCGGGCGGGCGGCGACCGGCATCGGCTCTGGCTCCGCGCGAGCGCCGCGGCAGCGGCCGCCGCCGCGCTCGGCGTACCGCTCGAGGATGCCGGGGAGAGCGTCGAGGACGGCTGGCAGGAGTTCGAGTGCGTGCTTCCGGGCGGCGCCGACGGCGCGGCCGCGGCACTCGCGCGATTGAGCGCCGCCGGGCTCGCGGTCGCCCGCTTCGAGCGCACCGAACCCTCGCTCGCCGACCTCATCGAGCGCGTGCTCGCCGACCGCGAGGGCCCCGCCTGATGCGCGCGATCCTCGCGTTGCTCCGCGCCGCCTGGCTCTCGGCGACCAGCTACCGCGTGGCGACCGCCCTCTCGACGGTGAGCCTGCTCGCGTCGGTCGTGCCGGTGTGGTTCATCGCGCGCGCGGTGGAGCCGATGGCGCGCGAGTCGATCCGGCTCGAGAGCGGCGACTACTTCGGCTTCATCGTGCTCGGCATCGCGTCGACGTACATCATCCTCGCCGCGAGCGCGGCGCTGCCCGGGGCGCTCGCCGGGAGCATCGGGAGCGGGACCTTCGAGGCGTTGCTCGTCACGCGCACCCCGTTGCCCGTGCTGCTCGTCGGGATGTCGGTGTACCCGGTGCTCCAGAGTCTCGTCAACGCGACGATCGTCGTGCTGGGGGCGGTCGTCCTCGGCGTGCGCCTCGATCCGCTGATGCTTCCCGCCGCGGCGGGGATCCTGCTACTGCTCATCGCAGCGCACGCCGCGCTCGGGCTCGTGTCGTCGGCGCTCGTGCTCGTCTTCCGGACGTCGGGACCGCTCGTCACCGCCGTCGTGGGCGGCTCGAGCCTGCTCGGGGGCGTGTACTACTCGACGACGGCGATCCCGGGCTGGCTCCAGGCACTCTCGGGACTCTTCCCGCTCACCTACGGCCTCCGGGCCACGCGCCGCCTGCTGCTCGCCGATGCACCGCTCGCGGCGGTCGCCGGCGATGTCGCGGTGCTCGCCGCGATCGCGGGCGGGGGCCTCGTCGTCGGCACCATCGCGTTCAGCGCGGCACTCCGGCACGCGCGGCGCGCCGGCACGCTCGCCCAGTTCTGACCCATGCCGCTCTCGCGCTCCCCCGAAGCCCAGCTGGTGTTCCGCAGCGCCGACGTGCGGTGCGGGAACGCGGAGCTCGCGCCCCTCGCCGCCGTGATCGAGGATTGGGGGCGCGCGGTGCACCTCGCCGACGGCGAGCTCGCCACGCCGACGCTCTGGCGCGCGCTCCGCGAGGTGCGCGATCTCCCGGCACCCGTCGCGGAGGCGCTCCGCCGCGCCGCGATGTTCGGCGACTTCCGGATGCAGCAACTCGCCGGTCGGCTCCAGCAGACCATCTCGGCCTTCGCGGCCGCGCAGGTCCCCGTCGTCCTGCTCAAGGGGGCGGCCCTTGGCGCGATCGCGGATCCCTCGTTCCGCCTGCGGCCGATGACCGACCTCGACCTGCTCGTCGTGCCGGACGACGTCCCCCGCGCACGTGCCGCGCTCGTCGCCGCCGGATGGCAGGAGACCGAGGATCCGACGCTCCACGCGCTGCTCGACGAAGGGCATCATCACCTGCCGCCGTACTTCGACCCGCAGCTGCCGGGGATGCGCGTCGAGTTGCACGTCGCGCTCTTCCCCGCCGACCACTCGTTCGCCTTCGACGAGACGCACGTGCGGCGCGAGGCGCGCCCGGCGGCGGCCCCGTTCGCCGGCGCGCTCGTCCCATGCCCCGAACACCTCGTGCTGCACGCGTGCATCCACTTCGCCTGGCAGCACGCGATGGAGTTCGGCGCATGGCGCACCTTCCGGCTCGTGGGCGTGGCCAGCACCGCGCCGGGCTTCTCCTGGGAGCGGCTCACCACGATCGCACGCGAGGCGCGCGCGGCGACGAGCTGCTACTGGACGCTCCGGCTCGGGCAGCGGATGGGGGCGCTCGACGTGCCGCCCGCGGTGCTCGCCGCGCTCGCGCCCCCGACGCCGGAGTTCGTGCGCGCGGCCCTCGAACGGCATTTCATCGCCGCGCTCGTGCCGGGTGAGGCGCCGCCGAGCCCGTCGATCGGGATGTCCCGGTTGCTGTGGCGAGCGGCGTTGCGGCCGCGCTGGAGCGGGCACCGCGTCGCGAGTCGTCTCGATTCGGACCTGAAGTGGGCCGAGGAGCTCCGGGGCACGGCACCGGAACCGATGAGCGCTCGGGTGCGCCATCACACCGCTCGCCTGCAGCACTGGTGGGACTTCGTCGCGGTGACGCTGCTCGGGCGTTAGGTCGGCCGGCGGTCCGCGCGGGGACGCGCGCGCTCAGCGCAGGCGCTCAGCGCGCGCGTGATGCGGCGAGCGCGAGGCTCGCCCACCCCGTGAGGAAGGCGATACCCCCGAGCGGCGTGATCGCGCCGAGCACGCGAATGCCGGTGAAGGCCATCGCGTAGAGCGAGCCGGAGAAGAGCACCGTCCCGGCGATGAAGGCCCAACCGGCGATCGTCGCGGCACGGACCGCGCGCGGATCCGTCCGCTGCGGATCGGCGACCCGATCGAGGAGCCAGGCGACCGCGAGCAGTGCGAGCGCGTGATACATCTGGTAGCGGGCGCCGGTCTCGAAGACCTCGAGGAGGCGCGGCTCGATGCGTGCGCGGAGCGCGTGTGCGCCGAAGGCGCCGGCGGCGACGGCGATGCCGGCGGAGAGGGCGCCGATCCGGAAGAACTGCCGGGCTGCGGGCGGGACGATCGGAGGCATCAGCGGCGAGAGGAGGGCGGTCTTCGCGGGGTTGACGATGGCCATCCCCAAGCACGACATGAAGATAGCCGCGTGGCCCGTTCACCCTTGCGATTTTCGGTTTTTGTTCGGTAATTACACCCTGTTCTTCTCGGTCTTCTTCGGTATCCCACGTGTCCCTCGCTGCCCTCCGCCAGCAACTCGCCGCCGTCGTCGCCGGGACGCCGAGCAGTACGCCAGGCCTCCCCACCGGGGTGGCCACGCTCGATGCGATCCTGCCGGGCGGTGGGGTGCCGCGCGGTCGGTTGACGGAGTTGCTCGCGCCGGCGGGACTGGGGAAGACGACGCTCGCGCGGTCGCTGGTGGCGGCGACGATCCGCGGTGGTGGGGGCGTGGCCTGGATCGACGCGACCCGCACGCTCGATCCGCGCGACTGGGCCACCGAGTCGGCGGCGTACGACGCGCTCTGGGTGGTGCGGCCGGGGGATGCGGCGCGCGGCCCCTGGTGCGCCGACCTGTTGCTGCGATCGGCGGCCTTCGCGCTCGTGGTGCTCGATGGCGCGCCGGTGCTGCCGCGGGCGGTGGCGGTGCGACTCTCGCAGCTCGCGCGCGAATCCGATGCGGCGTTGCTGCTGCTCGGCGAAGGGACGAAGGCATCGGAGGTCGGCGGAGCGCTTCGGCTCCGTCTCGCGGGGTCGCGGTCACCGGGAGCCGCGACACCACGGGTCACGGCCACGCTCGAGAAGGGCGGGCCTTATCAGCACATCCAACTGGAGGTGGGCCGTGGGCACGGCATCGCGCGTCGCCTGTGTACGCATCCCGAGATTCCCGATCGGCGCGGTGTGGGTGGATCGCGCCCCCGGGTCGGCACACGCGGGCGGCGCGCCGCGCAGCCCGAGTATCCCGCGCGACGCGAGTGAGGGCACGCCGCGCACCGCGCCCGGCCCGGCCCTCATCCCGGCGCTGCACTGGGATGCCGAGCCGCTCGCGCTCATCGAGGGCACGCTCGTGCGCGCCGCGAGCGCGGCGGCGGCGCACCTCGGGGTGCGCACGGGCATGACGCTCGCCCAGGCGCGGGCGAAGTGCGGCGCGCTCGTGCCGCTGCCGTGGGAGGCGCGACTCATCGCGCGCGAGACGGCGCGGGTGAGCGCGGCCTTCCTCGCGGCGAGCCCGCAGGTGGCGCCGGAGCGCGGCGCGCCGGGCACTTGGTGGGTGGGGGCGGATGGGTTCGATGGCATCGGCGGTGAACGGATGCTGGCCGAATCGCTGCTGGCGATGGCGCGGGTCTGGCATCCGCGCGCGCGGGTGGCGGTGGCCGACGCATGCATCACCGCGCACGCAGCGACGTGGAGCGCACGTGCTGCCGCATCGCCGTTGCACATCGCGCCGGGAGGCGACGGGGACTTCCTCGCGCGCGTGCCGATCGCACTCGTCCCCATGGACGCCGAGTTGCGCGAGACGCTCGCGGCGCTCGGACTGCGCACGGCGGGGGCGTTCGCCCGGCTCGACCCGCTGGAGGTGGAGCGGCGCTGGGGGAGCGACGGGCTCGCGGCCTGGCGGCTCGCGCGCGGTGATGATGCGCGACGGGCGACGCTCGCGCGGGCGGACGACCCGCGGGCCGTCACGCATGACCTCGCGACGAGCGCGTCCTCCATGGAGCCGGTGCTCTTCCTCGTGCGCGCGGCGCTCGACCGGCTGGTGCGGACGCTGGCGGCGGAGGGGCGCGCGGTGAGTGCCGTGGCGATCACGCTCACGCTCGAGGCGCCGGAGGAGGCCTCGCTGGTCGGCACGGGCGCGCTGCCGACGACGATGGCGCCGGGCCGTCGCGTGACGCGCGAGGCGCGCCCCGCGCGGCCGATCGCGCGCGCGGCGCCGCTCTTCGAGCGGTGCCGCGCGCTGCTCGACACCTGGGTGCTCGACGCCCCGGTGCGCGCGGTGGAGGTGCGCATCGCCGACTCGGCGCCGTCGATGGCCGAGCAGGGCGACCTCCTCGCGCCGGCCTGGCGCGACCCGGCGGCGGCGGAGGCCGCGCTCGCGCGACTGCGCGCGACGCTCGGCGCGGGATCGGTGGTGCGACCGGTGCGGCGCGACTCGCATGCGCCCGAGCGCGCCGGGGCATGGGAGGAGGTGGAGCAGGCGGAACTGCAGGTGCCGACGCTCGATGCCGTGGCGACGGGGATGGCCCCGGCCGCGACGGTCCCGGCGGCACGACTGCTCGAGTCACCGGAGCCGATCACGATCACGACCGACAAGCGCGGCACGCCGCTCGTGATGTTCTGGCGTGGGCGGCGCCTCGCGCTCGAGCGCGCGCATGGCCCGGAGCGGCTCTCGGGCGAGTGGTGGCAGGCAGTGCCGTTCGCGCGCGACTACTGGCGGTGCGAGAGCGATGAGTTGGGGCAGGACCTGCTGCTCTACCGTGACAGCGGGGGCTGGCGACTCCAGGGGTGGTATGACTGACCGGACGACGGATGGCGAGATGGCAGATGGCCAGCAGGGGCCGATGCGGGGCGATCGGGGGGACCCGCCGCGTGCGCGACTGGCGGGGGCGGTGCCGCTGTACGGGGTGCGGCGCGGGTGGCATCCGGCGCCGGGGCTGGGCCGACGACCACGCGCCGTCCCCGGGCCGCACGACACCCTCATGCCCGCCGGCGCGGACGACATCGACGCGTCGCGCGCGACGGCGTGAGCGGCTACGCCGAGCTCCACTGCCATTCCACCTTCTCGCTCCTCGATGGCGCGTCGGATCCCGAGCGCCTCGTGGAACGGGCGGTGGCGCTCGGGCTGCAGGCGCTCGCGCTCACCGACCATGACGACGTGGGCGGCGCGGTACGCTTCTCCACCGCGGCGCGCACCGCCGGCCTCGCGGCGATCCAGGGGGCCGAGCTCACGGTCGATGTGCCGCTGCCGCCGGCCCTCGAGCGGACGGCGGGGCGCGCCGCGCCGAGCCTCCTCCCCGCCCTTCCCGGCCTCGCGCTCGGCGAGGACGGCGTGCCGCGCCTGCGCACGCACGTGGTCGTACTCGCCGAGTCGCGCACGGGATGGGGCAACCTCTGCACGCTGATCACCAGGGCGCGACTCGACCATCCGCGCGGCGAGCCGCGCGTGACGCTCGACCAGCTCGTCGCGCACACCGAGGGATTGTTCGCGCTCACTGCCTGCCCGCGCGGCTGGGTGCCGCAACTGCTCGCGCTCGGCGAGGGGACCGCACGGACCGCCCCGCTCCTCGCGCATGCCGAGGCGGACCGGCTCGCGCGCGAGGCCCTCGGCACGCTCAGCGAGGCATTCCAGCGGCGCCTCGCGGTGGAATGCTGGGACCATGCGTTGCCCGAGGAGCGCGCGCTCGTGGAGCGACTGCTGCCGCTCGCGAAGGCGCAGGACCTCCCCTGGGTCGTGACGAATGACGTGCACTACGCGCGCGCGCGCGGCCGCATCGCGCACGACGTGCTCGTGGCGCTGCGGCATGGCGCGACCCTCGACGAGATGGGGACGCGGCTCCGCCCCAACGGCGAATGGCATCTCAAGGGGCATGCACAGCTGGCCGCCCGCTGGTGCGGCCGCGAGGAAGGCCTCGCGAACACGCTGGCGGTCGCCGAGCGCTGCGCCTTCCGGCTCGAGACGCTCAAGCCGAGGCTCCCGCACTTCCCGCTGCCGGGCGGCGTGAGCGAGGACGAGTACCTCGAGCGCCTGGTGGAGGCCGGCGCACAGGAGCGCTGGGGATGGAAGCGCACGGCGCGGCACGACAAGCAGATCCTGCACGAGCTCGCGCTCATCGCGAAGCTCGGGCTCTCGGGCTATTTCCTGATCGTGTGGGACATCGTGCGCTTCGCCCGGCGCGAGGGGATCCTCTGCCAGGGGCGCGGCTCGGCGGCGAACAGCGCGGTCTGCTACTGCCTCGGCATCACGTCGGTGGACCCGATCAAGCTCGAGCTGCTGTTCGAGCGCTTCCTGAGCGAGGAACGCGCCGAGGCGCCGGACATCGACATCGATTTCGCGCACCGCGAGCGGGAGCGGGTGCTGCAGTACGTGTACGCGCGCTATGGCCGCGAGCATGCGGCGATGGTGTGCGAGCACATCACCTGGCGCGGGCGGAGCGCGGTGCGCGACGCGGCGCGCGTGCTCGGGTTCTCGCCGGACCAGGCGGGGGCGCTCGCGAGCTTCAGCGACCGCTACAGCGCGCGCAACACCGCGGCGGCGCTGCGCGTGGGGACGCCGGGGCAGGCGCTCGACGACGAGACGGCCGCCGCGGCGCAGGAATCGGATCCGTTCGCGCCGGAGCGGGGCGACGCGATGGGCCCGGCGAACTACTCCAAGCGCGCGCTGCGCGACGCGCCGCAGGCGATCGAGGTGAAAGCGCAGAAGGCCGGTGCGCGTGAGGTGGCGGCGATCGGTGGCGCGGCACGCCAGGTGGTCGCGGCGAGTGCCGCCCCCAGCGCGCGCGACGTCTCGACGCGCCGGAACGTGCTGCCGCTCCGCCCCGCCACGCTGCTCGACGCCGTCTCGAGCGACCTGATCGTCGGCACGCACGCGAGCACGCTGATCAAGGAAGCGCGCGCCGAGCAGCGGAAGGTGCGCACGCCGGGACCGGAGGGAGGGGACGGAATCCTCGCCCGACCCGACACGGGCACGCGCACAGCGGAGCCCGACACGCTGCTCAGGCGCGCCCATCTCGATCCGAACGATCCGCGCGTGCGACGGCTGGCCGACATCGTCGAGCAGCTCGACTCCGCGCCGCGCCACCGCGGCATCCACGTCGGCGGCTTCGTGCTCACGGAGGAACCGTTGCGCACGGTCGTCCCCATCGAGCCCGCGAGCATGGAGGACCGCACCGTCATCCAGTGGGAGAAGGACGACCTCGACCCCGTCGGGCTCGTGAAGATCGACCTCCTCGGGCTCGGCATGCTCACCGTGGTGCAGGACTGCCTCGCCTACGTGCGCCGCACGCGCGGGGTCGCGATCGACCTCGGCCAGCTCGACTGCGCCGACCAGGCCGTGTACGACGACCTCTGCCGCGCCGACACCGTGGGCGTCTTCCAGGTGGAGAGCCGCGCGCAGATGAACACGCTGCCGCGCCTCAAGCCGCGCTGCTTCTACGACCTCGTCGTCGAGGTCGCCCTGATCCGCCCCGGGCCGATCCAAGGCGACATGGTGCACCCGTACCTGCGGCGGCGCGCCGGGGTCGAGGCGGTGACGTATCCGCATCCGTCGCTCGAGCCGATCCTCAAGCGCACGCTCGGCGTGCCGCTCTTCCAGGAGCAGGGGATGCAGGTGGCGATCGCCGCGGCCGGGTTCACGCCGGGCGAATCGGACCTGCTGCGCAAGGCGATGGGGCACAAGCGCAGCGCCGAGCGGATGGCGGACATCTGCCAGCGGATGCTGCGCGGGATGGAGGCGAACGGGATCGCGCCCGACCTCGCGAAGCGGATCTACGACCAGATCAACGCCTTCGCCGACTACGGCTTCCCCGAGAGCCATGCGGCGAGCTTCGCGCTCATCGTGTACGCGAGCGCCTACCTGCGGCACTACTACGCGCCCGAGTTCCTCTGCGCGATGCTCAACGCGCAGCCGATGGGCTTCTACTCGGCCGGGACGCTGATCGAGGACGCGAAGCGGCACGGCGTGAAGGTGATGCCGGTGGACGTCACGCGGAGCGCGTGGGACCACACGCTCGAGCCGGGGGCGGGACGGGGGGCACCGCCGATGGTGCGACTCGGGATCCGGTCGGTGCTCGGCCTTGGCGCGCACGCGCAGCGGAGGATCGAGACGGCGCTCCCCCCGGGTCCCTTCACGAGCATCGCCGACTTCGTGGAGCGCACGAAGCTCGACCGCCGGAACCTGCGCGCCATCGCGGAGGCCGGCGCGTTCGACGCCTTCGTGGCGGACGAGCCGGCCGCACGACGACGGCGCGTGGCGCTCTGGCGCGTGCTCGACGCGGAGAAGGCACCGGCGGGGCCGCTCGCGCTCTTCCCCGAGTCGCGCGTGCCGCCGCATCTCCCCGCCTTCGCCGCTCCGGAGCTCACCGAGGCCGACTACCGCCTCACCGGGCTCTCGCTCAACGGCCATCCCATGCGGCACCTCCGCGCACTGCTCGCGCCCAACGGCGTGCGGTCGTCACGCGAGATCCTGACGTTGCCGGACGGCACCGCCGTCGCGCATGCGGGGCTCGTCATCTGCCGCCAGCGGCCCGGCACCGCGAAGGGGTTCGTGTTCCTCACGCTCGAGGACGAGACCGGCACGATCAACGTCGTCATCACGCCGCAGCGCTTCGAGCGGCAGGCGATGCTCATCTCGCGGACCCCGCTGCTCCTCGTGCGCGGCGTGCTGCAGGTGGAGAGCGGGGTCTACAACATCCGCGCGAAGTCGTTCGCGCCGCTCCGGGCGGGCGCCGGGGAGGACGCGGTGAAGAGTCATGACTACCGATAGATTCCGGTCATGCTCATCGCCCTCTTCGGTGCCACCGGTCGCGTCGGCGGCCGCTTCCTCGAGTACGCCCTCGCCGACGGCCACACCGTCCGCGCCCTCGTGCGTGATGCCGGCAAGCTCGCCCCACGCCACGGCCTCGAGGTCGTGCAAGGCGACGTGCTCGACGCGCCGACGGTCGCCGCCGTCATCGCCGGCACCGATGCCGTCGTCTCCGGACTCGGCGGCGCGGGCGTCGCCGACCCGGGCGAGGCGCAATCGCAAGGCATGCGCAACATCATCGCCGGCATGGCGCGGCATGGGGTGCGCCGGGTCCTCGGCGTCGCGGGTGGCGGCATCCTCGACTCGGTCGAGGGTGGCCTGCGACACGACCAACCGTCCTTCCCCGCCGTCTTCAAGCTGGTGAGCGAGCGCCACAAACAGGCTTGGCACGCGATGCGCGACAGCGGACTCGACTGGACGATGATCGCCACCGGTGACATCGTGCCCGGCGAGCGCACCGGCGTCTATCGGACGCTCGAGGATCTCCTCCCCGAGGGCGGGCGCCGCATCTCCGTGGAGGACGTCGCCGACTTCCTCCTCCGCTCGCTCCGCGACGGCACGCACCTGCGGAAGCGCGTCGGCGCCGGCTACTGATCGAGACCGCGCGCCGCACGGCGGCGCCCGGCCTCGAGGGAGGCGGACGTGCTACGGGGCACCAGGCGATGTTCCGCCTGATGCCCCGCAACCGACCACCCTCCCCCCGAAGGGTGATCAACGCGCCACATAGCCGCCGTCGACGAGGTAGCTCGCGCCGGTGAGGAACGACGCCTCGTCCGAGGCGAGATAGCAGATGAGCGAGGCGACCTCGTCCGTGGTCCCGATGCGACCGATCGGGTGGAGCGGCACGACCGCCTCCTCCATGCCCGCGATCATCGGCGTCCGGATGAATGCCGGGCAGACCGCGACGACGCGGATGCCGTGGGGGCCGAGTTCGAGCGCCGCCGACTTGGTGAGGCCGAGCACGCCGTGCTTGCTCGCGGTGTAGGCCGCCGCGTTCGCGAAGCCGACCTGCCCGAGGATCGACGAGACGTTGACGATCGTGCCCTTGCGGTCGCCCGCCTTCATCGCGCGCACCGCATGCTTGAGCCCGAGGAAGACGCCGGTGAGGTTGACGCCGAGGATGTGCTCCCAGACGTCGAGCCCGAACTGGTCGATGTCCCCCTGGATGCCGCCCACGCCGGCGTTGTTGACCATCACGTCGACGCCACCATAGGCCGCGACGGCGCGATCGACGAGCGCCGCGACCTCCGCCTCCTTGGCGACATCGGTGCGGATCGCGAGCGCCTTGCCGCGGGCGGCGACGATCTCCTTCGCGACCGCCTCCGCGTTCGCGAGCACCACGTCAGAGACGACGACCGAGGCACCGTCGGCCGCGAATCGCCGAGCCGCCGTCGCCCCGATGCCACTCCCACCCCCCGTCACGATCACGACCTTGCCGTCGAACCGAGCCATCCCGCCTCCCAGTGGGTACGGGCGGAATGTGAAAAAAGGTGCAAGCTCGGAAAATCAGGGATTGGCATCGACCGGCGTGCGGACATCCCCCGCCGGTCCGACAACCGTCCCCGTAGGGGATGTTCAGTAGGCCAGTCGCTCGCGGATCCAGCGACCCGCCTCGCGCACCGCGGCGAGGTCGATCCCGGTGGTGAAGCCTCGCGCCGCGAGCCGTTCGAGCACGAGTTCGGTCGCGACGTTCCCCGTCGCGCCCGGGGCGAACGGGCAACCGCCGAGCCCGGCCGCACTCGCGTCGAAGGAGCGCAGGCCGAGGTCGAGACACGCATCGATGTTCGCGAGCGCGCGCCCGTAGGTGTCGTGGAAGTGCCCGTTCAGCCGCGCGACCTGGGTCACCGCGAGGACCGCCTCCATGACGCGGCGCGTCCCGTCCGGTGTCCCGATGCCGATCGTGTCGGCGATGCTCAGCTCGTCGCACCCCATCGCCAGGAGCTCCCCTGCGACGCGCGCCACGACGGCGGGTGCGATCTCCCCCTCGTAGGGGCAGCCGAGCGCGCACGAGACGGTGCCGCGGACCGCGATCCCGCGCGCGCGCGCGGCGGCGACCACCGGGCGGAACCGCTCGAGCGATTCCGCGATGGAGCAGTTGATGTTCCGTTGCGAGAAGGTCTCGCTCGCGGAGCCGAAGACGCAGATCGCGTCCGCGCGCGCGTCGGCAGCGGCCTCGAAGCCGCGCAGATTCGGCGTGAGGACGCTGTACCGCACGCCCGGCACGCGGTGGATCGCGGCCATGACCTCGGCGGCGTCGGCCATCTGCGGCACCGCCTTGGGTGACACGAACGACGTCACTTCGATCGCGCGGAACCCGGCCGCGCTGAGGCGATCGACGAGCGCGACCTTCACGTCGGTGGGCAGGAGGCGCTTCTCGTTCTGCAGGCCGTCGCGCGGCGAGACCTCGACGACGGTGACGAAGGGCGCAGTGGACTCGGACATGGCAACAATCTGCGGCGCGCGCGCCGCATTGTCAGTCCGGCGCCGCATCGGGCAGATTGCGATATCACCACACCGGAGCCCCCATGCGCGTCCGCCGGCCATCTGTCATCGCCCTCCTCCTCGCCAGCGGCGTCCTGACGGGCGCGGCCTGCACGCGCGCGGCGATACCGCCGGTGGCGGACGCCGCGACGATCGCGCGAGCGCAGGCAGCCGCCGACTCGCTCGGCCCTGACCTGATGGGGATGCTCCTCCGCGAGCTCGAACGCGGGGGCCCCGAGTCCGCTGTGGCGGTCTGCGCCGATTCGGCACAGGCACGCACCGCACGACACTCGCATGACGGACTCGTGGTGCGCCGTGTCGGCACGCGCGTGCGCAATCCGGCGAACGCACCCGACTCCGTCGAGCGGCGACTCCTCGCCCACTTCCAGGCCGAGCAGGACGCCGGCCGGCCCATGCAACAGGTCACGGAAGTGACGCGCACGACGGACGGCGCCGGCTGGGAGCTGCGCCTCATGCGTCCCGTCGTCCTCCTGGACCGATGCACGACCTGTCACGGGAGCGTCGACCAGATCCCGCCGGCCGCGCGTGCGCTCATCACCGCGAGGTACCCGGAGGACCAGGCGGTGGGCTACGCCGCCGGCGACCTGCGGGGCGCGGTGAGCGTACGGGTCACGATGCCCGCGGTGCGATGAGCGGTGGCCTCCGCCCGCCGGCCCTCGCCCTCGCCCCCGGATTCACCACGCGCTTCGCGCCGGCACCGACGGGCTATCTGCACCTCGGGCACGCCGTGAACGCCGTCTGGGTGTGGGGCATCGCGCGGGCGTTCGGCGGTCGCGTGCTCCTGCGCGTCGAGGACCACGATCGTGGTCGGTGTCGCCCGGGGTACGAGCAGGCGTTGCTCGATGATCTCGATTGGCTGGGGCTCGAGCCCGACGGCCCCGGCACCGCCGCCTTCCGCGCGGGTCCGCTCCCGCAGCGTCAGAGCGACGTGCCCGCGCGCTACGCGGTCCGACTCGCGGCGCTCGAGGCGCGCGGACTGGCCTACGCCTGTCGCTGCTCCCGCGCGGAGATCTCGCGCGTAGCGACCGGGGACGGCGACACGCGCTATCCCGGCACCTGCCGTGCTGCGGCGATCGATCCCTCGTCCACGCCGGCGCGGCGGGTCATCATGGGCGCCGACCCGATCGAGCGCTTCGACGACCTCCATCTGGGTCCGCAGGCACAGGACCCCGCCCGACAGTGCGGCGATGTGCTCGTGCGCGACCGCGCGGGCAACTGGACGTACCAGTTCGCCGTGGTCGTCGATGACCTCGACATGGGCGTCGACCTCATCATCCGCGGCGAGGACCTGCTCGACTCGACCGGCCGGCAACGCCGGCTGGCGCGCCTCCTCGGACGCCAGGAGGCACCGCGCGTGCTGCATCATCCCCTGCTCCGGCATGCGGATGGACGCAAGCTGAGCAAGAGCGCCCACGACACGGGCCTGCGCGAACTGCGCGCCGCGGGTCGGACGCGCGCCGACATCCTCGGCCTCGCCGCGCACCTCAGCGGGCTCACGCCTGCACCGACGCCGCTCGGCCCCGACGGGCTCGCCGACCTGTTCCGCTGAGGCGGATGGCTCGATATTCCGCTGCCGTGCAGTCGCCCGGCCTCTCACTCGCCCCCTGGGGATCCTGATGCGTGCTGGGCTCCGCAGCGCGCTGATCGGCGCCGCCTTCCTCATGGCCACCTCGGCCATCGGGCCGGGCTTCCTCACGCAGACCGCGGTCTTCACCGAGCAGCTCGGGCCGAGCTTCGGCTTCGCGATCCTCGTGAGCATCGTGATCGACCTGGTGGCGCAGCTCAACATCTGGCGCGTGATCACGGTGACCGGGCAGCGCGCGGGCGCCATCGCGGATGCGGTCGCGCCTGGGCTGGGCACGGTGCTCGCGCTCCTCGTCGCGCTCGGCGGACTCGCCTTCAACGTCGGCAACGTCGCCGGCGCCGGCCTCGGACTCAACGTGCTCGCCGGCGTGCCGGTCTGGCTCGGTGCGGTACTGAGTGCGGCACTCGCGATCGCACTCTTCCTGGTGAAGGAGGCCGGCCGCGCCATGGATCGCTTCACCGTCGCGCTCGGCTTCGTCCTCGTCGCGCTGACGGCGTACGTCGCGGTCGCCAGTGCGCCGCCCGTCGGCGAAGCGCTCTTGCGGAGCGTGGCGCCCGTGTCGCTCGACGTCGTCTCCATCGTCACTATCGTCGGCGGAACCGTCGGCGGCTACATCACCTTTGCCGGTGCCCATCGCCTCGTCGATGCCGAGGTGCGCGGCGCGGAGCAGGTGCCGGCGGTCACTCGGAGCGCCGTGACGGCGATCGGCAT
>JBGATT010000029.1:0-23574 GCA_044229035.1 Gemmatimonadaceae bacterium | reverse complement strand
CGGCGCGGGGATGCTGACCGGTCTCCCGAAGTACGCGGGCAACGTCGCCCGACGGCGCGGCTCGAGTCCGAAGTTCCAGGTGCTCAACACCGCCCTGATGACGGCGCTCTCGGGCGTGATGCTCGACGAGGCGCGCCGTGATCGCTCGTACTGGGGACGATTGGTCGAGTCGGCATGCGGCGCACACCTCGCCAACGCCGCCGCCGCCGGGGACTTCGCGCTCAGCTACTGGCGGGACGGTGACGACGAGGTCGACTTCGTCATCACCGATGGACGGCGCGTGGCGACGATCGAAGTGAAGAGCGGCCGGGCCGACGAGCGGCATGGCGGCACCGAAGCGTTCCGGGCGCGCCACCGCGCCGATCGGTCATTCGTCGTCGGTGCGGATGCGATCCCGCTCGCGGAGTTCCTCGAGACGCCGCCGAGGCAGTGGATCGGCGCCTGAGGGTCGCGCGGCTCGCCCTACTTGAACCGGATCCCGTTCGGCGCGACCGCACCCTTCGCCGGCACGAAGGCCTTCACGGCAGGCTTGGGCGCTGACTTCGCCGGCGCGCCACCGCCGGCCGGCCGCGCACCGCGCTCCGCCGCGCCCTGCCCGCCATCGCTCTTCATGCTCAGCGCGATCCGGTTCCGCGGCAGGTCGATCGACTGCACGGTGACCTTCACCTTCTGCCCCACCTTCACCACCTCGTTCGCGTCGCGCACGTAGCGGTCGGCGAGCTGGCTCACGTGCACCAGCCCGTCCTGGTGCACGCCGATGTCCACGAACGCGCCGAACGCGACGATGTTCGTCACCACGCCCTCGAGCTTCATCCCCGGCAGCAGGTCGCTCGGCTTCTGGATGTCCTCGCGGAACGCCGGCGGCTCGAACGCCGCGCGCGGGTCGCGGCCCGGCTTCTTCAGCTCGGCCACGATGTCGCGCAGCGTCGGCATCCCCACCTCGTCGCTCACGTACCGGGCGAGCTCGATCCGGTCCACGAGCGCGTCGTTCCCGAGGAACTCGCCGACGCCCACGCCGAGGTCCTTCGCCATCCGCTCCACGAGCTTGTAGCGCTCGGGGTGCACCGCGCTCGCGTCGAGCGGATGCTGGCCGCCCCGCACGCGCAGGAACCCCGCCGCCTGCTCGAACGCCTTCGCGCCGAGGCGCGGGACCTCCTTGAGGTCGGCGCGTGAGCGGAGCCCGCCCTGCTTGTCGCGCATCATCACGATCGACTGCGCGAGCGACGGCCCGATGCCCGCCACGTACGCGAGGAGCGCGGCCGAGGCGGTGTTGATCTCCACGCCCACGCGGTTCACGCAGCTCATGACGATGTCGTCGAGGCGCTGCTTCAAGCGCGACTGGTTCACGTCGTGCTGGTACTGCCCCACGCCGATGCTCTTGGGGTCGATCTTCACCAGCTCGGCGAGCGGGTCCTGCAGGCGCCGCGCGATGCTCACCGCGCCGCGCAGCGAGACGTCGAGCTCGGGGAACTCGCTGCGCGCGAGGTCGCTCGCCGAGTAGACCGAGGCGCCGGCCTCGTTCACCACCACCACCTGCGGGCGCGCGCCGTCGATCTCGCGCAGCGCGGCCTTGGTCAGCGTCTCGGTCTCGCGGCTCGCGGTGCCGTTGCCGATCGCGATGAGCTCCGGCGTGAAGCGCTGGATGATCGCGCGGATGGCGCCGCTGAACCGGTCCTCCTGGTGCAGGTAGAGCGTGTCGGTGTGCACGAGCGCGCCGGTCGCGCTCACCACCGCGACCTTCACGCCGGTGCGGAAGCCGGGGTCGAGGCCGAGCACGCGCTTCTCGCCCGCGGGGGACGCGAGCAGCAGCTGCTCGAGGTTCCGGCCGAAGATGGTGATCGCCTCGTCGTCGGCGCGGGTCTTGAGCTCGAGCCGCAGCTCGGCCTCGATCGCCAGCGCGAGCAGGCGCTTGTACGCGTCGCCCGCGACGAGCGTGAGCTGCTGCACCGCCTTGCGGTCGCCCACCACCTCGCGCGCGAGCCGCGCGGTGATCTCGTCCACCGGCGGTTCGATCTTCCACAGCAGCTCGCCCTCGGCCTCGCCGCGGCGGATCGCCAGCATGCGGTGGCTCGGGATGCCGCCGAGCGGCTCGGAGTACTCGTAGTAATCCTTGAACTTGGAGTCGTCGCTCCGCTTGTCGGCGATGACCTTGCTCGTGACGATGCCCTTGGCGCGGGTGATCTCGCGCACCCAGCCGCGGACCATCGCGTCCTCGGAGACCTGCTCGGCGAGGATGTCGCGCGCGCCGAGCAGCGCGGCGTCGGCGGAGGGGACCTCGGACTCCTTGCCGTCCACGCCGGGGAGGATGAACTCGGCGGCCTTGGCGAGCGCTGCCGCGTCGGTGAGCGAACCGTCCCAGAGCCCGTCGGCGAGGGGGCCGAGTCCGCGCTCGCGCGCGATCATCGCGCGGGTGCGCCGCTTGGGCTTGAAGGGGAGATAGAGATCCTCGAGCGCCTGCTTGGTGTCGGCCTTGAGGATCGCCGCCTTGAGCGCGTCGTCGAGCTTCCCCTGCTCCTCGATGCTCTTGAGGATCGCCGCGCGGCGCTCCTCCATCTCCTTCAGGTACTCGGCGCGCTCGCGCACGTCGCGCAGCTGCACCTCGTCGAGGCCGCCGGTCACTTCCTTGCGGTAGCGGGCGATGAAGGGAAGGGTGGCGCCCTCGTCGAAGAGGGCGAGGGTGCGCTGGACCTGCTGCGGCGCGAGCGTGAGCTCGGCGGCGACGCGGGCGATGAGGGCGGGAGCGAGCGGTTCGGTCATGGGATGCGGAACGTAGGGGGGGCAGGGGGCGATTTCCACGCCTTGCGCGGCGCCTCTGCCCGATGTCAGTACCCCGCGACATCTTGGTCGCATGCCCACCCAGCCCAAGCTCCAGCGCTGGACCGACCTGCTCGCCGCCCTCCTGCGGCGGCATGGGGCCGTGGACTTCGAGGCGCTCCGCGGCGAGGTGGGGGCGTATGCCGCGCACACCGGCCAGCGGAGCGCGCTCCTGCGGATGTTCGAGCGCGACAAGGACGAGCTGCGCGCCCTCGGCGTGCCGATCGAGACCGTCGCCGGCGAGGACAACAACAGCAACCTCTATCGCCTCGCGTCGCGCCACTTCTATCTCCCCTTCCTCCAGCTCGCGTACGAACGCACGCGCGGGCCGGGGCGCCCGCCGGCGCGGCCGCGCGGGCCCGGGGACCCGGCGCTGCAGGTGCTCGCCTTCGAGCCCGACGAGCTCGACGCGATCGCGCGCGCCGCGCGGCGCGTGACGGCGCTCGGCGATGCGGCGCTCGCGCACGAGGCCACCACGGCGCTCCGCAAGCTCGCGCACGACCTCCCGATGGTGCTCGAGCCCGCCGGCGACGACGAGCACGTGATCACCGCGCGCGCGCCCGACCATGCGTTGCTCTCGGTCCTCGGCGACGCGCTCCAGCGCCGGAAGTCGGTGCGCTTCACCTATCGCTCGATGCACCGCGACGAGACCGCCACGCGCGCCGCCGACCCGTGGGGCCTCGCCTTCCTCGGCGGACACTGGTACCTCGTCGCGCGCGACCACGAGGCCGACGCGCTGCGGCACTTCCGCGTGAGCCGCATCGCCGCGCCCACGGTGAACACCGCGCGGCCGCAGTCGCCGGACTTCACCATCCCCGGCGACTTCGATCTCGCGGCGCACGCCGCGTCGCGCCACGCGTGGGAGCTGGGCGACGCCGAGCAGCGCGAGGTGCTCGTGCGCTTCACCGTCCGGAACGGCGTGACGGACTCCGGCATGCGGCTCGGCGAAGCGGTGCCCGCGGATGCCACGCTGCGCCGCTTCCGTGTGCGGCGGCCCGACACCTTCGCGCTCTGGGTGCTCGGCTTCGCCGGCGCCGCCGTGGTGGAATCCCCGCCGGAGTTGCAGGAGCAGGTGCGTGCGCTCGCGCGCGCGGCGCTCGGCGCGTACGACGGAGGGTCGCGCGAATGAGCACGACCCCGCAGACCGCGGCGGCGCAGCTGCGCCGGCTCCTCCTCGCGCTCCCCGCGCTCGCGGACGACCGCGCGCATTCGCTCCGCGACGTGGCCGAGCGCGTGGGCACCGACGTGCGCACGCTGCGCGAGGACCTGACGACGCTCGTCACGCGCGTGACCGACGATCCCGGCGGCTTCACCGAAGGGGTGCAGCTGCTGATCGGCGCCGACGCGGTGCAGCTCGCCACGCCGGCCGGGCACTTCCGCCGGCCGATGGCGCTCTCGCGCGTGGAGTTGCACGCGCTCGAGCTCGGGCTCGCGGCGTTGCATCACGAGTCGCCGCCCGACGAGCGCGCGGTGCTGGCGCGCGCGCGCGAACGCCTGCGGAAGGCGCTCGCCGCGCTGCCGCACGAGGCGGTGGCCGAGTCGCGCAGCGACCGCTACGTCGCGCTCGGGGCGGAGTCGGAGGCCGAGCGCGTGACGCGCCGTGAGCTGCAGCGCTGCATCAAGGCGCGCAGCATCGCGACCATCGCCTACCGGAGCGCTGGGGCCGCCGATCCCGGGACGCGGCGCGTGGAGCCGCTCGCGGTGCTCTGGTCGCGCGGCGCGTGGTATCTCGTCGCCTGGTGCGAACGCAGCGAGGCGCTGCGCGTCTTCCGGCTCGACCGCATCGCGTCGGTGACCTGCGGGCCCGACCGCTTCGCGCCGCGCGGACCCTTCGCGCTCGAGTCGGTGCTGCGCGAAGGGCGCGTGCTGGTGGGCGGTGGCGACGCGGTGATGCGCGTGCGGTACTCGCCGCGGATCGCGCGGTGGATCGCGGAGCGGGAGCGCGTGACGACCGAGGCGGACGGGTCGGTGGTCGCGGAGTATCCGCTGCTCGACCTGGAGTGGGGGGTGCGGCAGGCGCTGCGCTACGGGCCGGATGCGGAGGTGGTGGCGCCGGAGGAGTTGCGGGAGGCGGTGGTGGCGCGGCTGCGTGAGATCGGCGGAGGGGGGACGCCGGCGGCATCCGGGTCCTGACGGCAGCGGATCGATCCGGGGGACCGCGGTGCGGGGCGGTATGGTGCCGCATGCCACGAACGCGCCGCGGATGGACACCGCTACCCAAAACGGGTACGTTCATTCCCAATATGGGAACACGACCCGCCATCCGTCGTTCGCGCATCGGCGCGGCGCTCTTCTCGGACGTCCAGGGCCGGGTGCTCGCCCTCCTCTTCGGACAGCCGGCCCGGCGCTTCCAGGGCGCCGAACTCCTCCGCCTCGTCGGGAGCGGCACCGGCGCCACGCACCGGGTGCTCCACCAGCTCGTCGATGCGGAGCTGGTGACCGTGGTCCCGGTCGGGAACCAGCGGCACTACCAGGCGAACGCGCAGAGCCCCGTCTTCGAGGACCTGCGCCGGCTCGTGCTCAAGACCGTCGCCGTCGCGGAGCCACTGCAGAAGGCGCTCGCTCCGCTCGCGGCCCGGATCGCGGAAGCGTTCGTCTTCGGGTCCATCGCCGCCGGAGCGGAGCACGCGTCCAGCGACATCGACCTGTTCATCGTCAGCGACGACGTCGAGTACGCGGACCTCTTCGACCGGCTTGCGAGCGCCGAGCGCGAGCTGGGCCGTCGGATCGAACCGACCCTCTTGACCACGCAGGCCTTCGCCCGACGACTGCGCGCGTCCGACGGATTCGCCAAGCGCGTGGCCAGCGGGGATCGCATCCGGATCATCTCACGTACGAGCTGAGTCGTGCGCCCGCAGTGGATCACGGCCCGAACGTGGTGCAGGTCACACGCTTAACACCCCGCGCACTCCGCACGTCCGACAGGCAACACGGGACGCGATCCAGCGCCCCCAACCTCTCGGAGACTCCCAGATGCGCTCGAACCTGATCCACGCCAGCCTCGCCGCGCTCGTCCTCGTCGCCAGCAGCGCGAGCGCGCAGGCCCCCGCCGCCGCCAAGGCCCCCGTCGTCCGCCGCTGCGCCGCGAACACCCCGTGCGACCGCGCCGAGGATCGCCGCGACCGTCGCGAGGACGTGCGCGACCGCACCGAGGATCGTGCGGACCGCCGCGAGGACGTGCGCGATCGTCGCGAGGATGTGCGGGACCGTCGTGAGGACGTCCGCGACGCGCAGCACCAGGGTGGCCCGCGCGACCGCATCGAGGACCGTCGTGACCGTCGCGAGGACGTGCGCGACCGGAAGGAGGATGTGCGCGACCGTCGCGAGGACGTGCGGGATCGCGCCGAGAACAAGCGCGACCGCGCGGAGGATCGCCGCGAGCGCCGTCGCGACGGGGTGCGCCGCCCGTAAGCGACGCTAACGCTCCGAAGGGGCGGGCCGTAGAATCCCGGGTCCGCCCTCTCGTCATCCGTCCTTCGGAGCCGCATTCCATGTCCCAGTTCGTGGTCCGCCGCGCGATCGCCGCCGTCGCCCCGCTCCTGTTCCTCTCGACGGCGGCCCTCGCGCAGCTGCCGCTCGCCGACCGCTCGGCCGCCGCGAGCCCGGCGCGCCCCGTCACCGAGGCCAACTACCGCCTCGCCGCGCGCTTCGCGCCGTACAAGATGCGCTCGCTCATCTACTCCACCGGCGTCACGCCGCGGTGGATCAAGGGCACCGAGCGCTTCTGGTACGAATGGGAGACGGCGCAGGGGAAGCGCTTCATGATCGTGGACCCGGTGGCGGGCACCAAGCGGCAGCTCTTCGACAACGACCGCATCGCCGCCGAGCTCACGCGCATCACGAAGGATCCGTGGGACGGGCGGCACCTGCCCATCCGCGCCATCCGGTTCGTGAACGCCACCACGCTCGAGTTCGAGGTGGAGTCGTCGCAGGACACGGTGATCGTCGATGCCGAGGCGGTGCGCGGCGATTCGCAGCAGGTGCGCCGCGCCAACGCGCGTCCGCCGCGGCCGCGGAAGAAGGTCTGGCACTTCCGCTATGACGTCACCACGCAGGTGCTCACCGAGATCCCCGACTGGCGGGCGCCGGACAATCATCCCGGCTGGGCGAGCGTCTCCCCGGACGGCCAGACCATCGTCTACGCGCGGAACCACAACCTCTATAGGATGAGCCGCGCCGAGTACCAGAAGGTGCTCGATGCGCGACGGGCGAAGAGCGGCGCCGCGGCCGACAGCGCCGAGTGGCGCGTGACGGTCGAGGAGGTGCAGCTCACCACGAACGGCGTGGAGCACTACAGCTGGGCGGGCGGCGACTTCGGCATGACCGACATCGAGCGCGAACGCGCCAAGGACCGCCGCAAGCGGGCGCAGATCTCCTGGGCGCGCGACTCCAAGCGCTTCACCGCCGAGCGCGACGACCGGCGCAAGGTCAGCGACCTCTGGGTGATCGCGTCGGTGGGCAACAAGCGCCCGACGCTCGAGACCTACAAGTACGACATGCCGGGCGACACGAACGTGACCCAGCCTGAGGCGGGCGTGTATGACCTCGCCGCCTCGCGCATGGTGATGATCGACGCGAAGGGCTTCAAGGACCAGCAGATGGGGTTGTTCAGCGCGCGGCAGTTCACCTACCCCGACGAGAACCAGCCGCCGCGCTCGCTCTGGCTCTCCGAGGACCCCAACCAGGTCTGGCTCTGGCGCCGCAGCCGCGACCAGCACAAGGTCGATGTCCTCGTCGCCGACGCGACGACCGGCGCGGTGCGCGTGGTGATCGAGGAGCGCTTGAACACCTACGTCGAGCACCAGCGGTTGGAGCTCCTCAAGGGCGGTGACCTGCTCTGGTGGTCGGAGCGCGACGGCTGGGCGCACATCTATAGGTTCGGGCAGGACGGGAAGCTCAAGGGCCGTCTCACCGAGGGCGCGTTCCATGTGGGCGGCATCGCCGGCATCGACGAGACGCGTGGCGTCGCGTACCTCACGGCGCATGGGCGGGAGGCGGGCCAGGACCCGTACTACGAGCATGCCTATCGCGTGGGGCTCGACGGCAGCGGGATGACGCTGCTCAACCCCGGCGACTTCGACCATCGCGTCGCCCTCGGCGAGTCCAACCGCTACGCGGTGAACAACTTCTCGCGCGTCAACACCGTCCCCGCGTCCACGCTCCATGACGTGACCACGGGCCGGAAGATCCTCGATCTCGAGGAGGCCGACTTCTCGCAGCTGCGCGCCGCGGGCTACCGCTTCCCCGAGCCGTTCACGGTGAAGGCGGCCGACGGCGTGACCGACCTCTACGGCGTGATGTACAAGCCGTTCGACTTCGACTCCACGCGCTCGTACCCGATCGTCGAGTACGTCTATCCCGGCCCGCAGACCGAGTCGGTGGCGAAGGCGTTCTCGACGAGCGCGTCCGAGGTGGCGCTCGCGCAGTTCGGGATGGTGGTCATCACCATCGGCAACCGGGGCGGGCATCCCGACCGCTCCAAGTGGTACCACAACTACGGCTACGGCGACCTGCGCGACTACGGCCTGATGGACAAGAAGGTCGCCGTGGAGCAGCTCGCCGACCGGCACCGCTTCATCGACATCGACCGCGTGGGCATCTACGGCCACTCGGGCGGCGGCTTCATGTCCACCGCCGCGATGCTCGTCTATCCCGACTTCTTCAAGGTGGCCGTCTCGTCGTCGGGGAACCACGACAACGACGTCTACAACCAGAACTGGTCGGAGAAGCACCACGGCATCAAGGAGACCGTGAAGGGCGACACGATCACGTTCGAGTACACGATCGAGCGCAACTCCGAGCTCGCGCGGAACCTCAAGGGCCACCTGCTCCTCACCACCGGCGACATCGACAACAACGTCCACCCGGCGGGGACCCTCCGCATGGCCGACGCGCTCATCCGCGCCAACAAGCGCTTCGACCTCTTCATCTTCCCCGGCCAGCGCCACGGCTACGGGAACATGAGCGACTACTGGTTCTGGCTGCGCGCGGAGTACTTCGTGAAGCACCTGCTCGGCGACACGCGCTGGTCGGCGAACATCACCGAGCTCGACGTGGAGCGGACGCCGCCGGGCGGCGTCCGCCCCTGAGCCGCGACGGTCAGGAGCGGCGGTCGATCGCCGACCGCCGCTCCGCCGCGTGATCGACGGTCCGGAAGGCTCGTTGCCCATGACGGTCACATCTTGACAACCAAGATGAGCGCCCGTACCATGGGTCCGACCACCTTCCGGGCGATGCGATGGCCGAGCTGGGCACCGATGTGATCCAGGGGACCCTGGACGTGATGATCCTCAAGACGCTCAGCCTGCAGCCGATGCACGGCTTCGGCATCGCGCGCCGGATCGAGCAGGTGTCGCGGAACGTCTTCAAGGTGAACCCGGGCTCGCTGCTCACGGCGCTGCAGCGGCTGGAGCGCGACGGGAGCATCGACGCGGAGTGGCGCGTCACGGAGAACGCCCGGCGCGCCAAGTACTACACGATCACGCGGCAGGGCCGCCGCCGGCTGAAGGAGGAGAAGGCCGGCTGGGAGCTGCGCGCCACCGCCGTCGCGCGGCTGCTGAGCGCCGAGAGCTGACGATGTCGCTCTGGCGGCGGGTGCGGCGCGGGCTCGCCGACCTGGCGGACCGCGCGCCGCGCGACCGGGACACGGCGGACGAGGTCGCGCACTTCCGCGACCAGCTCATCGCGGAAGGGGAGGCGCGCGGACTCTCGCGGGAGGAGGCCCGCCGCGCGGCGTTCCTCGAGCTCGGGGGCGAGACGCAGCTCCGCGAGACGGTGCGGAGCTACGGCTGGGAACGGACGGTCGCGTCCGTCCTGGAGGATCTGCGCTACGCCTGGCGGGGCCTGCGGTCCGACCGCCTCTTCAGCGCGGTGGCGATCGGCACGGTCGCGGTCGGCATCGGCGCCGCGACCGCCATCGTGAGCGCCGTGCGGCCGGTGCTCTTCGACGCGCTGCCGTACCCGGAGCCCCTGCGCGTGCGCGCGATCGTCGAGACCGCGGCCGACGGCGGACGCAACCCCGGCACGTTCGGGATGTACCGCGCGCTCGAGGAGCGGACGAGGTCGTTCGCGGAGCTGGCCGTCCTCGCCGGCTGGTCGCCCGCGCTCACCGGCGGGGCGGCGCCCGAACGGCTCGTCGGCCAACGCGTGAGCGCGAGCTACTTCCGCGTCCTCGGGGTCACGCCGGCGCTGGGACGGGATCTGCTCGAGTCGGACGACCGGTCGGGCAGCGCGCCGGTGGCGATCATCAGCCACGGGCTCTGGCGGCGGCACTTCGCGTCCGACCCGGCCGTGCTGGGCCGGACGCTCCGGCTCGACGATGTGGACGTGCCGGTGGTCGGCGTGATGCCGCCCGGCTTCGAGAACGCGATGGAGCCGCGCGCGGAGGTCTGGACGACGCTCCGGTACGACCTCGCCGAGGGACGCGCGTGGGGGCACCATCTCCGGACGCTGGGGCGGCTGCGTCGCGGCGTCAGCGCGGAGGCCGCAGAGGCCGAGCTCAACACGGTCGGCGCGAGCGCGATCGCCGAGCTGCGCCCGCCCACCTACGGGGCGACACCGCGCTGGTCCGCGCCGTCGCTGCACGATGACCTCACGCGAGATGTCCGGCCGGCGTTCGTCGCCGTGCTCGTCGCGGTCGGCGCCGTGCTGCTGCTCGCCGGCGTGAACGTCACCAACCTGCTGCTGGTGCGCGGATCGCGCCGGCGCGAGGAGTTCGCGCTGCGCGCGGCCCTCGGCGCGTCGCGATCACGGCTCGTCCGGCAGCTCGCCACGGAGAGCCTGCTGCTCGCCGCGCTCGGCGGCATGCTCGGCGTGGCGCTCGCGGCGGCGGGCGTACGCGCCCTCGTCGCGGCCGCGCCGGACGGACTGCCTCGCGTGCACGCGATCGCGGTGGACCTGCCCACGCTCGCGGTGGCGACGGTGCTGACCATGGTCACCGGCATCCTGGTGGGTGTGGTGCCGGCGATGCAGCACTCGGCGCAGGACCATCTCGCCATGGACCTCGCCGCCGCGCGCACCACCGGCGGGCGCCGACGGACGCTCCGCAGCGCGCTGGTCGCGTCGCAGGTCGCGCTCGCGCTCATGCTGCTGGTGGGGAGCGGCCTGCTCCTGCGGTCCATGCAACGCCTGTTCGCCGTCTCACCGGGCTTCGATGCGCGCGGCGTGGTGACGCTGCAGCTGCAGCTCTCGCCGCGGCGGTACGGCGACGAGGGCTCGGCGCGTCGCTTCTTCGATGCGGCGCTCGAGGCGGTGCGGAACGTGCCGGGGGTGACGGAAGCGGCGTTCACGAGCCAGCTGCCGATGAGCGGCGACAACGATGCGTACGGCGTGACGCCGGAGTCCCCGCCGGAGCGCGCCGCGGCGGACCGGCGCGACACCTTCAGGTACGCGGTGAGTCCCGGCTATCTCGAACTCATGGGGATCCCATTGCGCGCGGGTCGTCTCCTGGACGGTCAGGATCGCACGGGCGGCCTGCCGGTCGTGGTGGTGAACGAGTCGTTCGCGCGTCGGTTCATGGGGGAGGGGGATCCGATCGGCCGGCGGCTCTGGATCGGCCCGACCGATGGACAGCCCTACACCGTCGTGGGGGTGGTGGGGGACGTGAAGCAGCTCTCGCTCGCCGGTGAGGTGCCCGACGCCGTCTACACGACGGCCGCGCAATGGCGATTCGACGACCTCGCGATGTCGCTGGTGGTGCGCGGGACGCCCGACGCCGAGGTGCTGATCCCGGCGGTGCGCCAGGCGATCTGGTCGGTGGACCGCGACCAGCCGGTGGGGCGCATCGCGACGATGGACGCACTGCTCGCGGCGACGGCCGCCGAGCGGCGCTTCATCCTGTTGCTGTTCGAGGGGTTCGCGGCGGCGGCGCTCGTGCTGACGATGGCGGGCATCTACGGGATGATGGCCGGGCTGGTCGCGGAGCGGACACGCGAGATCGGGCTGCGCCGCGCGGTGGGAGCGACCGGGGCCCATGTGGCAGGGCTCGTGTTCAGGCATGGCGCGCGCGTGACCGGCATCGGGATCGCGGCGGGGATCGCGGCGGCGGTGCTCGGGGGGCGGCTGATGCGCGCGATGCTCTACGGCGTGGCGTTCGTGGATGTGATCACGTATGCCGCAGTGGTGGTGATGATCGCGGTGATGGCGGCAGCGGCGTGTGCGGTGCCCGCGTGGCGGGCGAGCGGGATCGAGCCCGGCAAGGTGTTGCAGTAGGGACTTCGGTCAAGGTGGCGCGGCTCAGGTGCGCCGGTCGAGGCCGGCGCGCCGCTCGATCCGCTGCGCCAGCTGGAACACCCCCGCGGGCAAAGAGCCCGGGTCCCGCGGGTCGTAGCAGACGTCGCAGACCCGGTTGAGCGACCGCACGCTCTGCAGCGTGATCGACGGCGCGCGGAAGCCGGGCTTCACCGGCTCCGGGCGCAGCAGGTCGGTGCTCAGGTACTTCTTGTTCGAGTCGCAGAAGATCGTCACCACCACCGCGTCGTGCCCCAGCGCGTCCTGCGCCTCGAGCGCGGCGAGGAAGTTCGCGCCGCTCGAGATGCCGACGCCGAGCCCGAGCTCGCTCGCGAGCTTCTGCGCCATGAGGATCGCGTCCCCGTCGTCGATCGCGATCACGCGGTCGAGCTGCTCGAGATGCACGATGGGCGGGATGAACTCGTCGCTGATCCCCTGGATGCGATGCTTCCCCACCTTGTGCCCGGTGGTGAGCGTGGGGGAGTTGGCCGGCTCCACCGGATGCACCTTGATCCGCGGCGAGCGCTCGCGCAGGTAGCGGCCCACCCCCATGATCGTCCCGCCCGTCCCCACGCCGGCGACGAACGCCTCGGGCTCCACGCGCTCCGACTCGAGCTGCGCCCAGATCTCGCGCCCGGTCGTGAGGTAGTGCGCCTCGGAGTTCTGCTCGTTGGCGAACTGCCGCGGGAGGAAGCTCCCCGGCGTCGCCGCCGCCAACTCCTCGGCGAGCCGGATCGATCCGAGGAAGCCGCCCTCCTCCTTGGAGACGAGCCGGATGTCGGCACCGAAGGAGCGGATGATCGCGATCCGCTCGGCGCTCATCCAGTCGGGCATGAAGATCGTGACCGGATGCCCGAGCGCGCGCCCGATGGCGCAGAACGAGATCCCCGTGTTGCCGCTCGTCGCCTCGATGATGCGCCCGCCGGGCTCGAGCTCGCCCGTCTCGATCGCGCGGCGGAGGATGTGGTACGCCATCCGGTCCTTGATGCTGCCGGTCATGTTCGAGTGCTCGGCCTTGGCGTAGATGCGGCGGAGGTCGCCGTGGCCGTTGGTGCACTCGATGGCGAGGAGCGGCGTGTTGCCGATGAGGACGCGGAGCCCGCGGAGGCGTTCGGTCGGGGAGAGCGGGGTCATGACGACGTCCGGGAAAGGGGGGTATCGACAATTCCGCGCCGGACCGTGTGCGGCGATAGCAGGGCGCGCCTGACGGGGGTGTGGGGTATTGGCCTACCGTGCCCGCCCCGCGCTCACGGCCGTAGCACGACCTCCGCCACCACCGGCCGGTGGTCCGACGCCACGCGCTCCGTCACCGGGCGCGCGCTTCCCGCCCCCCACGCCCGCGCCGGCGCGACGAACACGAAATCGATCTCCTTCACCGGCTCCGTGGACGAGAAAGTGAAGTGATCGCTCGCCGGCTTCCGCAGCTGGGTCGCCCGCGCCTCGAAGAGCGCGAGCGTCCGCGAGCCGGGCTCATCATTGAAGTCGCCCAGCAGCACGTACGGCATCCGCAGCGTGTCGAGCACCGTCGTGAGCGCGGTCGCCTGCCGGAGGCGGAAGCTGTCGTTGCTCACCCAGTCGAAGTGCACGTTGATGACCATCACCGCGCGACCATCCGGGAGGCGCAGCTCGGCGGCGAGCGCCACGCGCGGCTCGTTGCCGTCGGGGAGGCGCACCGGCGTGGCGCGCGTGATGGGGAAGCGCGAGAGGATCGCGAGCCCGTACTCGCCGCCCTGATACGGCATGAACGCGCCGAACGCATGCTGCATCCCGAGCATCCCGCCGAGCGCGGCGGCCTCGTCCACGCTGCCGCTGCGGCGCACGGTCCGGTCCACCTCCTGCAAGCCGACGATGTCGGGGCCGAGATCGCGCAGCACGCGCGCGGTGCGCGCGAGGTCCACCGAGTCGTCCACGCCGCGGCCGTGGCGGATGTTGTAGCTCACGATGCGGAGCGGGCGCTCGCAGGACGCGCCGGCGCTGGTCAGGCCGACGACGAGGACGAGGAGGAGCGCGCGGAATCGCATCCGGCGAAGCTAGGGCGGTCGCGGCGGACCCGCTATCGTTCAGGTCCCATGTCCGAACCCGCCGCCATCGACCTCGCCGACCTGGACCTCCCGCCCGCCGAGATGCAGGCGATGGGCGAGGCCGTCGTGCGGCGCGCCGTGGCGCATCTCGCCGCCCTCGGCGAGATGCCGAGCCGGGGGAACGTCGACGCCGCCGACCTCTGCCGGGCGATGCGCGAGCCGGTGCCGGAGCAGGGACGTGCGCTCGAACCCCTGCTCGACCAGCTCTTCGACGAGTGGATCCCGCGCTCGTTCACCACGCCGGGCCCCGGGTACCTCGCGTACATCCCCGGCGGCGGCATCTACCCCGCCGCGCTCGCCGACTTCATCGCCGACACCACCAACCGCTACACCGGCATCTGGCAGGCCGCGCCGGCGCTCGTGCAGCTCGAGGCGAACGTCCTCGAGTGGCTGCGCGACTGGATGCAGTTCCCGGCGACGACGCGCGGGCTGTTCACCACCGGCGGCTCGATGGCGATGTTCAACGCCATCGCCTGCGCGCGCGAGCGGCACCTCGGCCACGACATCCGCGCCGGCACGCTCTACGTGAGCTCGCAGGCGCATCACTGCATCGTGAAGGCCGCCAAGCTCGCCGGCATCGCGCACGATCGCGTGCGCACCATCGACGTCGATGCCGACTACCGGATGCGCATCGACCTCCTGCAGGCGGCGATCGCGGCGGATCGCGCGGCGGGGCTCACGCCGTTCATGGTGTTCTCCTCCGCCGGCACCACCAACACCGGCGCGGTGGACCCCATCGACGCCGTCGCCGACCTCGCCGCACGCGAGGGACTCTGGCACCATGTGGACGGCGCGTACGGCGCCTTCTTCCATATGGTACCGGAACTGCGGCCGCTCCTCGCGGGGCTCCCGCGCGCCGACTCGCTCACGCTCGACCCGCACAAGGGACTCTTCCTCCCCTACGGCACGGGCGCGCTGCTCGTGCGCGATGGCGAGGCGCTCCGCGCGCTGCACTCGTCCACCGCGGGCTATCTCCCGCCCAACCAGGACGAGTTCTACGATCCGGCGCAGTACGGCCCGGAACTCTCGCGCGGCTTCCCCGGCCTCCGTGTCTGGCTCACGCTCAAGCTCTTCGGCGCCGAGAAGTACCGCGCCGCGGTCGCCGAGAAGCGCGCGCTCGCGGTCTGGGCGGCCGGGCAGGTCGCGGCGATCCCGGGGATCGTGATCGACGCCAAGCCCCAGCTCTCGCTCTTCGCCTTCCATATGGAAGGGCCTGGGCTCGAGACGCGCGCGGCGCAGGATGCGGCGACCAAGGCGCTCATGGAGCGCGTGACGCAGCGCGGCCGCATCATGATGACCGGCGCGACGGCCGAAGGCCGCTTCGTCGGCCGCATCTGCGTGCTCAGCTTCCGCACGCGGCGCGCGGAGATGGAGCTCGCGGTCCAGCAACTGCGCGAAGAGGCCGCGGCGATCCTCGCCGGCGCGCGCGCCACGGGCTGAGCATGGCCGAGCACGACGCCACCACCGTCCGGCACGACCCGTACGCCGCGCTGCGCTATCCCAACTTCGCGCGCTACATCGTCGTGCTCTTCTCGCTCACGCTCGGCATCCAGATCCAGGGCACCGTCGTCGGCTGGCAGGTCTACGACATCACCAAGGACCCGTTCGCGCTGGGGATGATCGGGCTCGCCGAGGCGCTGCCGGCGATCGGGCTCGCGCTCTGGGGCGGGCATGTGGCCGACCGGAACGACCGGCGTCGCGTGTCGCTCATCGCGCTCTGGGTGCTCGTCGCGTGCAGCGCGTCGCTCTGGGTGCTCGCGGGCATCAGGCCGCTCGGCGCCGAGATGCTCACGCCGGCGCGCCTCACGGCGATCTACGGCGTGATCGTGCTGAGCGGCGTGGCGCGCGCCTTCCTCCAGCCGGCGCGTCAGGCGCTCTCGGCGGAGCTCGTGCCGCGCACGCTCTTCGCGAACGCCATCACCTGGCGGAGCGGGAGCTGGCAGCTCGCCGCGGTGATCGGGCCGGCGCTGGGCGGCCTGCTCTACGCCGCCGGCGGGCTCCGGCTCGCCTACGGCGTGGACGCCGCGCTCATGGTGTTCGCGACGGCGCTGCTCTTCACCATCTCCCATCGCACCCCGCCGCGCGAAGCGACCACCGAGGGCACGCTGCAGTCGCTCACCGGCGGCGTGCGGTTCGTCTTCCGCGAGCCGGTGCTCCTCGGCGCGCTCACGCTCGACCTCTTCTCCGTCTTCTTCGGCGGGGCGGTGGCGCTGCTGCCCATCTTCGCCGCCGAGATCCTCAAGGTGGGGCCCACCGGGCTCGGCGTGCTGCGCGCGTCGCCGGCGATCGGCGCGGTGGCGACGAGCCTCGTGCTCGCGCGCCGGAAGGACTGGGCGCACACCGGGCACATCCTGCTCTGGAGCGTCTTCGGCTTCGGCGCGTGCATGGTCCTCTTCGGGCTCTCGACGAGCTTCTACCTCTCGGTCGCGCTGCTCGTCGCGAGCGGCGTGTTCGACATGGTGAGCGTGGTGATCCGGAGCACGCTGCTGCAGGCGCGGACGCCGGAGGCGTTGCTGGGGCGCGTGAGCTCGGTGAACCAGATCTTCGTCGGCTCGTCGAACGAGATCGGGATGTTCGAGAGCGGCGTCACCGCGCGGTGGTGGGGGACCGCGCCGAGCGTGGTGATCGGCGGCGTGGCGACGCTCGGGGTGGTGGGGGCCATCGCCTGGTTCGTGCCGACCCTGCGCCGGCTGGGACGGCTCCATCCCGAGGAGCGCGCGGGAGTCTGACGTCAGGGGCGATCGGCTCCGCCGCTGGCGTTTCAGGGCTTCCCTGACGCATCCTTCACCGCTTATGGCCACCGCGTCCCCCCCGAAGGGCAAGCCCTTCGACCGTTCGATCGTCGAAGGACCGATCCTCCAGGCCGTCTGGAAGATCGCGTGGCCCACCGTGCTGCAGAACGTCATCGGCGGACTGCAAGGCATCGTCGACCACGCGATGGTCGGGCACTACGTCGGCTTCAACGGCAACGCGGCCGTCGGGGTCGCGTTCCAGATCTTCCTGGTCGTGATCGTCTTCGTGATGTCGATCTACACCGGGATGGGCGTGCTCGTCTCACGCTACGCCGGCGCCGGTGACGCCGCGTCGGTGAATCGCACGGTGTATCAGGCGTTCCTCGCCTCCATCGCGCTCGCGTTCTTCGTGATGGCGCCGGTGGGGTGGGTGCTCTCGCCCGTCCTCCTCGATCTCGTGAACGCCGCGCCCGCGGTGCAGGCCGAAGCGCTGCCCTACCTCCGCACGATGTTCGTCGGCGGCGTGGGCATGATGATGATGTTCCTGCTGGGCGGCGCGCTCCGCGCGACGGGGGATGCGCGCACCGGCCTGCAGCTCGGCATCGGGATGACGGTGTTGAACGTGATCTTCAACATCATCTTCATCCGCGGCCTCGGCCCCATCCCGCCGATGGGCGTGATGGGCGCCGCGCTGGGCACCGTGCTCGCCGGGCTCATCGTCACGCTCTACGGCTTCACGCGCCTCCTCTCCGGCCACCTCACCATCCATTGGGAGAAGGGGATGGACTGGTCGTGGGACTGGACGATCATCAAGCAGCTCTTCCGGTTCGGGCTGCCCGCGGGGATCCAGGGCATCGCGATGAACGTCGCCGGCGTGCTGCTGCTCCGCTTCCTCGGCTCGCTCGACAACAGCGCCGAGGCGCAGGCGGCGTACGCGGTGGGGTACTCGGAGCTCTTCTCGTTCATCACCTGGTCGAGCGTGGGGTTGATGGGCGCGGCGGCGGCGGTGGCGGGGCAGAACCTCGGCGCCGGGAAGCCCGAGCGCGTGGAGCGCACCGTGCAGCTCGCGTCGCGGCTCGGGCTCGCGATCGCCGTGACGATCGGCCTGTTGTTCCTCACGATCCCCAAGCTGCTCCTCGGCATCTTCGGGATGGAGGATCCGGTGGTGCTCGCGCTCGGGACCGAGCTGCTGCGCTGGCTGAGCCTCTCGGGGTTGTTCATCACGACGGCGCTCACGTACACCGGCGGGCTCACCGGCACCGGCGACACGAAGGGGCCGCTCTACATCACGCTGGTGTCGCAGATCGCCGTGCCGCTCGGCTTCCTGTCGATCCTGCAGATGGCGGGCCCGCTGGAGCCGTGGAACATCTGGATGGCGATCCTCGCGGGGCACGCGATGCGGGCGACGCTCACGGTGCGGCGGTTCCGGGGCGGGAAGTGGCGGGACATCCGGATCGAACCGGCGGCCGCCGCGCGCTGAGCCGCGCCGCCCGGGCCCTCTGGCGCGCGGGTGGTCCGCGCGAAATAGTAGAGGCATGCGCCCCTCGACCGTAGTGACCGTCGCGACGGTGGTCGTCGCGTTCGCCTGTTCGCGCGCGCCCGGTGCGGGCGCGCCCGCGCCGACTCTGACGACGGCCGCGAGTGCCGCGCCTGTCGATACCGGCACGCGTCGCGTCGCGTTCACCACCGCGGTGGTGACGCAGGGCGGCCCGGTGGCCGGGATGCCGGCGGGTCCGCGCGCGCGGATGGTGGGGAGCAGTATCCCGCCGCTCGAACTCATCCGCGACTCGACCTTCAACGTGATCGTGCTCGTGGGCGCGGACGGCAAGGCGAAGCTCGAGACACTCCGGATGCACGATGGCGCGACCGACGTGCAGCGCGCGGCGACGCGCGCCTGGCTCGAGCGGTCGACGTTCACCATGCCGACCACCGATGGCGTGCCGCGCGAGGCGCCGTTCGAGATCCGCGGACGGATGGGGGCGCGGAACGCGCAGGCGATGCGCGCGCTCGACGCGGCCACGATGGGGGCGCCCGCGGCCTCGGACTCCGCCTCGAGGCGCGCGCGTCCACGCCGGATGCTCAACCCGGGAGAGCTCGGACCGGAACAGCTGGTCGCGCTCGCGCCGCGTGCCGCGCGGATCGTCTCCGACCTCGATACGCTCTTCCTGCGTCCGGGGATGCAGTTGCCCTTCGCGCAGACACTGCGCATCGGCGTGCTCGACTCCGCCGGCGGCTTCCTCGGCTTCATGACCGCCTTCGACAGCCGCGTGCACGGGCCGGTGTTCGAGCTCGACGGCCGGTCGATCACCGCGAAGACCGAGGGCGCGTCGGAGTTGCAGCTGGGGTGGCCGCGCTCGATGTGGCGCGGGCGCGCGGACGAGCCGCCGGTGGTCGTCGTGCCGGTCGTGAGTGCGGCGACGGTGCGCGAGGAGCGGCTCCTCCTCCAGGGCAGTGCCACGGGATCAGGTGGTGAGCAGTGCTCCCCTCTGCCCACTAGCATCCAATGTGATGTGCAAGTCACCTGGCACGAAGACCTTCGCAACGGCGGGTCGCGCCCGGCGAGGCTGCGGCGGATCACGCTCTCCCGCACGTCGCCTCGCACGAGTCTTGGCGTCAGTGTTGGCGACACTGCTGCGTACAACGCGTACGAGCGCGCCGTTCGCGCCACGGAGCGTGAGATCGAGGATCGCGGCCACCGGCTCAGCGGGACCTTCGACAACGCCGGCCGGCTGATCGGGCTCGAGCACTCGCGGAACGGCGACACGCTCTTCGTCGCCGGGCAGGCGTTCACCACTTCCTGGCGTCGCGATTCGGCGACCGTCCTCCTCGTCGACTACCGCAACGACCCGCTCGCGCCGACGGTGCGGACGTTCACGATCGGCAGTCAGCTGCCGGATGGGCTCCTCCGCCAGCAGTGGACGCGCGGCGACACGACCTTCATCGTCCATCCGCGCGACGCCGGGCAGCGCTGGCGCACCTTCTTCGACCGCTTCCCCGCGATCGCCGAGTTCCTCAAGTAGCGAACACCCCCGCCCGTCGCCATGCTTCCCCGCATGGCGCCCACCCGTCACCACCGCACCTGCACCCTCTGCGAGGCGATGTGCGGCCTCGTCATCACCACCGATGGCGAGCGCGTCACCGACATCCGTGGTGACGCCGACGACCCGCTGAGCAAGGGCCACATCTGCCCCAAGGCCGTCGCCCTGCAGGACGTGCACACCGATCCCGATCGCCTGCGGCACCCCATGCGGCGCATCGGCGACCGCTGGGAGCGCATCGGATGGGACGAGGCGCTCGCGCTCGCGGTGGACGGCCTCCGCCGCGTGCAGCGCACCCACGGCCGCGATGCGGTCGCCGCCTACGTCGGCAACCCGACCGTGCATTCGCTCGGCGCGATGCTCACCATCCCCGACCTCCTGCGCGCGCTCGGCACGAAGAACCGCTACTCGGCCACCTCCGTCGACCAGCTCCCCGCGCATGTCGCGGCGATGCAGATGTTCGGGCACGCACTGCTCATCCCCGTCCCCGACCTCGACCGCACCGACCACCTGCTCATGTTCGGTGCGAACCCCGCGGCGTCGAACGGCAGCCTGATGACCGCGCCCGGCGTGATGGAGCGCTTGGCGGCGATCCGCGCGCGCGGCGGACGCGTGGTGGTGATCGATCCGCGCCGCAGCGAGACCGCCGCGGCGGCGACCGCGCACCACTTCATCACGCCCGGCACCGACGCGCTGCTCCTCCTCGCGCTGCTGCATGTGGTGTTCGCCGACGGTGTCGGCGTGCCCGGGCGCCTCGCCGCGATGACCGACGGGCTCGATGCCGTGCGCGCGCTCGCCGAACGCTTCCCGCCCGAACGCGTCGCCGACTCGACGGGCATCGCTGCCGACACCATCCGCACGATCGCGCGCGAGTTCGCCGCGACGCCGCGCGCCGTCGCCTACGGGCGCGTCGGCGTCTCGATGCAGGAGTTCGGCGGGCTCGCGACCTGGCTCATCACCGTGCTCAACATCGCCTGCGGCCGCATCGACGCCGAGGGGGGCGCGATGTTCACCAAGCCGGCGGTGGACTTGATGCACGCCGACCAGCGCTCGTCGCGTCCGCGCTTCGGGCGCTGGAAGAGCCGCGTGCGCGGCCTCCCCGAGTTCGCCGGCGAGTTGCCGGTCGCCGCGCTCGCCGAGGAGATCGAGACCGCGGGCCCGGGACAGGTGCGCGCGCTGCTCACGCACGCCGGGAACCCGGTCCTCTCCACGCCCAACGGCGCGCGGCTCGACCGCGCGCTCGCCGGGCTCGAGTGCTTCGTCGCGATCGACTGCTACCTGAACGAGACGACACGCCACGCGCATCTCATCCTCCCGCCCACCTCGCCGCTCGAGCGCGAGCACTACGACCTCGTCTTCCACACGCTCGCCGTGCGCGACACGGCGAAGTGGTCGCCGGCGGTCTTCCCGCGCCCGCACGACGCGCGGCACGACTGGGAGATCGCGAACGCGCTCACCGGCGCGCTGCGCGGGACGACGCGCGCGCGGATCCGGTCGGCGGCGATCGCGCGGCTCGGGCCGGCGTTCATGGTGGACGTCGGCATCCGGCGCGGGCCATACGGATCCGGGTGGAATCCGCTCGGCGGCGGGCTCACCCTCGCGAAGGTGCGCGCGAAGGCGAGCGGGCTCGACCTCGGCGCGCTCAAGCCGGCGCTCCCGGCGCGGCTGCGCACGGCGGACCGCCGCATCCAGGCGGCGCCGGCGATGTATCTCGCCGACGTCGCGCGGCTCGAGGCGCGGTGGCTCGCCGCACCGATCACGCCCGCGCGCGACGCGCCACTCGCCCTCATCGGGCGACGCGCGCTCCGCAGCTGCAACTCCTGGATGCACAACTACGACCGGCTCGTGCGCGGGAAGGACCGCTGCACGCTGCTCATGCATCCGGCCGATGCCGACGCGCGCGGTCTCGCCGCCGGCGCGCGCGTGCGCATAAGCTCGCGGGTGGGCGCGGTGGAGGCGGCGGTGGAGCTCACCGACGACATCATGCCCGGCGTGGTGAGCCTGCCGCACGGGTGGGGGCACGGACGCGCCGGGACGCAACTCGGCATCGCGGCGCAGCATGCCGGCGTGAGCATCAACGATCTCACGGACGACCTGCGGATCGACGCGCTCACCGGCAACGCGGCCTTCAGTGGCGAGCCGGTGACCGTGCGGATCGTCCCGCCCGCGTGACTGTCAGACCCCCGCGCTAGCTTACCCTCGCGATGGCCACCCTCCACGTCACCCGACTGCTCGATCCGGCGCAGCTCCTCGCGCGAGCGGTCGATGGCCTCTTCCCGCTCGCCCCGTCGAGCGCCGAGCAGCCGTGGCCCACGCTCTCCGCCTGGGTGGTGCTCCGGCAGGGCGGCCTGCGCGACGATCTCATCCGGCTCGCGGCGCAGCAGGGCGTGCCGGGTTGGTTCGATGCGCCCATCTGCCTCTTCAACGAGATCGAGTCGCGCTGGGCCGCCGATGCGGTCCACGCGCCGCTCAACGACGCCGAACGCGAGGCGCTCCTCTCGGCGCTGCTGGCGGAGCACGCGGTCGGCCTGCTCGGCGGGACGCAAGGCTACGAGGCGTGGGTCCCCGCGGTCGATCGCTTCATCGGCGAGGTCGTCGCGGAAGGGATCTCCGTCGCCGAGCTCCGACGCGCGCTCGAGGCCACCGCCACCGATGACGCGTCGCGGTCGCGCGCGGTGGTGCTCGGCACCGTGTTCGCCGAGTGGGAAGCGACGCTCGCGCGCCTCGGTCGCGTGGATGGACGCGACGCGAAGGTGCGCCTCGCGCGCGTGATCGCCGAGGACCCCGAGGGATTCGCCGTGCGGCTCGGCAAGCGCCGCGAGATCCGATTCGTCGGGCTCGCGGACCTCCGCGGCGGGTGGCGACCGTTGTTGCGGGCATTGGAAGCGTCGCCGGCGATCGACCGCGTGGAGATCCTCACCTCCGCGCCGCTCGCCGTCGCGTCGGCGCTCGAGACGCCCATGCCGGAGGTGATGGACGCGGCGTTGCCGTTCGCCGACGCGCTCTTCACCGACGCGACCCCGCGCGGTGGCGCGGCCGTGCAGCTGCTCGAGGCACCCGATGCCGCGCGCGAGATCGAGCACATCGCGGTGCGGGTGCGCGCGCTGCTCGACGCCGGCGTGCCGGCGCGCGAGGTCGCCGTGATCGCGCGCGAAGCGCGTCCGGCGGTCGATGCGATCGCCGCGGCGCTCGGACGCCTGGGTGTGCCGGTCACCGCGCGGCGGCGCACCGCGCTCGGCCACACCGCGCCCGGCCGGGCGCTGACCGCGCTCCTCCGCGCCGCGGCGGAGTCGTGGTCACGGCACAGCATCGCCGAGCTCGCCGAGCATCCGCTGCTTCGCACGGGGCTCGATCCGCTCGTGGTGAATCACGTCGGCTACGCGAGCGCGATGGGGTCGCTCGACGGGTGGCGCGACGCGCTCGCGCAGTTGCTCGCCCGCGCGGAGGCGCGCGCGCGCGGCGAGGATGAAGGCGAGGAGCGTCGCGCGGCGCTGCCGCCGCTCGAGCGGGTCCGCAGCACCGTGGAGGCGTGGGCGCGACTCGCGCCGCGGCTCGCCCCGCTCGCCGAGCGGCGCGAGCTCGGCGCCTGGTGCGGCTGGGTGGTGAGCACCCTCGAGGATGGCGAGTGGGGCATCGGCGAGCGTCTCGTCACGCCCTGCGAGGACGAGGAGGTCTGGCGCA
>JBGATT010000203.1:0-5235 GCA_044229035.1 Gemmatimonadaceae bacterium | reverse complement strand
GGCCGGCCGCGCGGCCGCCCGCTCAGGTGCCGCGCGGCTTCGCGCGTCGGGTCGCCGGCGCGCTGAGCGGGTCGTCCGGCCAGGGGTGCCGAGGATAGCGTCCCTTCAGGTCCTTGCGGACCTCGAAGTACCCGGTGCGCCAGAAGCTCGCGAGGTCGCGCGTGACCTGCACCGGCCGATGCGCCGGTGAGAGCAGGTGGATCGTGAGGGGGACGCGTCCGTCCCCGACGCGAGGCGTCTCGGCCAGGCCGAACACCTCCTGCAAGCGTACGGCGAGCACCGGCGCCGAGGGATCGGCGTAGTCGATCGCGATGCGCGACCCGCTCGGGACCTCGACATGCGTCGGTGCCAGGCGGTCGAGCGCCGTGCGGGCGCTCCACGCGAGCGGCCCGAGGAGGGCCGCGCCGAGATCGACGCGCGCGACGTCCGCGAGCTTGCGCACTCCGCCGATCACGGGGCGCAGCCACGCATCGAGGGTCGCCTCGAGCGCGGCGTCGTCCATGGGCGCGTAGGTGTCGGGGAGGATCGTGTGGGCGAACGCGAGGCGCGCGCGGAGCGCGCGCGCGCCGTCCGACCACGGGAGCGCTTCCACGCCGGCGCCCCGCACCGCACCGAGCAGCGCGTCGGTGACCGCCTCCTCCGGCACATCGCGCAACGGTCGCTCGCGCAGCACGAGGGCACCGCTCCGCTCGCGCTCGACGGCGCGCACGGTCTCGCGCGTCGCGTCCCACGTCACCTCGCGTTCGGTCACCACCGCGGCCCCGAGTGCGGCGCGCACCGCCGCCTCGTCGAGAGGCGCCGCCAGCCAGATCCGGCTCTCGGCGGGGTCGCCATCGAGGTCGGCGATCGCGAGGAAGTCGGCGCGCGCGAGCGCGTTCGACCGTTCGAGCCTCGCGCCGCGCCCGTTGCGCAGCAGGAAGCGCGCGGCCTCTCCGTCGCGTCGCATGGCGATGCGGTCCGGATACGCGAGGGCGACGAGTCCGCCGACGTCGGCGAGCGACTCGGCGTCGTCACGCGCCTCGCGCCCGAGCCCGCGGCGGAGCGCGCGGGCTTCCTGGCGCACGCGATCGGTGCGCGCGCGATCGACGTCGCCACCTTGGCCGCGCAGGGCCTCGATGCGCGTGCGCAGGTCGGCATCGTGCTCCGCGGCCTCGCGCCGCAGGATGTCGCGCTCGGCGAGAAGCGCGGCGACCTCGCACGCGAGCGTGGCTTCGCCGCGTGCCGCGCCCGCGATCACCAAGTGCGCGAGCCGGGGAGGGATGCCCATCGCGGCCATCGCGCGGCCGTGTGCCGTCACGCGACCGTCCGCGCCGATCGCGCCCAGGTCGGCAAGGAGTGCGCGACCCTGCGCGAGCGCACCGGCCGGCGGCGCATCGAGCCAGCGCAGCGCGGTCGCCTCGGTCACGCCGGCACAGGCGAGTTCGAGCGCGAGCGGGGCGAGGTCCGCTTCGAGGATCTCCGGCACCGCGCGCACCGGCAGCGACGCCTGGTCGCCCTCGCTCCAGAGCCGGACGCAGAGGCCCGGGGCGACGCGGCCCGCGCGGCCGCGTCGCTGGTCGGCCGATGCCTGCGACACGCGCGTGGTCTCGAGTCGTGTCATGCCGCTCCGCGCCGAGAAACGCGGAACGCGGGCGAGTCCCGAGTCGATCACCACGCGCACGTCCTCCAACGTGACCGACGACTCGGCGATCGCCGTCGACAGCACCACGCGGCGCTGCGCGCCGCGCCGCCGCAGCACGTGGTCCTGTTCGCCGAGCGTGAGCCCGCCGTGCAGCAGGAGCACCTCGGCGTCCGTGAGCGAGGCGTCGTCGACGAGCAGGCGACGGACCCGGTCGATCTCGGCGATCCCCGGCAGGAAGACGAGCAGGTCGCCGGTCGTCCGCGACCAGGCGTCGCGGACCGCGGCCGCGACGCCGAGGGCGGGCGGCTGGTCCGCACGCGAGGGCCGCCACTCGGTCGTCACGGGGAAGGCGCGGCCCTCGCTCACGATCACCGGCGCGTCGCCGAGCAGCGCGGCGACCGGCGCGGCCTCCAGCGTCGCCGACATCACGACGAGCCGCAGGTCGTCGCGCACCAGCGCGCGAGACTCGAGCACGAGCGCGAGGCCGAGGTCGGCCGTGAGATGCCGTTCGTGGTACTCGTCGAAGAGCACCGCGGCGACGCCGTCGAGCGCGGGATCGTCCTGCACCATCCGCGTCAGGATGCCCTCGGTCACCACCTCCACGCGCGTGCGCGGTCCCACGCGCGACTCATGACGCACCCGATAGCCGACGGTCTCACCCGGCACCTCGCCGAGGAGCCGGGCCATCTGGGTCGCCGCGGCGCGCGCGGCGATGCGGCGCGGCTCCAGCACGAGGATCCGTCCCCCCGCCGCCCACGGGGCGTCGAGCAACGCGAGCGGGAGCCGTGTCGTCTTGCCAGCCCCCGGCGGCGCGACGAGCACCGCGGCGCGCGCGCCGGCGAGCGCCGCGATCACCTCGGGGAGGACCGCATCGATCGGGACGGGGGCGGCGCCGTGGAGCGTCGGCACGCGGGCGGGAAGGGGCGGACGGTGGGAACACGGGAAACGCGGGGTGCGTACCTGACGTACGCACGGTCGAGTAACTTACCGCCCACGCATGAACGAACCCACCCTGACGCTCCCGCCGAGCACCGCCACCCGCGACCGGATCTTCTGGTCGCTCGTCGCGCTGATCGTCATCGCCGACGTGCTCTCCAAGCGCTGGGCCGAGGCCGCGCTCGCGCTCCACGTCCCGGTCGATGTCGTCGCGCCCTGGCTGCGCTGGACGCTCACGTACAACACCGGCGCCGCGATGAACCTCTCGCTCGGCGCCTCGTCCCGCGTCGTCTTCAGCGCGATCGCGCTCGGGATGATCGTGTACCTGTATCGCCTGCATCGGCAGAGCGCCCCGGGTGCGCGCGCCACGCCGGCGGCCCTGGCCCTCATCGCCGCAGGGGCCTTCGGCAACCTCCTCGACCGCCTCCGGCACACCAAGGGAGTCGTGGACTTCATCGACGTCGGGACCGCGAACTGGCGGTTCTGGACGTTCAATGTCGCCGACATGGGGGTCACGACCGGCGCGATCCTCCTCGCGCTGCTGCTCTGGCGCGAAGGCGACCACGCGGAGACAATTGATGCGACCGCCACCCCAGCCCCGAGTGCTCCAGATGACGCAGCGGCGTGATTTCCTCAAGCAGGCCTCGCTCCTCGCCGCCGGTTCGCTCGCGGCGGGCTCCCTCGATCCGCGCACGCTCGACGCACAGGCCGCCGGCCAGGCCCAGGGCGAGTGGGACATGTCGTGGACCGCGAAGGTCACCGGCAAGTACCGCATGGCCTTCGACTCGCCGGAGATCGCGGAGGGCGTCGTCTTCCATCAGGCCCGCTCGTTCCTCGCCGGCTACAAGGCCACCCTCGGTCTCGGCGACAGTGACCTCACGGCGGTGATGATCCTCCGGCACAAGGGCGTGCCGCTCGCGTGCGGCGATGCCGTGTGGGAGGATGGCGAGATCGCCAAGCAGAACGACCTCAAGGACCCGGTCACCGGGGAGCCCGCGAAGCGGAATCCGTTCATCAACATCCCGGCCGGCGCCCGCTATGCGCTCACGTGGGCGGATGGCGCGATGGACACGCTCATCAGCCGCGGCGTCATCGTGCTCGCGTGCGACCTGGCCCTCGGCGGCGTGATCGCGCAGGTGGCCGAGCGACGCAAGATCCCGCGGCAGGATGCGCGCAAGCTCGTCCACGACAGCCTCGTGCCGGGTGTCATCCGCATGCCCTCGGGCATCTTCGCCACGAGCCACGCCCAAGGGCTCGGCTGCGGATTCCTGACGACCGCCTGACCGCTACGCGACGGCGATGCCGTCGCGTAGTCCCCAATCCTCGAGCAGGGCCTCGGCGGCGCGCCTCCCACTGCGGAGCGCGCCGTTGATGCTTGGCGTCTCGAGGTGGTCGCCGCACGCGTAGAGACCGGTGCCCACCCGCACGGCGCGCTCCACGGCCGCGCCCGGTGTCATGCGCGGCAGCGTGTGCGCCACGCGCGAGACCCGCAACAGGCGCCAGTCGGCGACCGTGCGTGCCGAGAACCACCGTGTGAGCTGCGCCCGGGCCTCGCGGTCGAGCGTCGCGTCATCCTGGGTGGGCACGCCGATCACCGTCGCGGAGACGAGGTGCTGTCCGGCCGGGGCGTAGCTCGGCGCGACGTCGCTCGGCACGCAGAGGTGGTTGACCGGGCCGCTTCGGGGGTCGCCGTTCAGCATGAGGGCGGGTTCGTCGAGCGGCGTCGCCGGTGCGGCGTAGTGGATGGTCGTGCATCCCACCCAGCTCGGCGCGCGCATGCCGGGCACGAGGACGGCGAGGTGTCGCGCGTCGGTGGCGATGATCACCGCGCGGGCGCGCAGCACCTCGCCGCCGTCGATCTCCACGCCGTCGGCGCGCACGGCGCGCACGCGGGCGCCGGTGCGGACCGCGCCGGCCGGGAGTCCGGCCGCGAGCTGCCGCGGGATCGCGCGCATCCCGGCCGCCGGCAGTGTCGCGCGGCCGGTGGCGAACATGCCGAACAGGAATTCGAACCAGCTACGCGGCGCCGAGAGCTGCGCGTCGAGGAAGACGCCGCCGAAGAAGGGGCGGAAGAAGGAGTCGAGGGCGCGCTCGGAGAACCCCCGCTCCGCGAGCGAGCGCGCGGCCGTCTGCGTCGCGGCGTCCGGCTCGATGGGGGCGCCGAGGAGCGCATCGCTCCGCAGGCGCATCATCCGCCAGGCGTCGGCCGGGGTGAACGCACCACTCACGAGGGAACGCACGCCGGCGAGCGGGTCGCGCCAGGGATCCCCGACACGCCCGGTGCGGCCCCGGCGCCGGATGAGCGCTCCTGCCGCGAAGGGGCGGAGGTCGAGCGCGTGCATGTCGAGGGCCCGGCGCGCCTCGGGATAGGAGTCGAGCAGCACTTGGAACCCGCGGTCGAGCAGGAAGCCCTCGACCTCGTCGGTGCTGACGCGTCCGCCCACGTCGTGCGCCGCCTCGAGGACCTGCGCGGCGATCCCGCGCGAGGTGAGCGTACGGGCTGCCGCGAGGCCGGCCAACCCGCCTCCGACGATGAGGACCTCCGGTGGCTTCGTCATGGGTGGTGAACGCCGGGCCGACGTTCCGCCGTTCCAGTTGGTGTGGCGCCACCGGCGGGCTACCTTCGTGACGTGAGCACACCGCCCGTCGCCTTCGTCGCCGGCGCGACCGGTTACACC
>JBGATT010000202.1:0-5361 GCA_044229035.1 Gemmatimonadaceae bacterium | reverse complement strand
CTGCACCCAGAGCGTGTACATCCCGGGCGCGAGGGTGACGTCGCCGAAGGTGAGCGTGCGCGTGGTGAACAGGTGCGTCGCATCGTTCGCGCCGGCGCGCCAGATGCTGTCGCGCGGCACCAGCGTTCCGCCCCAGACGGTGCGCTCGCGCACCTGCGGCCGGCCGTAGTCCACGATCACCATCCCGCCCGGACCGAAGGCGGCGCGCGCGTCGGCACGGCCGGAGAGCGTGCCGGTGGGCTTCATCGTCCGCGCGATCGCCGCGAGGTCGAGCCCGCCATCGCCGCGCACGGCCATCGCCTTGTTCGTCGTGAGCGAGCCGTCGAACGTGAGGAGCCGGTCGCGCGCATCGAAGGCCATCACCATCGCGTACGGGCCGCCGCGCTGCCGCAGGGTCGTGCGCCCGCCCTCGCTCGAGACGGCGGCGAGCCCGGTGTACCCGAGTCCGCCCGCGGCCCCGAGCGCGGGGATGGAGTCGGCGTTGCCGCCGCCGCGCCTGACGGCGGCGAGCAGTTCCATGGGACCGTACACGAAGACGGGGAAGCTGATCATCGCGCCCTTGGCGGCGAAGGCGCGCCGCTGGGTGCTGTCGGCGAAGGCGACCTCGCGGACGATCGAGTCGGCGGTGATGCTGAAGCGGGTCTCCTTGGGCGCGTTCGCCGGGAGCGTGCCGTCGCCGTTGAGCCGGGCGATGGTGCCGCCGGTGGGGCGCCCGTCGCGGCCGAGCGACACGCGATACTGCACGCGGGCGACGGCGGCGCCGGAACGCTGCACCATCTCGCCGCTGAGCGCGGTGGCGGTGCGCGTCCATTGCTCGATGGCGATCGTGTCCCGGCCGAGCGTGTAGACGAGGGAGGCCTGCTGGGCCTGGAGCGCGAGGTGCGGGAGGGACGCGAGCGCGAGGCCGGCGAGGAGAGCGGGACGCATGCAGGGCTCCGAAGGAAGGTCCCCAACGATACGTCCGGATCGGCGCGGCCGCTGGCGCACTACGGCCGCGGATGCGCCCGGAAGAACGCCCACATGACCTCGGTCGCGTCGAGCGAGGTGCTCGGCGTGTCGCCGCGTCGCGATCCCGCGCGTCCTCCCGGCCAGGCGTGCCCGTTGTCCTTCAGCTGCAGGAGCTCGACCGCGCGCCCGGCGGGGCAGGTCCAGGTCCAGTGCACGGTCCGTCCGTCGTCGGTGACGCGCGGCGAATTGGTGCAACCGTTCACGTCGGCCCAGTAGTTGCCCTGGTCGAGGTTCGGGCGTGCCGGGGTCCCGTCCCACGCCCGCTGCCCGATGCCGTTGCCGAGCCCGCCCTGCGACGGCACGCTCTTGTCCTGCAGGCCGTTGAAGATGATCGCGGCCACCGGCGAGGCGGCGCGCGTCTCGTCGCCGAAGACGGCGCCGACGACGGGTGCGATCGCCGCGACGCGGTGCGAGAGCTCGCGCCCGACGCGGTGCGCCATCATCGCGCCGTTCGACATGCCGGTCACGTAGATGCGCCGCGTGTCGACGGGATAGGCGGCGATGACCGCGTCGAGCACCGCGTCGAGGAACCCGACGTCGTCCCGGCGCTCCTCCATGGCCTTGCCGCAACAGTGCCCCGCGTTCCAGGTGAGGAGCTTGGACTTGAACACGCCACTGCCGTTCGGATAGACGACGAGGATCCGCTCGCGCTCGACGAGTCGCGTGAAGCCGGTCATCTCCTCGGCGTTGGCGGCGTTGCCACCCCCGCCGTGCAGCACCATGACGACCGGGAGGGGCGCGCTCGTGCGCGTGATCCCGCGCGGGGCGCGGACGACGTAGCTGCGCGCGCGGCCCTCGTGCTGGAGCGTCCGTTGCTGTGCGAGGGCGGGCGCCGGGACCGCGGTCGCGGCGGCGAGCATGACGACGAAGGGCATCGCGAGGGCGACGGCGCGATGCACGGCGGAGCAGGGACGGGAGCGCGAGGTCATGTCGGTTCGACGCTGGTGGGTGCCGAACGTGAAGGATAGTTTCGTGGCGTGCGTGTGACACGTGTCACGCGCCGTGCGACACCTCATGGCTTCCCCCCGGACCCGTCCCGTGCTCCTCTCGCTCCGCCGTTCCCGCCCGGCCGCCTGCGGGCTGCTCCTGTCACTCATCGCGCTGCCCGCGTGCGCGCAGGTCACCACGAGCGCGCCCGCCCCGGTGCCGGCGGCGCCCGCTGCGCCGACGCCGCCGACCACGCCGCGGCCGAAGGTCCTCCTCATCGCCACCGGCGGCACGATCGCCGGCGTGCAGAACGCGCCCGGGACGCTCGGCGCGTACCGCGCCGGCACGCTGACCGCCGAGCAGATCATCGCGAGCGTTCCCGAACTCGCGCGCTTCGCGCAGGTCGAGACGGAGCAGTTCTCGAACGTGGCGAGCACGCTCGTGACACCCGAGATGTGGGTGAAGCTCGCGAAGCGGATCAACGAGGTGCTCCAGCGCGACGACCTCGCGGGGGTCGTGGTGACGCACGGGACCGACCGACTCGAGGAGACGGCGTTCTTCCTCTACCTCACGGTGCGCTCGGAGAAGCCGGTGGTGGTGGTCGGCGCGCAGCGCCCGGCGACGGGGATCAGTCCCGACGGACCGATCAACCTGCTCGCGGCGGTGCGCACGGCGGCCTCGCCCAAGGCCGTCGCGAAGGGCGTGATGGTCGTGATGGACGACCGGATCCTCTCGGCGCGCGAGTCGCGCAAGCTCTATCAGCGCACGGGGGGATTCAGCACCGGCGACATGGGGATGCTCGGCGTGGTGGCGAACCAGGGGCCGGAGTTCTTCTTCGCGCCGGTGCGGCGCTTCGGGCCGCGGAGCGAGTTCGACCTCGCGGGCGTGGACACGCTGCCGCGCGTCGAGCTGACGATGAGCTATCCCGGCGGGACCGGACCGAGCTTCACGGCGAATCCGGTCGGCGTCGTGGTCGCGACGACCGGGATGACGCGGGCCGAAGGACAGGCGTACCGCGCACTGCGGCAGCAGGGCGTCGTGGTGGTGACGTCGTTCACGTCGGGGGAGAACGTGAACGGCGGCGGCGGGGACGGGCCGCCGCCCACGCCGGTGCGCGACACGACCGCCCGCGCGACCGCGACCCGCGACACCACCGCGCGCACCGAACCGGCCGAACCGCCTGCGCCACCCGCGGTGACCGCCCTGCATCTCACGGCCGGGAAGGCGCGCATCCTGCTGATGGTGGCCCTCACGCGCACGAAGGACCCGCGCGAGATCCAGCGGATCTTCAACGAGTACTGAGGGCGGGGCTCAGCGCAGGTAGTCGGGGAGCATGTCCGCCACGCGCGCGCGCTGCGCGGGCGTGAGGTGCTTCGCCCCTCGCACGAGGCCGACGCACGAGGGCGCCCCGCACCGGCAGGGGAACGGCTCCGCCATGTCGTACTCGGTCGTGTTGTAGTCGAACGTCACGCCCTCGAGCGCGGCGATGTCGCGGCGCGCGATCACCTCGCGGTCGCGGATGAAGGTCGTCGGCTCGCAGCCATGGTTCATGTAGCGCCAATAGAAGCGCCGCACGCGATCCGTCGCGTCGCGCGCCCCGCGCTGGTCGAGATGCAGGTCCTTCCCGACCTGGAGCGAGTACTTCGTGGGCGTCCGCGTCTCGTACCCTTCGATCCGGAAGAGGACCGTCCCCTCGGGGATCGCGGTCGTGGTGACGAGGCGGCGCTCGGACTGTTCGACGAGGACGCCGACGAGCGGATTGTCGGTGCGGAGGACGGTGCCGGGGAGATGCGGCTCGTCGGTGGTCAGCGGCTTGATCGCGCGCTGCGCGTTGGTGCGTTTCATGGACGTATAAGCTGACGTGTTTGCGGGCAAAAGGCTAGGAAGAAGGCGGAAGGAGGAAGGTGGAAGGCAGAAGTGGCGAGCGTCTCTTGACGTGGTGCGCCCTGTGCTGTTACTTAGGCACATGCCTAAACGTAGTGCGTCGCTCGATCGCGTCTTCCGCGCGCTCGCCGATCCCACGCGGCGCGCCGTGGTGGAGCGCCTGGCGCGCGGGTCGCGCTCGACGCTCGAACTCGCGGCGCCGTTCCGGATGGCCTTGCCGTCCTTCACGCAGCATCTCGATGTCCTCGCGGAGGCCGGTCTGGTGCGCAGTCGCAAGCAGGGCCGTGTGCGGAGCTGGACCCTCGTGCCGGCGCGCGTCGAGGCGGCGCGGCACTGGCTCGACGGACAGCGGGACCTGTGGAACACGCGACTCGACCAGCTCGACGCCCATCTGCTCACCCTCAAGGAGTCCCCCCGATGACCCGCACGACCCTGCCCGACGTCGATCCCGAACTCGACCTCGTCCTCGATCGCGTCGTCGATGTGCCGCGCGACCTCGTCTACCGTGCGTGGACGGTGCCCGAGCATCTCATGCCCTGGTTCTGCCCCAAGCCGTGGCGCACCACGAAGTGCGAGATCGACCTGCGGCCCGGCGGTATCTTCTCGGTCGCCATGGAAGGTCCGAACGGCGAGAAGAGCGAGGAGGCGGCCGGCTGCTACCTCGAGGTCGTGCCCGGGGAACGCGTCGTCTGGACCGGCGTGATGGGACCGGGCTTCCGTCCGACGAACGTGCCCGCCGGCGTGCCGGCGTTCACCTGCGTGCTCACGTTCACGACCGAGGGGACGGGCACGCGCTATCGTGCGCACGTGATGCATCGCGATGCGGAGGGGAAGCAGGCGCATGAGGCGATGGGGTTCCATGGCGGCTGGGGGACGGCGCTCGACCAGCTCGTCGCGCTGCTCAAGTCGCAGGCCTGATGCGCGCGTGCCGCCGGGCCGCGCCTGCTTGACGCGGCCCGGCGCGCGACGGAGCTTCGGGGATGGCCACAGCGAAGAAGAAACGCGCCGCGAAGAAGTCCAAGAAGGCGGCGGCCGCGCACACGCGCGGACTGGACGCGGCGAAGCTCGACACCGGCGCCATCCCGGCGCCGGTCGCCGGCCTCGCGAAGCAGATCGTGAAGGACGGCGGCGCCGTGCTCGCGACCTACCGTGATCCCCTCGGCGGGCGCTGGCAGGTGCTGGCCTCGCTGCCCATCGACCTCGTCTCGCCCACGCCCTTCCAGCGCGACCTCTCGGAGACGCACGTCGCCAAGCTGGCCGATGCGATCGACAAGCTCGACCGCTTCCTCGACCCGATCATCGCGGTCCCGGCCGATGCCGGCTCGTACTGGTCCCCCAACGGCTACCATCGGCTCGGGGCGATGACGCAGCTCGGGGCCAAGGCGATCGTCGCGATCGTGGTGCCCGACCAGGACGTCGCGCATCGCATCCTCGCGCTCAACACCGAGAAGGCGCACAACCTGCGCGAGAAGTCGCTCGAGGTCGCGCGGCTCGCCGTGGCGCTCGCGGAGATGGACGAGCGCTCCACCGAGAAGTCGCACG
>JBGATT010000201.1:0-5368 GCA_044229035.1 Gemmatimonadaceae bacterium | reverse complement strand
CAGCAGCTGGGTCACCGGCATGTGAGGGACGGGAGAGGAGACGGGGCCGCTACGCCAGCATGCCCGCGATCGACGCCGAGATGAACGCCGCGAGGTTGCCGGCGATCATCGCGCGGAGTCCGAGTGACGCGATGTCCTTCCGCCGCTCGGGGGCGAGGCCGCCGATGCCGCCGATCTGGATGGCGATCGACGAGAAGTTCGCGAAGCCGAGCAGGGCGTAGGTGAGGATCACGGCGCTGCGCGGGTCGAGCACCTGCGCACCCCCGAGGTCGCTCGCGAACTGTGCGTACGCGACGAACTCGTTGAGCGACACCTTCATGCCGATGAGGCTCCCGACGTAGGCGGTGTCCTGCCACGGCACGCCCATCACCCAGGCGAGCGGGCGGAGGAGGAAGCCGAGGATCGTCTGCAGGCTGAGGCCGTCGAACCCGACGAGGGCGCCGCCCCAACCGAGCATGGCGTTGAGCATCGCGACGAGGGCGACGAAGGCCATGAGCATCGCGGCGACGTTGATCGCGAGCTGCACGCCCTGGCCGGCGCCGTTGGCCGCGGCCTCGATCACGCTGTTGTCCGCCGAGTCGGAGGTCAGGAGGCGCTTCCGCCAGCCGCCTTCGTTGGGGGCGTGATCGACCACCGCGTCGGCCGACTTCACGCCGGCCGCGGTCACCGGCACCTCGGTCTCGGGAAGGAGGATCTTGGAGATCGCGAGCCCCGCGGGGGCGTTCATCACGCTGGCGGCGAGCAGGTGCGCCGCGATGCCGGGGAAGACGCCGGCGAGCATGCCGACGTAGGCGGCGAGCACGCCGCCGGCGACGGTCGCGAAGCCGCCGATCATCACGGTGTTGAGTTCCGACTTGGTCATCGTGCCGACGAACGGCTTGATGAGCAGCGGCGCCTCGGTCTGGCCGAGGAAGATGTTGCCCGACGCGGAGAGCGTCTCGGCGCCCGAGGTGCCGAGCGTCCGCTGCATGAGCGACGCGAGGCCCTTCACGATGAGCTGCATGATGCCGAGGTAGTACAGCACCGACATGAGCGCCGAGAAGAAGATGATCGTCGGCAGCACGTTGAACGCGAAGAAGGCGCCGGTCTGGGCGACCATCGTGGCGGTGGAACCCTCGCCGGTGACCGGCACCGACGACTGCACGAGGTTCCCGAAGACGAACCGCGCGCCCTGCTCCTGGAAGCCGAGGAGGTTGGTGATCAGGTCGCCGATCCGCTGGAAGACCAGGCGACCGATGTCGGTCTTGAGCACCACGAGTCCGAAGACCGCCTGCAGGCCGAAGCCGGAGGCGACGAGCTTCCAGTTGATGCGCTTGCGGTCGTACGACATCAGCCAGGCGATGAGGATCATCACGCCGATGCCGACGAACCCAAAGAGGCGCTCGCCCATCGGGATGTCGAGGCCGCTGCGGGCGGCGGCGAGCCGCTCCGCGGCCGTCTGGGTCTGGAGGAGGAACTGCGCTGCGATCATCAGGGGGGCCGGTACTGGGGGACCCTGCGGCGCCGGGGGGCGCGGGGACGGTGGGAAGCTACGTGCGTCCGGCGGGGGTCCGCCACTCGCGGCGGGCGCGCGCCTTCCATTGATTGCAGGCATGCCTGAACGCCTTCGCGCTCGCGTCCTCGTGATCGGCTCGGGGATCGCCGGGCTCCAGACCGCCTGGCGCGCTTCGGACCACGGCGAGGTCGCCGTGCTGACCAAGCGCACCCTCAAGGACTCCGCCACCGCGTACGCCCAGGGCGGCATCGCGGCGGCGCTCGGTGCCGGTGACTCGCCCGAGCTCCACAAGACCGACACGCTCGCGGCGGGGGCGGCGCTCTGCGACGCGGCCGCGGTCGAGGTGCTCGTCGCCGAGGGACCGGCGCGCGTGCGCGAACTCGCCTCCGCGGGGGCGCAGTTCGACACCGACGACGCGGGCCGTTTCACGCTCGGGCGCGAGGCGGCGCATTCGCGCAAGCGCATCGTGCACGCGAAGGGCGACCAGACGGGGGCCGAGGTGGCGCGCGCGCTCATCGCGCGCGTGCAGGAGCGGGCGAACATCCAGGTGCTCGAGACGGCGCGCGCGCTCGACCTCATCGTGGAGCAGGGGCGCTGCTGCGGCGTGCGCGCGAACGTCGGCGGGCGGGCGATCGAGATCATCGCCGATGCGACGGTGCTCGCGACCGGCGGATGCGGCCAGCTCTACCGCCACACGACCAATCCGCAGGTCGCGACCGGCGATGGGTACGCGATCGCGCACCGCGCCGGCGCGACGCTCGCCGACATGGAGTTCGTGCAGTTCCATCCCACCGCGCTCGAGACGAGCGAGAACCCGCTCGCGCTGATCTCCGAGGCGGTGCGCGGCGAAGGGGCGACGCTCCTGAACGACCGCGGCACGCGCTTCATGTCCAAGCGGCACAAGCTCGCCGAGCTCGCCCCGCGCGACATCGTCGCGCGCGAGATCTTCCGCGAGCAGCAGACGGGGAGCCGCGTCTGGCTCGACGCGCGCAAGATGGGGCGCGCCTTCGGGCGCCGCTTCCCCGGCATCCTGCAGCTCTGCCTCAATCGCGGCATCGACCCGCGGCGGGAGCTGATCCCCGTCACGCCGGCCGCGCACTACATGATGGGCGGCATCATCACCGACCTCGCGGGGCGGTCGTCGCTCGAGCGGCTCTATGCCTGCGGCGAGGTCTCGCGCACCGGGGTGCACGGGGCGAACCGGCTCGCGAGCAACTCGCTGCTCGAAGGGCTGGTGTTCGCCGAGCGCGTCGCGCGCGACGCGGTGAACCAGCCGAAGCTCCCGCGTGTCCCGCGGCGCGGGGACTGGGAGGTGGAGACGCTGCGCGATCGCGGGGCGGCCCAGGTCGCGGCGGAGGAGATCCGGCGCGTGATGTGGGAGCATGCCGGCATCTCGCGTGACGCGAAGGGGCTCACCGCGGCGCGCAAGTCGCTCGAGGCGCTGCGCTCGCGCCTCACCGGCGACATGACGGAGGAGCTGAACATGGTCGATACGGCGCAGCTGATCGTCGCGTCGGCGCTCAAGCGGAAGGAGTCACGCGGCGGGCACTTCCGACGGGACTTCCCGAAGCCGAGGAATGCCTGGCGCGGGAAGCACATCGAATGGTGAAGGTGGAAGGTGGAAGGTGAACACTTTCCCCCTTCGTCCTTCAGCCTTCATCGCTATTCGATTCCCGTCGTCGTCAGGGCGCCGGTGATCGCGAGGACCGCGAGGGCGAGCCAGAGTTCCTGCTTCATGCGTTCGCGCAACGCGGCGCGGTCACCGCTCGCGACCTGTGCTTCCGATCCCTTCCAGTTCTTGTAGCCGAGTGCGGCGACGCCGGCGAGGACGGCGAGCTTGGCGAGCAGGAAGCGGCCCCACCAGGTCATCCACAGGTTCGAGAGCGGACCGACGATCTGCCAGGCGAGTGATGTCCCGCTGAAGGCGACCAACGCCGCGGCGCCGAGGGCGATGGGGTGGAACGCGACGAGCAACGCGCGCAACGTCGCATCGGAGGCCTTCCGGGCGATCCGCCACAGATGGAACAGCGTGCCGATCCAGGCGCCGGCGGCGAGGGCGTGCACGACCGCGGCGACCTGTGCGGGAAGGGTCGGGACGGCCGCCGCCGCGTGGCCGAGCAATGCCGGGCCGAGCGCGAGGATGAAGGTGGCGATGGCCGCCGCGCTCCAGCCGCGCTGACGGCCGAAGCGCGCGACGGAGAAGGCCATGACCGCGGCCGCGCCCCAGATGGCCTGCAACTGGAGCGCGCGCCCGACGTCGCTGTTCATCACCACGCTCCGCACCAGCGGCAGCAGCGGATCTCCCGGGAAGGCGAGGCCCTGGGCCTGCACGACCGCGCGGAGGGGAGCGGCGACGAGCACCGCGGCGACGCCGACGAGGCCGTACTTGGCGGCGTCGCGCAGCGCGGGGGCCCGCTCCGAGACGGCGAGCCCGCTCCGCGTCATGAGCAGGTAGCGGACGGTGACCGCACCCACCGCGATGGTGAGCCCGGCGTAGTGCAGGAAGTTGACGAGGGCAGCGAACATGTCGCGCAGGGGACGGGGGGAATGCAGCGGGCGCGGGACCGCGCGTGGAATCTACGCGGCCCCGCGCCCGTTGCCCGTCAGGCGGACCGCTACGGCTTCTTGACCGTGAAGGTGAAGCTACCCTTCACCGGATGGCCGTCGCCCGAGGCGGCGGACCAGTTCACCGTCTGGACGCCATCGACGACCGGGCCGGTGATGCGCACGACCACCGGCGCGTCGGTCGCGGCGTCGTCGCGGGTGAGGGCGGCGGTGGTCACGGCGGTGCCGCCGGGGCCGACGAGCTGCACGCGGCTCGCGGCGAGGTCGATCTTCTCGCTGAACCAGAGCTCGAGGGCGGCCGGCGCGGTCGCGACCACGGCGTCCTTGGCCGGGTTGCTCTTCACGAGGCGCGTGTGGAAGCGCTCGGCGGGTGTCGCCGCCGCGGCGAGGAGGACGATGGCGAGCGCGGCGAGCGGCAGGCGGAACGAGCGGAAGGTGCGGGTCATCGGAGGTCCTGGGGTGGATGGGCGTCGTGCCCGTGGAAGGAAGATGGCGACTGGCGGGTCAATCGGGACGGCGGGCCCGGCCCCGGGCGCGAAGGGTGTCCGGCCAAGGGTCGGCGAAGCGCGGATCGGTGACGAAGGCCGAATCGGTGAGGCTATGCAGGAAGGCGAGCAGGTCCTGCCGCTCGCCGGCCGTGAGTTCGAATCCGTTGATGAACTCGCTCTTGTTGGGGTTCGTGCTGCCGTCTCCGGCGTGCGGGCCGCTGGTGATGGTCCGCCCGCCGGCCGCGTAGTGGTCGATCACGCCGTCGAGCGTCGCGATGCTGCCGTCGTGCATGTACGGCGCGGTGAGCGCGATGTTGCGCAGCGTCGGCGCCTTGAACTTCCCCTCGTCCTCCTTCCGCTGGGTGAAGTCCATCAGGCCGGGATTCTCGCGGGGGAAGCCGCCGCGGCCGCCGATGTTGTAGAGCCCCGTGTTGTGGAACTCGACCTCGGGGAAGGCCTTCCCCATGTCGTTCACGGTGCCGGTGAAGGCGTAGCCGCCGTGGCAGTGGAAGCACTCGAGCCGCTCGCTGAAGAAGAGCTGCTCGCCCCGTTGCGCCGCGGCCGACATCGCCGCGCGTTCGCCGTGCTGCGCGCGATCGTACGGTGACCGCCCGGAGATGAGCACGCGCTCGAAGCTCGCGATCGCCCGCGTCACGTTCACGAGCGTCAGCGGGGCGGGTTCGCCGGGGAAAGCGGAGGCGAACATCCGGCGGTAGCGCGCATCCTTGCCGAGGCGCGCGAGCATCTCGGCCTCCTTGCCCGCGAGGCCGAGCTCCACGGGGTCCTCGCCGAACATCGGCACCAGCGCCTGCGCCTCGAG
>JBGATT010000028.1:0-28112 GCA_044229035.1 Gemmatimonadaceae bacterium | reverse complement strand
AGCCCGCATCGTCGTTCAACTCACCACTCACGACTCAAGGCTGCAGTCGTCTCCTCCGCATCCCTACTTCGGTTCGAGCGCCTGCTTGATCTGGAACCTCGCCTCCGCGATGTGCGCGCGGGTCACCGCATCCGCCGCCTTCGCCGCCGCCGACGCCAGCTGCCCGTCGAGCGTCCGGAGCTCCTGCCGCACGAGCGCCTTCACGTCCGTGCTCGGCCGCGCGGCGGCCGTGTAGACCTGGCCGGTCTGCGCGCTGCTGGAGATGCGCGGGGTGGTTGACGGCGTCGCGTTGAGCTTGGCGATCGTCGCCTCGAGATAGATGCGCTGCAGCCCGCGGCGGTACGCGTCCACGCGCACCGAGCCGGCGCCGAGCTCGCTCCAGATGCCCGTGCGGATGTCGGCGAGGTACTCCGACAGCGCGTAGGTGCCGCTCGCGCCCGGCAGCGCCTCGTACTCCATGAGGCGGGCCATGCGCTCGTCGTTCATCAGCGTGACGAGGATGCCGCGCTGCGCGTTGTTGATGCGCGCCACCGCGCCCTCCGGCTCGAGCCGGCGCAGCAGCGCGGGGTCGAGGAGCCAGGTCGGCGTGGTGAAGAGCTGGTCCTGGACGAACTTCACCGCCGCCTTCTGCTGGGCGCGCGGGATCGGCGTGAAGCGCGGGCCCGGCTGCGACCCGTACTTCTCCTGGCCCGTCGACGAGCCGGGGATCGTCGCGACGTGGCGCATCTCGGTGACGAACTGGCCGACGAGGCGGTTGTACGCCTCCTTCGTGAACGAGACGTCCTCCGTCGCCTGCGTCGTCGCCGGGAGGATCATCGGCACGAGGCGCTTGAGGTTCCGGATGCCGAGCTCGGTGCTCTTCACGGCGTCGGCGTCGCCGACCGCCTCGGAGTACGCGGTGAAGGGGATCGCGCCGAAGTCGTCGGGGATGCCGTAGCGGAGCCAGGGCGTGCTGTCCTGCTCGCGCGCGATCGCGTCGAGCGCCGCGCGCTCGTCATCGGGCGTGCGGGCACCGGGGATCGGCATGTAGCCCCACCGGATGGCGTACTTGTCGTGCACGCCCACCGTCGGGATCAGCTTGTCCACCGGGATGTTGTCCTCGGGCTGCGCGACGTAGTTGAAGCGCGCGTAGTCCATGATCGTCGGCGAGTGGCCCATCCGCTCCACCCAGGTGCGCGAGCGCACCGAGTCGGCGGGGTACTGGCTCGACGCGAACTGGTTGTGCGGGAGGCCGAGCGTGTGGCCCACCTCGTGCGCCACGACGAACTGCACGAGGCGACCCTGCAGCGAATCGGGCAGCGGCAGCCGGGCGGCGCGCGGGTCGAGCGCCCCGACCTGCGTCCAGTACCACCACGTCTGCAGGTTCATGATGTTGTGGTACATGTTCACGTCGGCGTTGAGGATCTCGCCGCTGCGCGGGTCGGTGTCGCTCGGCCCGTTCGCGTTCTCGATCGTCGACGGCAGCCACCGGATGCTCGAATAGCGCGCATCCTCGAGCGAGAAGTCGGGGTCGTCCTTCGGGACCTCGCGCGCCACGATCGCGTTCCGGAAGCCCGCGGCCTCGAACGCCACCTGCCACTCCTCCACGCCCTTCTTCACGAATGGCACCAGCCAGGTCGGCGTCGCCGGGTCGATGTAGTAGACGATGGGCTTCACCGGCTCGGAGATCGCCGCGGCCGGATCCTTCTTCTCCAGGCGATAGCGGGCGATGAAGTTGCGCTGCTGCGCGCGCTGCTCGGGACGGCTGAAGTCGATCGTGCTCGTGTAGAAGTAGCCGATGCGCGAGTCCCGGAGCCGCGGCATCATCGGCCGCTCCGGCAGCTTCACCATCGACCAGTGCACCACCACGGACTTGGACGACGTCGGCGTGCCCGGCGCCGGCTGGGCCGGCGGGAGGCCGGGGAAGAACGACTGCGGCTGCGGCTGCGCGTTGATGGTGAGCGCGGCCTCCACCTCGACGTTGGTCGGGTAGGCCGCCACGCGCTCGAGGAAGCTGCGTGCCGCATCGAGCTGGCCCCGGATCGCCTGGATCGCGCTCACCTCGTTCGGCGGCGACGTGTACAGGCGCGTCACGTCGATCACCGGCGCCGAGTCGGGGCCGTAGGCCGCGACGGGGAAGACGGCGAGGATCGCGTCGTAGTTGGAGTTCCGCACCGCCTCGGCGATGGGCGCCGACGGATCGGACATGATCGCGTACGAGACGTTCCGGAAGAGCACGCGGTTTCCGCGGCGCTCCCAGCGCACGACGCGCGTGTCGATCGGCTCGCCGCCGTACCCGTCTCCCTCGTTGTTCTTCGCGATCTGCGTGACCAGCAGCATGTCCTTGCCGAACTCGCCCGCCGGGATCTCGTAGTAGAGGGTGCTCCCGATCATGTGCGTCTTGAACAGTCCGGGCTTGGTCTTGACGTCGCCGCGGATGACCTGGGCGTAAGGCCGTGGCGCGGGCTCGGCTGCGGCGGCGCCTGGGCCGCCATCCTGCGCGTTGGCGCCGGGGCCGGCGGGAGCGCCGGGAGCCGGCGTGCCCGGCGTGGTCGGCGTCGGGGTGGTAGGAGCGGGCGTGCCCGCCGGGGCCGGTGTCGGCGCGGGCGTCGTGGTCGGGGCGGCGGGCTGGCAGGCGAGCGCCAGCACGGCGAGCCCCGCCGCGATCGTGATCGGACGAGTGGGCTTCATCGATGATGATGGGTTGAGGAACGACGAACTGGGACGGTGGGGGCGTCGCGGAAAAGATGGCCCCCCCGCGCGCCTCCCGCCACGCCTACGCGCGCGGAGCCACGCCCGTTCGGATGGCCTCGGAGCCGAACCGCTCTCGGACCCGGTCCACGGCGCGCGACACCGCGCGGTCCTGCGGCCGCTCCACCGCCGTCGCCGGCGGGGCGAACAGCCCGAGCTGCTCCGCATCGCGCGCCGCGACCAGGTTGCCGAGCGCCACGCCGACGAGCCGCGCCGAGACGGGGCGCGCCGCGCGCAACTTGCCGAGCAGCCCCACCGCGACGTCCGCCACGGCGCGGTCGCTCTCGAGCGGTTCCGGCAGCGTGCGGCTCGCCAGGCGCGTCGTGAAGTCGGCGTCCTTGAGCTTCACGGTCACCGTCCGTGCCGCCAGCTTGTCGCCGCGCATCGACGCGGCCGTCTTGGCCGCGAGCCCGCGCAGGATCGCCGCGATCGCCGCGGTGTCCTGCACGTCGCGGCTGAACGTCGTCTCATGGCTGATCTGCTTGGCGCTCGCGCGTGCCTCGACCGGCGTCGTGTGGATCCCGCGGACCCGCGCCCAGAGCCACTCGGCCGGCCGCCGTCCGATCCACCGCGCGAGCGTCGTGCGGTCGTGCGGGAGCACGTCCTCCACGCGCACCATGCCGAGCGACGCGAGCTTCGCCTGCAACTTCGGCCCCACGCCGGGAAGCTCCGCGAGCGCGAACTCCCGCAGGAACTCGGCTTCCCCGCCGTCCGGCACGATCCGCACGCCCGTCGCGCCGGTGCCGGGGCGAGGCTTCGCGCGCTCCGCCGCGAGCTTCGCCACGAGCTTCGACGGGCCTCCGCCGATCGAGAGCCACATCCCCGTCTCCTTGTGGACGGCGTCACGGATGCGGCGCGCCGTCGCCTCGAGCGGTTCGTGCTCGTAGAGCGCCTCGGTGCCCGTGAGGTCGAGGTACCACTCGTCGATGCTCGCCCCCTCCACGACCGGGGTGTATCGCGCGAGGACGGCCCCGATCGCCGGAGCAGACCACGCCCCGCGACCCCGGACGCCCACCCACGATGAGCAGCGTCGCCTTGCCGGCCCCTTCGGGATCCGCCATGCGCGCCACCGCCACGAAGAAGGCGTCGGCGTCGGCGTGGAGGATGCGGCGGGCGGTCATGCGTGGAACGTATCTCGCGCCGTGCCGCACGGCGAGCGTGTCCGCCGGCGGCTCCCTATAATTCCGCCCCATGACGCCGGAACGCGCCTTCCCCCTCTGGTTGCCGGACCCCGAACGCGCGGCCGACAGCGTGATGCGGCGGTTCTTCCTCGCGGCGAGCGTCTACCCGGACGCGCCCACACCCGATGCGCCATACGCGGACTGGCACGCCTGGTCGATCGCGCGTCCCGAGTACTTCTGGCGCGCGCTCTACCACTTCGGGCAGGTCCATGGCACGCATCGTCGCGCCGGGGCTTCGGACGACTCCATCAGCAGCGCCGACCTCCAACCCGAGGACATCCTCGAGCGCGGGGATCTCATGGCGCCCCCCGCGGCCGGCGGGCGGCCCGGGCCGCGGTGGTTCCGCCACACGCACCTCAACTACGCGGAGAGCGTGATCGGCTCGGCGGGCGACCTCATCGCGCTCGTCGCGCGCGACGAGGCAGGGCGACGGCGCCAGCTCACGAGAGCCGAACTGCAGGACGCCGTGCGCCGCTGCGCGGGCGCGCTGCGCGCGACCGGTGTGTTGCGCGGGGACCGCGTGGTGGGGTTCCTCCCCAACATCCCCGAAGCGGTCGTCGCCGCGCTCGCCGCCGCGAGCATCGGGGCCGTCTGGTCCTCCTGCTCCCCTGACTTCGGTGTCGGCGGCGTGCTCGACCGCTTCGGGCAGATCGCGCCCAAGGTGCTCATCGTCGCCGACGGATATCGCTACGGCGGCAAGCGCATCGATTGCATCGCGCGCACCGCCGAGATCGTCGCCTCGCTCCCGTCGGTCGAACAGCTCGTGGTCGTCCCGTTCCTCGGCGACGCACAGGCCACCGCGGCGCGCTGGGAGCGTCTCCCGACGAGCACCACCTGGGATGCCTTCCTCGATCGTGGCACGGACGCGCCGCTCGTCTTCGAACGCGTGCCCTTCGATCATCCGCTGTTCATCATGTACAGCTCCGGCACGACCGGCCTGCCGAAGTGCATGGTGCACGGGCACGGCGGCACGCTGCTGCAGCACCTGAAGGAGCACTCCCTCCATTGCGACCTGCAGCAGGACGAGCGCCTCTTCTATTTCACCACGTGCGGGTGGATGATGTGGAACTGGCTGCTCTCCGCGCTCGCGACGTCCGCGACGATCGTCCTCTACGACGGCGCGCCGCTCCCCGATGCGAGGCCGGCGATCCTCTGGGATCTCGCCGCCGAGGAAGGGGTCACGGTCTTCGGCACGAGCGCGAAGTTCCTCGCGATGTCGGAGAAGCTCGGCCTCGCGCCCGCGCGCACGCATGACCTGCGCACGTTGCGCATGATCCTCTCCACCGGGAGCCCGCTCGCCGAGCATTCGTACGACTACGTCGTGCGCGACGTGAAGCCGGGCGTGCATCTCGCGAGCATCTCCGGCGGCACCGATCTCATCTCCTGCTTCGCCCTGGGCAACCCGCTGCTGCCGGTATGGCGCGGCGAGCTCCAGTGCCTCGGGCTCGGCATGGCCGTGGACGTCCTCGATGCGGAGGGCCATCCGGTGCGCGGGGAGGCCGGCGAGCTGGTGTGCTCGCGGCCGTTCCCGTCGATGCCCGTCGCGTTCTGGAACGATCCCGACGGCGCGAAGTACCGCGCGGCGTACTTCGACTTCTTTCCCGGCGTCTGGCGGCACGGCGACTGGGCCGAGATCACCGCGCACGACGGACTCATCATCCACGGCCGGAGCGACGCGACGCTCAATCCCGGCGGCGTGCGCATCGGCACGGCGGAGATCTACCGGCAGGTCGAGCAGCTCCCCGAGGTGCTGGAGAGCGTCGTGATCGGGCAGGACGTGGGGAGCGGGGCGGAGAAGGACGTGCGCATCGTCCTCTTCGTGCGCTTGCGCGGGGACCTCCTCCTCGACGACGCGCTCCGGGCGCGCATCAGGGCCGCGATCCGCGAGGCGACGAGCCCGCACCACGTGCCCAAGGTCATCGAGCAGGTCGACGACATCCCGCGCACGATCAGCGGCAAGATCTCCGAGATCGCGGTGCGTGACGTGGTGCACGGTCGGCCGGTGAAGAACACCGATGCCCTGGCGAATCCCGGCGCCCTCGCGCTCTTCCGGGACCTGCCGGCGCTGGTGGTCTGACCGGGCTGGCGTGACCGACCTGCTGGACGCCCCGGCGCCGGCGCAGGGTATATTTGGGTGATGACCGGACCCGTCCCCTGCGCGGAGCATCGCATGCGAGTGCCAGACTGGTCGACCCACAGCGTCTGGGGACGCTGGTGGACGAGCGCCCGCACGGGCGCGCGCGCGAACTGAGTCGAGGACGAAGGGAGAAGGAGGAAGGGTGAAGGACCGGCCTTCCTCCTTCCGCCTTCCTCCTTCTCCTTGCTCCCTTCGCTCGCCTTCCTCCTTCAGCCCTCATCCGACACATGGCCACCGCGACCAAGCCCGCCGCCGAGTCCGCCCACGACACGTTCCCGATCAACGGCACCGACTACATCGAGTTCTGGGTCGGCAACGCCAAGCAGTCGATGCTCTTCTACCGCGCCGCCTTCGGCTTCCAGCTCAAGGCGTACCGCGGACCCGAGACCGGCGTGCGGGACCGCGCCTCGTACCTGCTCGAGCAGGGCAAGATCCGCCTCCTCCTCACCTCGCCGATGGGGCCCGAGGGCGAGATGGCCGCGCACATCGCGCTGCACGGCGACGGCGTGAAGGACCTCGCGTTCTGGGTCGACGACTGCCGCGACGCGTACGCCAAGGCCCTCGAGCGAGGCGCCGTCTCGGCGCGCGCCCCGGAAGTGCTCGAGGATGAGCATGGCGAGATCGTCGTCGCCGCCATCCGCACCTACGGCGACACCATCCACTCGCTCGTCGAGCGCCGGAACTACCGCGGCCTCTTCATGCCGGGCTACCGTCCCGCCGAGTCGCCGTTCATGCCGGGGGACGTGGGCCTCAAGTACGTCGACCACTGCGTCGGCAACGTCGAACTCGGCCGGATGAACCACTGGGTGGACTTCTACTCCAAGGTGCTCGGGTTCTACAACCTGCTCTCGTTCGACGACAAGACGATCAGCACCGAGTACTCGGCGCTCATGTCGAAGGTCATGAGCAACGGGAACGGGCGGATCAAGTTCCCGATCAACGAGCCGGCGCAGGGGAAGAAGAAGTCGCAGATCGAGGAGTATCTCGACTTCTACCGCGGCCCCGGGGTCCAGCACATCGCCGTCGCGACGGACGACATCATCGGCACGGTGCGCGCGCTGAAGTCCCGCGGCGTGGAGTTCCTCTCCATCCCGAAGGCCTACTACGAGACGGTGCTCGACCGCGTCGGGAAGATCGACGAGGACATCGCGCCGCTCGCCGAGCTCGGGATCCTGGTGGACCGGGATGACGAGGGCTATCTGCTGCAGATCTTCACCAAGCCGGTGCAGGACCGGCCGACGCTCTTCTTCGAGATCATCCAGCGCAAGGGCGCGAAGAGCTTCGGGGCCGGCAACTTCAAGGCGCTCTTCGAGAGCATCGAGCGCGAGCAGGCGCTCCGGGGCAACCTGTAATGCCGTTCTATCACACCCTCGGCCAGATCCCGCGCAAGCGGCACATCGCCTTCCGGAAGCCCGACGGGTCGCTCTACCATGAGCAGCTCGTCGGCATCGAGGGATTCACCGGGCCGTCGGCGCTCCTGTATCACGTGCATCCGCCCACGACGGTGAAGTCGGTGCGACGCCTGGCCGAGACGCCGTACGAGGAGGACACCGACCGCACGCTGCGCCACCGGCACTTCCGCACCGCGCCTATCGCGCGCGGCGGGAGTCCCACGCTCGACCGCGTGCCGATGCTCTTCAACAACGACATCGCGATGCTGTACGTGGCGCCCGACAAGCAGGACGAGCACTTCTACCGGAATGCGCAGGGCGACGAGGTCGTGTACGTCGCGGAGGGCGAGGGGACGCTCGAGACGCAGTACGGTGACCTCGAGATCCGGCCCGGCGACTACCTCGTGATCCATCGGCACATCCTGCACCGGTACCGCTTCACCAAGCCGGCCAAGCTGCTGGTGATGGAGAGCCGCGGCCACGTGCGGCCACCCTCGCGGTATCTCAACAACGTCGGGCAGGTGGTGGAGGGCGCCCCCTACAGCGAGCGCGACTTCCGCGTCCCGCGCACGCTCCGCACGCACGACGAGAAGGGGGACTTCCCCATCGTCATCAAGCAGTACAACGGCCTGAACGAGGTCGTCCTCGACCATCACCCGCTCGACGTGATCGGATGGGACGGGCAGTTCTACCCGTGGGCCTTCAACATCCACGATTTCGAGCCGATCGTCGGCAAGGTCCATCAGCCGCCGCCGGTGCACCAGACGTTCCAGGGTGATGGGTTCGTCATCTGCTCGTTCTGCCCGCGTCCGTACGACTTCCATCCGGAGGCGATCCCGGCCCCCTACAATCACAGCAACGTGGACAGCGACGAGGTGCTCTTCTACGCCTCCAGCGAGTTCATGAGCCGGAAGGGGATCGAGTACGGCAGCATCACGCATCATCCGGACGGCATCCCGCACGGCCCGCACCCCGGCCGCTACGAGGGGAGCATCGGGATGACCCACACGAACGAGCTCGCGGTCATGATGGACTCGTTCCGCCCGCTCAAGGTGGCGAAGGCGATCCTGCCGTTCGAGGACCGGAAGTACCAGTTCTCCTGGATCGAGGGGGGTGGGGAAGGCCCGGGATTCGCGCCGCCGACGTCCTGATGATCATCCGTCTCGCCGATCTCGATCCACCGAAGCGCCACGCCTGGCTCACCCCGCTCATCGCGCCGCGCCCCATCGCGCTCGTCAGCACGGTGAGCGCGGCCGGCGTGGGCAATCTCGCGCCGTTCAGCTTCTTCGCGATGGGCGGACAGAATCCGCAGTCGGTCGCGTTCTGTCCGGTGGCCGATCGCGACGGGAACCCCAAGGACACGCTACGCAACGTCCTCGAGACCGGCGAGTTCGTCATCAACGTCGTCTCGCGTGCGATGGCCGAGCGGGTCAATCAGGCGTCCGCGCCGTACCCGCCCGAGGTGGACGAGCTGGAGGCCGTCGGATTCACCCGAGCCGCCTCGACCGTGGTGCGGCCGTGGCGGGTGGCGGAGAGCCCGGCGCAATTGGAGTGCCGCGTCTTCCAGGTGGTGCCCCACGGATCGGGACCGCAGCACAGCACCTGGGTGATCGGCGAGGTGCTCGTCGCGCATGTCGATGATGCGGTGATCGGCGAGGACGGCCTCCCCGACACGGCGAAGGTGAATCCGGCGGCGCGCATGGGGCGACAGGAGTGGTCGCATGTGACGTCGGAGAGCATGTTCATCCTCGCACGACCCACGACGGTCACCCCGGGACCTGCGGCCGGGCCGCCGGTGCAGCGGCGCACGCTCGGCCAGTGAGGTCCTCCCCCGCGCGCACGGCGCACGGGATGGAGGGCCAGGAACGCACGGAGGGCCGAGACGCGATGGTCTCGGCCCTCGTAGCATCGTCCTCGGAGGAGCACGGCGGCATGGCCGGGGAAGCACGGGTGGCTTCCGATTGTCCGAGTCGATGTCGGTGGGTGCGTTGCCTGCCACCACACCGTGCTGCCCGCACGGCGGCGGGTATGTAGCAGCGGGTCCACGCACGCTCGCCTTGGCGCTCGGCTCCGTCCGGGGACGGAGGGTCGGGACCAGGTGCCCGATCCGCTTCAGGCATCGCGGAGGCGTCGCCCTCGCTCTGCACGGTCACTATTCACCTCGCTCGCGCGGCGCGCAATAGCCAGAAATCCTACAGCGCCGTCATCCTTCCTGCGTAGGCGCAGGGTCGCGACAGCGGTCCGTTCAGGGCGTGACGGGCGCGCTCGGGCGCAGGCGCGGACTGAAGAGGTACTCGCCGCCGGAGAGCGGGATGAACGTCCGGGCCGTGTCGTAGCCGACCTTGATGGTCTCGATCGTCGCCGCCTGCTGCAGCAGGTCGTAGATCGCGAAGGTGCCGTCGATGCCGCTGACGGTGGTCTTCACGTCGATGGAGACGGACGCGCCCGCGACAGGGGCACCGGTGGTCGCATCGATCACGACGCCGCGCACGGAGGTGATGAGCGCGCTGCGCGGGACGGTGGGGACCGGCGGGCCGTCCTGCGAGATGCCGAGGTCGCCGCCCGTGCAGGCCGACGCGAGCGACAACAGGACGAGCGCCCGGATGCGGCCGGACGACGGATGGTGCGCACGACTCATGGGATCACGCTATGCGCGTCCGGGTCGGAGGGCAAGCGGCCGGGCGTCGGGACATCGGAAGGGCGATGCGGTAGCTTTCAGGCCATGCCCTTCACCAATCGCTTCGACGCACTCCCGCTCTATCTCCTCGCCACGATCCCCCAGAAGAAGCGCGACCTCATCGCGCGGGGAGTCGACGTGATCGACCTCGGCGCCGGCGACGCCGACCTCGCCGCGCCGCCCGCGGCCATCGCCGCGCTCAAGGCCGCCGTCGATGATCCCGGGATGAGCCGCTACGGCTTCGGCCTCGGACTCCCCGCCTTCCGGGATGCCGTCGCCTCGTGGATGCAGAAACGCTTCGGCCACCGCTTCGATCCCCTCAAGGAGATCGTCCCGCTCATCGGATCCAAGGAGGGCATCGCACACCTCTGCTTCGCCTACCTGCAGAAGGGGGATGTCGCGATCATCCCCGATCCCGGCTACCTCGCTTATCTGGGCGGCACGCTGCTCGGCGAGGCCGAGCCCTATCTCTACCCGATCACCCCTCGCACGAACTTCCTCGTCGACCTCGACGAGATCCCGGAGGATGTGCTCCGGCGCACGAAGCTGCTCTTCCTCAACTATCCGAACAATCCCACGGCCGCGATCGCGCCCGTCGAGTACCTCGAGAAGGTCGTGCGCATCTGCAAGGAACGCGGGATCATCCTGGTGTACGACAACGCGTACTCGGAGATGACCTTCGACGGCTACGTGGCGCCGAGCATCTTCGACATCCCCGGTGCGCGCGACGTGGCGATCGAGTTCCATTCGCTCTCCAAGACCTACAACATGACGGGGTGGCGCTGCGGCTGGGCCTGCGGCGACCCGACCGTCGTCGGCGCGCTCGCGAAGGTGAAGAGCTTCCTCGACACCGGCCAGTTCATGGCGGTGCAGAAGGCCGGCATCGCCGCGCTCGAATCGTGGGAGAGCTGGGTGCCGGGCAACGTCGCGGTCTTCAAGGAGCGGCGCGACGCGGCGGTCGCCGCCTTCCGTGCGAACGGGTTCCCCGGCGTCGAGGTCCCCAAGGCGTCGATGTACCTCTGGGTCCCGCTGCCCGCGGGCGTGAAGTCGATGGAGTTCCACGAGCGTTGCATGCAGGAGGAGGGCGTGATCGTCCTCGCGGGGGCCGCGCTCGGCGCCGGGGGCGAAGGCTTCTTCCGCATCTCGTTCATCACGAGCCCGGCCCGCATCGCCGAGGCGGCGGTGCGATGCGGTCGCGTGCTCGAGCGCATGCAGCGCCGGTGACGTGCGTGCGCGGCGCGGTCCTGCTGGGGGCCCTGCTCTGTGCGGCCGGATGCGCGGGCACGTCGCGCGCGCCGCGCACGGGTCACCCGCAGGCCTCGCGGCTGATCCCGCTCGGCGCGGGCATCGCGCTGCCGGCCGGGCCCTTGCTCGTCTCGCTCCCGCAGGACCAGTACTACCGTTTCGTACCGCCGGACTCGCTCGTGCGCGGCGCTACCAGCGAGGACGTGGCGAGCGCGGGAGCGATGCGCACGCTCCGTGCGAGCATCGATGTCGTGCTCCGCAGTCAGGGATGGCGCGAGTCCGGCGACTCGGCGGAGTACGAGTTCTCCGTCTTCCAGGCCGCACGGACCGCACGGCGGACCGAGGAGCGTGAGGAACTCATCGTCTCGTCTCCGACGAGCGGACTGCCGCGATGCGACCAGTCGCGCGGCGGGAATCAGCCGCGTTGCTCCAACGATCCGCAACGCACGCGGATCGTGCGGGTGTCGGTGCCGTACACGGTCAGGCGCGTGATCGCCGTGCTGCGCCGTCGCAGCGACGGTGCCGTGCGGTTCTGGGTCCAGCAGGACGCCGACGCCGAGTCCACGCAGGCGACCATCGCACGCGACCTGCTCCGACTCCTCGCGAGTGCCGATGACTGAGCGACGCGATCCGGGCGGATTCGTGCGCGCGATCGCGCGCGGCGTCCTCGCCTGCGCGCTCGTGACGGCCTGCGCGAGCACGGGCGGTCGCACCGCGTCCCGCGAGTTCGTGGGAGGCACCGCACTCGCGCCGGGAGAGACGCTCCCCGCGCTGCCGGACAGTGATACTTACGCCTGGGTCCCGCCCTCCGAGAGCATCCTCCATGCGACCGCGGCTGACGACCGGCGGAGCGATGACCCCGGGATGCCGGGCCTGCGGGAGGACGTCGCGATGATCCTGCGCGCGAGCGGCTGGCGCGAGGTCCCCGCGGACGTGGCCACCTTCCGACTGACCATCGCCCGCATCGATCGTCCCGATCCGGCGCGCAACCCCGCGCGGAACAGCGGCCTCCTGCCCAACGCGGCGATGCCGCGGTGCACCGGTGCGGTCGGCGAACGGCGCGACGTCAACTGCACCAACCGGCCCGACGACGTGCGCGCCGGCGACCCGATGACCGTCGAGCGCTACGGCTCATGGGTCGTGTTCGTGATCAGGCGGCGCGACGGGGCACGCTACTCGGCCACGCGCACGCTCGTCTGGGACCAGCAGCCCGCCGATGTCGACTTCTCGGAGTCCACGCTCCGTTTGCTCCGTTCTTCCCGTCCGTAGGTCCACTCCCTCTCTCGAGCCACCGATCCGATGCGACGCTCGCTGTCCTTCTTCGCTCTCCTGATGCTTCCGGCTGCGCTCCCCGCGCAGCGCGCGATGCAGCCCAACGACTGGCACCGCGTCACCACCCTCTCCGCGCCGGCGATGTCGCCGGACGGCAAGCTCGTGGCGTTCACCGTGACGACGGTGAACGAGCGCGAGAACCGTCGGCACAGCGAGGTGTGGGTCGCCTCGACCACCGGTGGCGATCCGGTGCGCTACACGGCGCCGGCCACGGAGAGCAGCAATCCGCGCTTCTCGCCGGACGGCAAGTGGCTCTTCTTCTCGTCGCAGCGCTCCGGCGGCACCGGCAACACCTGGGCGCTCCGCATGGACGCGCCTGGCGGCGAAGCGACGCAACCCGCCGACTACCCTGCCGGGTCGTGGCCGCGCGACGGCAAGTTCGCGGTGTTCGCGTCGACGGTCACGCCAGAGGGGCAGGGTGGGCCGCGCGCCGAGACGGCGGGCGATCCCTACGCGAAGATGCCGCCGATGGCGCGCCCGCCCTTCGGCGCGATCACGCGACCCGTCGATCCGGCGCGTTTCGATGGCCGCCACATCACCGAGACGCGCTACAAGGCCAACGGCCAGGGGTTCCTCCCCGGTCCGCGCGAGGCGCGCGTGATCCGGCCCGAGCAGATCTTCACGCAGGTCCCCGGCGCCAAGCGCGTGCAGGTCACCGATACCCGCTACTCGCATCGCTCGGTCACCGTCTCGCCCGACGGCAAGTGGATCGCGTTCATCGCCGACGTCGACCTGCGGCCGGACTCCGTCGTCGCGCGCACCGCGGACTCGCTCGCGCTGCTCCCGTACGATGCCGCGCGCGACGAGGTCGACCGCAATCTCAATGACATCTACGTGATCCCGGTCGCAGGCGGCACGCCGCGCAAGGTCGCGACGATCCCCGGCGCCGAGTCCGACCTCGCGTGGTCCCCCGATGGCCGCCGGATCGCGTTCATCCACCGTCCCGGTCGCGTGAAGCAGGCGCACCTCGGCGTCCTCGACGTCGCGAGCGGCCAGGTCACGCCGCTCGCGCCGGACTGGCGGTACGAGCCGAGCGGTCTCGAGTGGCTCCCCGCCGGCGACATCGCGGTCTGGGCCGACATCGGCGGGTCGAGCGGTCTCTTCATGATCAACCCGCGCGACGGGCGCCTCCGCGAATCGCTCGGCGGACGCCGCAAGATGAGCGGCTTCACCTTCGACGGCGCGGGGCGGCAGGTCGCGTACGTCGCGACGAGCGTGAACGCGCCGACCGAGCTCTTCATCGCCGGCGCCGACGGCAAGGGCGAGCGCAAGCTCACCAGCTTCAACGGCGCGCTCAACCGCGAGGTCGCCTGGTCCGGGGCGGAGCGATTCACCTACCGCTCGGTCGGCGACCTCGAGATCGAGGGCTGGCTCATGAAGCCGTTCGGCTACGTCGAGGGCCGGAAGTACCCGCTCGTGCTCTACATCCACGGCGGTCCGCACAGCCAGTACGGCGAGCAGTGGTTCGACGAGACGCAGAACCTCGCGGCCGCGGGCTTCATGGTGCTGTACACCAACCCGCGCGGCTCGAGCGGCTATGGCGCGGAGTTCACCTACTCCACGCGCGGCCGCTGGTTCGCGGAGGATTTCCAGGACCTCATGAAGGCCGTCGATATCGCCGCCGCGCGCGCCGATGTCGACTCCACCCGCATGGGGGTCACCGGCGGCTCGTACGGCGGCGTGATGACCGCCTGGATCACCACCAAGACCGATCGCTTCAAGGCGGCGCAGGCCGACCGCATGATCAGCAACTGGTGGTCGTGGTACGGCACCTCCGACGCGCAGGGCCTCACCGAGTTCGAGTTCTTCGGCCGGCCGCAGGACAACCCGGCGATGTATGACTCGCTCTCGCCCATCCGGAACGTGCGGGCCGTCCGCACCCCGACCTTCATCCTGCAGAGCGAGGAGGACCATCGGACGCCGATGACGGACGCCGAGCAGTGGTTCGCCGCGCTCAAGCGGCAGGGCGTGCCGGTGGAGTTCGTGCGGTACCCACGCTCGACGCACGACCTCTCGCGCACGGGCGAACCGTGGTTGCTCGTCGACCGCCTCGGGCGGTTGCGTGACTGGTTCGGGTACTGGCTCAAGCCCTGATCGATCGACGCCCGCGCGTCAGCGCACGACGGCGCCGCCCTTCATCACGAAGCGGATGCGCCGGAGTGCGCTGATGTCCGCGGTCGGGTCCCCCTCGACCGCGACGAGATCGGCCAGCAGCCCGTCGCGTATCGATCCGAGCTCGGTGTCCAGTCCGAACAGTCGCGCATTCCCACTCGTCGCGGCTCGGAGCGCCGCTGGGGCACGCAAGCCGTACGCGACCATCAGCTCGGCCTCCCACGCGTTCGTGCCGTGCGCGTACACCCCCGCGTCACCACCCATGCAGAGCGGGACGCCGGCCTCGATCGCGAGACGGAACGACGCGCGCTTCGCGAGCATCCGTGCCGTGGGCGCCTGTCCCTCCCGCCATCCCGCGTGCCGCGCCGTCGCCTCGACGGCCGCGAGCGTCGCGCAGTACCCGACGCCACGCGCGGCCATCAGGCGGAACGTCTCGGCGGTGCCGCCGTCCCCGTGCTCGATCATCGCCACGCCGGCGCGCACGGCGCGCTGCATTCCCTCGTCCGTGGCCGCATGCGCCACGACCTTCCGCCCGCTCGACGCGGCGACCTCGACGAGCGTCCGCAACTCGGCTTCCGTGAAGGTGGGGCGTGCCTCGCCGTTCGGGCCCCACCGGTAGTCGGCGTAGACCTTCACCCAGTCGGCCCCATGGCCGATCTGGTCGCGTGCCGCACGCGTCAGCCCTTCGGTCCCATCCGCTTCCGCAGCGCCCTGGGGCACCCCCCACTCGCTCGCGAAGCCCTTCGGCCCGTACGACCCTGTCGCGACGATGGCTCTCGATGAGATGAGCAGACGAGGCCCGGGGATGATCCCCTGGTCGATCGCCTGCTTGAGCCCGTGGTCGGCGTAGCCGGCGCCCTCGGTGCCGAGGTCACGCGCGGTGGTGAAGCCGGCCTCGAGGGTCGCGCGCGCGTGATTGACGGCGCGCGCCGTACGCAGGCTGAGCGGCTCCTTCAGCACCTGGTCGTTCCAGCTCGTCTCGTCGTAGGGATGGAGGAAGAGGTGCGTGTGGCCCTCGATCATCCCGGGGATGAGCGTCGTCCCGCGCAGTTCCCGCACGGTCGTCCGCTCGGGCGCCCGGACCTGTGCGCGTGGGCCCACCGCCGCGATCCGCTGCCCGCGCACGAGGACCACCCAGCCCGTGCGGGCCGAGTCCTCCGTGCCCAGGAACACCCGGTCGGGCACGAGGAGCGTCAGCGTCTCCTGCGCCGCGGCCTCCCCGGTCGCGAAGGGGTTCGCCAGCGCGAGAGCCACGGCGAACGCCGCCGTCGCCAAACGCGACGACGCTCCGGGGTGCATCCGACGCTCCCCGCTCATGTGCGCTGCTCCGGCACGTCGGTGACCCCGCCCGACACGATGAACGCCAGCACATCCGAACTCGGCGCCGTCAGTCGCGTCACCCGATCGCTCGGGACCACCACCAGCTGGCCCGCGAAGTTGTACGACTGGGGGAAGTAGACCGCCACGTCGCCCGGCAGCCCGAGCGTCGTGAGGGACGATTGCGTGATGAATCCGAAGGTGCGGACCGCCTTGTCCTGCGAGAGCGCCACCAGCACCGGCTGGTCGAAGCGGCGCTTCTCGCCCACGAACGCGTTGAGCAGGTCCTTCGTCGAGGAGTAGAGCAGTCGCACGAAGGGCAGCCGGTTCAGGATCTCCTCCATCCAGCGCTCCGCTTGCGCCCAGAGGAAGGTGGTGCCGAGGAATCCGACGAGCGTGATCCCGGCGATCGTGATCGCGAACCCCGCGCCGGGGATGGGCAGCCCGAGCCAGCCATCGACGCGGGTGAGCACGATCCAGCAGACGGCGATCGTGACCACGAGCGGCACCGTGAGGACCAGGCCGCGCAGGAAGTACGTGAGCAGCTTCTTCATGGGCACACAGCGGGAGGGGAGGATGATGCGTAACTTGTGAGCCGTTGGCAGAAGATAACCCCCGACCCCGCACCCCATGGTCATGCGCGCCCTCCGCCTCCTCGTCCTGCTCGCCTTCGCGCCACTCGCCCTCTCGGCCCAGGCCGCCCGGAAGCCGCTGACGCAGGACACGTACGACCTCTGGCGGTCGATCCTCCAGCCGACGCTCTCGGCCGACGGGAAGTGGGCCGTCTACACGCTCTCGCCGACCCTCGGGGACGGCGAGCTCGTCGCACGCGCCACCGCCGGCACCACCGAGCACCGCGTCGCGCGCGGCTGGACCGGCCGGCCGTTGATGAGCGTCACCGGCCAGCCGTTCAGCGCGCAGGCGGCCACCGTGACCGCCGATTCGCGACACGTGCTCTTCCTCCAGTATCCGACCAAGGCCGCCTCGGATTCCGCGCGCGGTCGGCGCGCTCGCGCGGCCGACGCCCCGAAGAACAAGCTCGCGATCCTCGCGCTCGCCGACGGCAAGGTGACCCTCGTCGACCGGGTGCGCGGCTTCCAGGTCGCCCGGGACGGCGGCCGGTTCGTCGCCTACCAGATCGACGCGGATAGCGCGCCCGCCGGCGGCGCGCGAGGCGCGAACGCCCGCACGGCGGCCGCCGAAGGACCGGCGCGCGACTCCGCCGCGACGCCGGCCAAGCGCAAGGATGCCGGCGCACCGCTCGTGCTCCGCGAGCTCGCGACCGGCACCGAGGTGCGGATCGAGGGCGTCACCAACTACACGATCGATCGCGGCGAGCGCTATCTCGTCTACAGCGTCGCCGGCGCCGACTCGCTCGGCGTGGACGGTGTCTACGTGCGGACGCTCGCGACGGGCGTCGTCGCGCCGCTCAAGGTCGCGACGGGGAACTATCGGAGCCTCGCGATCGACGAGGCCGCGACGCAGGTCGCGTTCGTGACCGACGCCGACGAGTGGAAGAACGAGAAGGCGCGCGTCACGCTCTATCATGCCTCGCTCACCGGCACTCGGCAGAAGCCGGGCATCCAGCCTGCCACGGTCGCGGTCGCCGCCGGCGCGGCCGGTGACGGGCTCCGGATCGCCGACCGCGGCGCGGTCGAGTTCGTGCGCGGCGGCGGCGTCGTCCGCTTCGGCATCGCGCACGTCGCGCCCGATTCCATCCCCGCCGACTCGCTCGCCGAGCGCGCGGTCGTGGACCTCTGGCACTGGCGTGACACGCGTCCGCAACCGATGCAGCGGCTGCAGGCCGGGCAGGATCGCAATCGCAGCTATCCGGCGGTCTTCCACGTCGCGACGCGCGCCTTCCGGCGCATCGCCGACGACTCGATGCCCACGGCGCAGTTCTCCGACGACGGGCGCACGGCGGTCGCGACGACCGACGTGCCGTACGAGCTCGACGCGATCGCCGGCGAGGGCGGCAATGACATCCGCGTGATCAACACCGTCACCGGCGTCACGCGCCAGGTGGCGACCAAGGTGCGCGGCAACGGGCAGTTGTCGCCCGCCGCGCGCTTCGTCATCTGGTGGGAGAAGGGGGCCTGGCGGGCGCACGACATCGCGGCCGACCGCACGCGCGACCTGACGAGCGGCATCCGCGGCGTGAAGTTCGACCAGGAGACGCACGACACCCCGGGCGATCCGAACCCCTGGGGCGTCGGGGGCTGGACCAAGGACGATGCGCGCGTGCTCATCTACGACCGTTACGACATCTGGGAGATCGATCCGCTCGGCGTCGTCGCGCCACGCAACCTGACCGACGGGGCAGGGCGTCGTGACCAGCTGACCTTCCGCCTGATCGACCTCGATCCCGAGGAACGCTTCTACGACCCGACGCAGCCGTTGCTGCTCCGGACCTTCGACAACGTCACGAAGCACGCGGGCTTCTACCGCGACCGCGTCGGTGTCACCGGTGGTCCCGAGCGCCTGCTCATGGCGCCCAAGTCCTTCCCGGTGGTGCAGAAGGCGCGCAAGTCCGACCAGCTCCTCGTCGCGCGCGCCGACTATCGCGAGTTCCCCGACCTCTGGACCGGGACGACGTTCGATGGCCTCACGCGGATCACGGACGCCATGCCCGAGCAGGCGCAGTATTCGTGGGGCGATGTCGAGCTGGTGAAGTGGGACAACAGCGACGGCGTGCCGATGGAAGGGCTGCTCTACAAGCCCGAGGGGTTCGATCCCGCCAAGCGGTACCCGATGATCACCTATTTCTACGAGCAGCTGTCCGACGGGCTCTACAACTACAATCGCCCGGCGGGCCGAAACGTCATCAATCCGGTCGTGTACACGAGCCTCGGCTACCTCGTGTTCATGCCCAACATCCACTACACGCCCGGCTACCCCGGCCCCAGCGCGGTGAAGTCGATCGTGCCCGGCGTGCAGTCGCTCATCGCGCGCGGCATCGCCGATCCCCGTCGGCAGGGCATCAGCGGACAGTCGTGGGGCGGGTACCAGACCGCGTACATCATCACGCAGACCAATCTCTTCGCCGCCGCCGTGCCCAACGCGACGGTCGTGAACATGTTCTCGGCGTACGGCGGCATCCGGTGGGAGTCGGGCGTCGAGCGCGCGATCGTGAACTACGAGCGCGGGCAGAGCCGCATCGGCGGGTCGATCTGGGAGTACCCGGAGCGGTACGAGGAGAACTCGCCGCTCTTCCGCCTCGACCGCGTGACCACGCCGGTGCTCTTCATGGCGAACGACAATGACGGCGCGGTGCCGTGGTACCAGGGTATCGAGTTCTTCATCGCCATGCGCCGACTGGGGAAGGAGGCGTACATGGTGAACTACAACGGGGACGCCCACAACCCGCGGAAGTACGCCAACCAGAAGGACATCGACCGCCGGATGCAGGAGTTCTTCGCGCACCACCTGCTCGGCGCACCCGCGCCCGAGTGGATGCGGCGCGGGATCCCCTTCCTGGAGAAGGGCCGCGACCAGATGCCGGCGCGGCCCTAGGCGAACGACGTCGTCCGGCCGGCGAGGTCAGCGCGATCCGAACGGCCTCGCCGGCAGCGTCCGCAGGTACTTGTAGACGGCGACGATCTCGACGTCGGTCATCTGTCGCGTCGCCGCGATCGGCATGAAGGGATTGATCTCGGTGCCGTCGGGCCGCTTGCCGGTCCGCAGCGCGGTGATGAAGCCCTCCTGCGTGTAGTGGCCGATCCCGGTCGGCGTGAGGTTGGCCGGCTTCGGCCAGTCCGGCGGGCCTCCCGGGATCGCGCCGCCCCCGTACGTGACACCGTGGCACCCGCTGCAGCCGACGTCGCCGAGGTACTTGCCGTACGTCACGGTCGAGTCGATCGCGACCGCCGCGACGACCTCGTCGCCGTGCGTGACCGCCTTCGCGGGGAACATCGGGAAGACGCCGCCCGCGTACAGGGCGCGCGCGAGCGGACCGACGCGCTGGGTGGGGCCGGTCCGGTCCACCGCGGGCACCGTACGCAGGTAGGCGATGATGGTCCCGAGGTCCTCGTCGGAGAGGAACTGGTACTCGTTCGAGGGCATCACGACGAGCCGGCGCCCATCGGCCGCAAGCCCGTGCCGGATCGCCGCCTCCCACTGCGCGTCCGTGTAGGTCCCGCCGATGCCGCCGGCGCCGCGGGTGAGGTTCGGCGAGTAGATGAGCCCCATCGCGGGATCGTCGAGCAGCGTGTCGCCGCCGAGGTCCTGTCCGTGGCAGTCGCCGCACTTGCCGATCGCGCGGACCACATGCTCGCCGCGCACGACGCTCGCGCTGTCGGTCGGGGCGGTGAAGGCGTGTCCGGGGAGCGGGGACTTCGCGGCGAGCTCGTTGCTGGTCCAGGCGTAGAGGCCGGCGACGCCGACGATCGCCAGGAGGGCGATGGCGCCGGCGAGAACGCCGGCGTACTTGAGGATCCTGCGCATGGGACGCTCCTCGGGGGCGGAGGTGGAGGGAGACGAAGGGACCTACGGTACCGCGCGGGGCGGGTTTCGGCGGACGGCGCCGCGCCACGCTGAATACCGCGCACGACCCCGAACCCCTACTATTCACGGGATGACGTCCTCCCCGACCTCCGAGCACGCCGCGCCCGCCGTGGCGCCGACCCCTGCCGCGAAGGATGCGGTGGCCACGCCGTGGACGATCGAGCGCGCCAAGGCGCTGTACAACATCGAGGGATGGGGGGACGGTTTCTTCGACGTCAACCAGGCCGGGCGCGTCGTCGTGCGCCCCGACAAGGACCGTCCCGAGCAGACGCTCGACCTCTTCGAGCTCGCGCACGACCTCGAGGCCCAGGGCGTCAACCTCCCCGTGCTCCTCCGGTTCTCGGAGATCCTCAAGGCGCGCATCGAGATGCTGCACGCCCGCTTCGCGAGCGCCATCGCCGAGTTCCAGTACGAGGGGAAGTACACGACCGTCTATCCGATCAAGGTCAATCAGCAGCGCCACGTGATCGAGGAGATCGTCGAGTTCGGCGAGGCGACCGGCGTCGGACTGGAGTGCGGCTCCAAGCCCGAACTGCAGGCCGTCCTCGCGCTGACCGACCGCACCGATCACCTGATCATCTGCAACGGCTACAAGGACGAGGAGTTCATGCGCCTCGCCCTCATGGGCCAGAAGCTCGGGCACACCGTGCTCATCGTCGTCGAGCAGGTGAGCGAGCTCGACGTGCTGCTGCCCGTCGCGCGCGAGATGGGCGTGACGCCGACGATCGGCGTCCGCATCAAGCTCTCCAGCGAGGGCTCGGGCCGCTGGGCGCAGTCGGGAGGCGAGAAGTCCAAGTTCGGTCTCACCTCGGCCCAGCTCATGCAGGTCGTCGAGCGGCTCCGCTCCGAGGGGATGCTCGACATCATCAAGCTCATCCATTTCCACCTCGGCTCGCAGATCACCGACATCCGCTTCATCAAGCGCGGGCTGCAGGAGGTGAGCCGCTTCTACGTCGAGCTCCGCCGGCTCGGCCTCGACATCCGCTACGTCGACGTGGGCGGCGGCCTCGGCGTCGACTACGACGGCTCGCAGTCCACGGCGCAGGCGTCGATGAACTACTCCGCGCAAGAGTACGCCAACGACATCATCTACACGCTCGCGGAGACCTGCCGGGAAGAGGAGCTCCCGATGCCCGACATCATCTCCGAGTCGGGGCGCGCCCTCACCGCGCACCATGCGCTGCTGCTGCTCTCGGTGATCGACGTCGAATCGGCCGCCGAGCCCGTGGTCCCCGTGCTGACCGAGGAGGACCATGCCCTCCTGCACGAGATGGCCGACGACCTCAAGACGGTCAGCCGCAAGAACGTCGCCATGCGCCGCGTCCGCGAGATCTTCCACGACGCGACCTTCGACAAGGAGCGCGCGCAACAGCTCTTCAACTCCGGCGTCCTCTCGCTGCGCGAGCGCGCGATGGCGGAGACGTTCTATCTCTGCACGCTGAACGCGGTGTCGCGCCTCATCGGGCCCAAGCGCGACCACTTCGACGACATCATCAAGGATGTGGACGCGGCGCTCGTCGACCGCTACTTCGCCAACTTCTCCCTCTTCCAGTCGCTCCCCGACAACTGGGCCATCGACCAGCTCTTCCCGATCATGCCGATCCACCGGCTCCACGAGGAGCCGTCGCGACGCGGGACGATCCAGGACGTCACCTGCGACTCGGACGGGAAGATCGACCGCTTCATCGGGGGGCGCGACGGCCAGCCGTCGCTGCCGCTGCACGTCTTCCGCGACGGCGAGGCGTACATCCTCGGCATCTTCCTCACCGGCGCGTACCAGGAGATCCTCGGCGACCTCCACAACCTGTTCGGTGACACCAACGCGGTGCACCTGCGCCTGCAGGGTGATCACTACGAGATCACCCACATGGTCCACGGCGACACCGTGACCGAGGTGCTCAACTACGTGCAGTTCCGCGCCTCCGACCTGCTCGCGACCTTCCGCCGCAAGGTCCAGAACAGCAAGGATCTCTCGCGCGAGGAGGCGAACATGTTCATCGCCGAGTACGTCGCGGGGCTCGAAGGGTACACGTATCTCGAGGGCGAGGCAGCACGGTAGGGCGGGAGGATCAAGGTTGAAGGAGGAAGGTGGAAGGGATCGGGAAGCGGGCCGCGGCCTGACCGGGGAGCGCGAAAGGAGGGCGAGGGAGCCTCGACATCGGCTCGCCTCGCCCTCCTGTCATGTCCAGCACCCGTCGTTCACCGGAAGGCGCGCCTGATCGCGCCCCGACCCTCCCACCTTCTTGCTGCCACCTTCCTCGTTATCGCGCGTCGTACCGCTTCGCGACCTCGCCCCAGTGCACCACGTTCCACCACGCGTCGATGTAGTCGGGGCGGCGGTTCTGGTACTTGAGATAGTAGGCATGCTCCCAGACGTCGAGCCCGAGGATCGCGTGCCGCCCCTCCATGAGGGGGTTGTCCTGGTTCGGCGAGCTCTCGATGGACAGGGTCCCGTCCTTCGCGGCCACGAGCCAGGCCCAGCCCGACCCGAACCGCCCGACCGCCGCCGCCTTGAACGCGTCGCGGAACTTGGCGAAGTCACCGAACGACTTGTCGATCGCCGCCGTGACGTTCCCGGTCGGGGCGCCGCCGGACTTGGGGACCATGCAGTTCCAGAACAGCGTGTGGTTCCAGTGTCCGCCGCCGTTGTTGCGCACCGCGCCGCGCACCGACTCCGGCACCTTCGCGATGTCGCGGCAGAGCTGGTCGAGGCTCCAGGACGCCAGCTCCGGCGCCTTCTCGATCGCGGCATTGAGGTTGTTCACGTACGCCTGATGATGCTTGCCATGATGGATCTGCATCGTCTGCCCATCGACATGCGGCTCGAGCGCGTCGAAGGCATAGTAGAGCGCGGGAAGCGTGTGGGCCATCGGAACTCCGTTTCAGGGTCACCAGCGTTGCATCGCAATATAGGGGGCGAGCGGCCGCTCGCGCGTCCTCGCCGCGGATCTGCCGGCTCCCGCCCTCAGGCCTTCCGTCTCCCCCTCCACCACCCGTACACCCCGGGCAGCACGCTCACGATGATGATGCCGATCGCGAGCTTCTCGACGTTCGCCTCGAGTCCGGGCACCATCCGCACCACGTAGAACCCGATCAGGAGCATCGACCAGATCCAGGCGAGGCCGCCGATCACGTTGTAGAAGACGAAGGTGGGGTAGTGCATCCTCGCCGCGCCGGCGACCACCGGGGCGAAGGTCCGCGCGAACGGCATGAAGCGGGCCATGATGATCGTCTTCCCGCCATGCCGCTCGTAGAAGTCGTGCGCCGCGCGCAGGTGACTCTGCTTGAACCAGCGCGAGTCGGGCCGGTTGAACAGTGCCTCCCCCGACTTGCGTCCGATCCCGTAGGCGATCTGGTCGCCGAGGATCGCCGCGATGGAGCAGAGCACGCCCAGATACCACACGTTGAGCGTGACGATCTGGTTCGGGGCGGAGGCGAAGACGCCGGCCGTCACCAGCAGCGAGTCGCCCGGCAGGAACGGGAACAGCAGTCCCGTCTCGACGAAGATGATCGCGGTGATGCCCGCGTATCCGGCGGTCGCCACGAGCCCGTTCAGGTCGCGCAGCTGGTGGAACAGGTCGAGGAGGAAGTCCATGGGGCCGGAATCTAGCCGACCGGACTAACTTCCACCCATGTCCGCCCTCGACCAGGTCGTCATCGTCTTTCACCGCCCGCAGGACCCCGTCAACATCGCCGGCGCCGTCCGGGTGATGAAGAACATGGGGATCCACGACCTGCGCCTCGTGCGACCCGTTGCCTATGACCCCTGGCGCATCGAGGGCGTCGCGCACGGGACCCGCGACGTCGTCGAGCGGATCCGGCACTTCGACACGCTGCAGGAGGCGCTGGCCGATTGCGTCTACGTCGCGGCGTTCGCCGGGAAGCGGCGCGCACACCGGTGGCCGCTCACCACGCCGCGGGAGCTCGCACCCGTGGTCCTCGAGAAGGCCGCCGAGGGACGCGTGGCCCTTCTCTTCGGCCAAGAGGACCACGGCCTCCCCAACGAGGCCATCGATCAGGCGCAGACCCTCTGCACGATCCCGACCACCGAGCACAGCTCGCTCAACATCGCGCAAGCGGTGCTGGTCGCCACGTACGAGTTGCATCTCGCCGCCGGCGACGCCACGCGCACCATCGCGCGCCACAAGCACCACGCCGCCCTCCCCAAGCACGATGAGTGGGAGCGCGCCCTCGCCGACATCGATCGCGCCCTCGCGGCCATCGCGTTCTACCGGACGCGCAATCCGGAACACATCATGCGCTCGGTGCGTTCGCTCCTGAACCGCGCCGGCCCGGACTCCCGGGAGCTCACCCTGGTCCGCGCGATGGGCATTGAGGTGCTGCGTACGATCGACCGCGTGAAGCGGGGGCTGGACGAGAGTGCGTAAGGCCATTCCTTGCGCGCACTTGCACGGAACCCCGACGCGGGTCATTTTTCCGAGGCTCTGCGGCTTGTGAAATCGTTCACAAGCCGAGTGTCCCATTCGGAATTCCCTCCATCCGAGTCTCGCGCATGACCGGTCGCAGGAAGTGGGTCGTCATCCCGGGGTTGGTCGCCATCGCGTTCGCCGCGACCATGATGTCCGCGTATGCGGGCTCCCAATCCGCCGCTCCGCAGGCACCGGCCGCTGGTACGCCGGAGACCGCGACCGAAGCGGCCAATCGCGAGGCCTTCGGCAAGGCCCAGCCCGGACCATGGTCCTATAGCGGCGCCTCGGGCTACACGTTCTACGTGGGCGGCGGCATCGGCCGCTCGCCGGAGCAGCCGGTGAAGTTCCCGCACCCGGTGCACGTGAACTCGCTCAAGATGAACTGCGCGTTCTGCCACAATGCGGCGAGCACCTCGCCCGATCCGGGACTTCCCGCGGTCGGCACCTGCATGGGCTGCCACACGCTCGTCGGCGCCGGTCGTCCGGAGATCGCCAAGCTGACCGACTACTGGACCAAGAAGCAGCCGGTGCCGTGGGTCCGCATCCACAAGGTCCCCGAGTACGTGCACTTCCCACACATGCGCCACGTGAACGCCGGCGTCACCTGCCAGACCTGCCACGGCCAGGTGAACAACATGTCGCAGGTCTTCCAGGCCCAGTCGCTCAACATGGGCTGGTGCGTGACCTGCCACGTGAACGGGTACTCGCCGGCCGAGGGGATGCGCGCCGCCGGAATGGAGCCCGACTCCGCCACGCTCGCGCTCCCGCGCAAGAAGGCGACGTACGACTGCGCCACCTGCCACTACTAGACCCCATGACCACTGATTCGAAGGACGTGACCCACGGGGCGCAGGGCGAGTCGGGCGTCAATCGCCGCGGCTTCCTGAAGGTCCTCTCCGTCACCGGCGCGGCCACCGCCGCCGTCGGCTGCGGCACCGCGAACGTCGAGAAGCTCATCCCGTATCTCGTCTCGCCAGACCAGACGACCCCGGGTGTCTCGAACTACTATGCGACCACCTGCCGTGAGTGCGCGGCGGGTTGCGGCCTCATCGTCGAGGTCCGTGACGGGCGCGCCATCAAGGCCGAGGGCAATCCGGAGCACCCCGTCAACAAGGGTGCCCTCTGCGCCCGCGGGCAGTCCGGTCTGCAGGGCCTCTACAATCCGGACCGCTTCCGCGGCCCGATGAAGCGCGAGGGCGACAAGCTCGTCCCGACCACCTGGACGGAGGCGATGCAGACCCTCGCCACCAAGCTCGGCGAGATCAAGTCGCGCGGGCAGGGCAGCAAGGTCGCCTTCATCAACCAGCACGAGCAGGGCTCGTTCCCCGCCTTCCTCGACGGCATCCTCGCCGGCTACGGCATCGCGCCCCACATCAGCTACGACGCCGAAGCGCCGATCGCCGTCGCGCAGGCCAACAAGGCCGCCTACGGCGCGTCGTGGCCGCACATCGACTTCTCGGCCGCCTCGCTCATCGTCTCCTTCAGCGCCGACTTCCTCGACGGCTGGGGCCTGCCGGTCCCGCAGCAGCTCGCCTTCTCCGAGGCCCGCGGCAAGGTCGAGGGGGCGCCCCGCTTCATCTATGTGGGCGCGCGACGCTCGCTGACCGGCCTCAATGCCGACCAGTGGATCCCGGCCAAGCCCGGCTCCGAGATCGCCATCGTCGACGCGCTCCTCGGCAAGGCATCGGCCTCGCAGGCGGCCGAGGCCGCCGGCGTCGGCCTTCATCTGATCGAGGGACTCATCGCCGAGGTGCGCGGCGCCAGCGCCAGCGCGATCCTCGCCGGCGGCTATGACGCCGAGGCCGGGGCGCTCGCCGCCGCAGTCGCCGAGCTCAACAAGTCGCGCGGGAACGTCGGCAAGACCATCAAGCCGGGCGACGGCCTCCTCGCGTTCGAGGGCGTGGCCGGTCACGCCGAGATGCGTGAACTCTCCGGCCGCATGAACGCCGGTGACGTGCCGCTCCTCATGGTGCGCCACGCCAATCCCGCCTACACCACCGCCCCCGCGGTCGCCTTCGGCGTCGCGATGGCGAAGGTGCCGTTCAAGGTCTCCTTCTCCAGCGTGCCGGACGAGACGACGTCGCTCTGCGACCTCGTGCTCCCCGACCATCACGCGCTCGAGAGCTGGGGCGACGCCGAGCCGGTGCGCGGCACGCTCTCGCTCCAGCAGCCGACGATGGACCCGGTGTTCGACTCGCGCGCGACGGCCGATGTCCTCCTCGCGGTGGCGAAGGGCGACCAGTCGATGGCGGCGCGCTACCCCCAGGCGGACTATCGCGGCTGGCTCGCGAACCGGATCGGCGGGAACCAGGCGCTCAAGAACGCGCTCCCGACGGCGATGATGGCGGGCGGGGCCGCGACGCGGTCCTCCACGTCGAAGACTGTCTCGGGCCGCCCGACGATCGCCGCCCAGACGGGGGACTACACCCTCATCGCCTATCCTTCGCCGACGCTCGGCGACGGGCGCGGCGCGAACAAGCCGTGGCTCCAGGAGCTGCCGGACCCGGTCACCAAGATCGTCTGGCAGACCGTGGTGGAGATGCACCCGGAGACGGCCGAGAAGCTCGGCGTGACCGACGGCGAGCACGTGACGGTGAAGACGGGCGCGGGGGAGATCACCGCCCCGGCCTTCGGCTACATCGGACTCCGGCCCGACACCATCGCCATCGCGCTCGGACGCGGCCACACGGCCTCGGGTCGGTATGCGGTGGCCGGCCAGAACGCGTGGACGCTGCTGGCGCCCGCCGAGGATCGCGCCGGTGGCGTCGCGCTCGGCGCGACGAAGGCGTCGGTCACCAAGGCGAACGGCAACGAGCGCATCGTCACCGTCGAGGGCTCGGGCCGTCAGCACGGCCGCGGCATCGCGCAGGCGATCGCCCTCCCGGCGCTGCTCGCGGGTGAGGAGGAGCATCCGCACACGTTCGAGGGGCAGGCGTGCACCGCGTGCCTCCCGGGGCTCCGCTCGCCGACCGCCAACGACGCGCAGGGCGCGTTCGGTGTGCCGAACTCGAAGGACAAGGGCCAGTACGACCCGACCCACTGGTCGGGCGCGGCGAA
>JBGATT010000200.1:0-5411 GCA_044229035.1 Gemmatimonadaceae bacterium | reverse complement strand
TGGGGACGGACGGCGCCGAACCCCATGGTCGGCGCCGTCGTCGTTCGTGACGGGGTCGTGGTCGGGGAAGGGTGGCACGACGCGTTCGGCGGGCCGCACGCCGAGGTCGCGGCGCTCGCTGCGGCGGGGGAGCGCGCGCGAGGGGCCGACGTCTACGTCTCCCTCGAGCCCTGCGCGCATCACGGCAAGACGCCGCCCTGCGTCGATGCCCTCGTCGCCGCCGGTGTTCGACGCGTGATCGTCGCCGTGCCCGATCCGAACCCCATTGCCGGCGGCGGCAACGCGAAGCTCCGCGCCGCGGGGATCGCCGTCACCGACGGGGTGGAGGCCGCGGCCGCGGCGGAGCTCAATGCGCCGTTCCTCTTCGCCCAGCGGGACGCCAGCCGGCCCTTCGTCACGCTCAAGCTGGCGGTGTCGCTCGACGGGGGACTCGCGCCCGGCGACCGCTCGCAACGCTGGCTGACGGGTGTCGCGGCGCGACGGCATGTGCACCGGCTCCGGGCCAACGCCGATGCGGTGGCCGTCGGTATCGGGACCGCCATCGCGGACGACCCCGCACTCACCGTCCGGTACGGACGTCGTCCCCGGGTGGCGCCGGTCCGGGTGGTGTTCGACCAGCAGGCCCGGCTCTCGCGGGACACCCAACTGGTGCGGACCGCCCGCAAGGTGCCGACCTGGGTCCTCTCGGACGCGCCCGACCGGGTCGCGGCCGACGGCCTCGAGTCGAGCGGGGTGCGCGTCCTTCAGTCCCGCGGGCTCCTCGCGCAGCTGGCGACCCTCCGGGCCGAGGGCATCCGGCACCTCCTGGTGGAGGGCGGCGCGGGGCTGGCGGGGGCCCTCATGAACGGTGGTTTCGTCGACCGCCTGATTATCTTTCAGGCGCCGGTCCTGCTCGGGGCCGGGGCGCTGCCTGCTTTCGGGGCCGTGCAGCCGGGTACGGGGGCGCCGGAGCAGTGGCGCGTCACGGAGCGTCGCGAGTTCGGCGACGACCTCATGACCACCTACACCCCCGCCGGCCGCTGATTCCACCGCCGTCGGTCACGCACGCACCACGAATGTTCACCGGATTGATCACCGCAGTCGGGGCTGTGCGCGAGGTGTCCTCCACGGACGCCGGGCGGGAGCTCGTCATCGCGGCCCCGTACGAGGGCGTCACGCTCGGGGAGAGCATCGCCTGCAACGGCGCCTGCCTCACCGTGCGCGAGCATGGTCCGGGCTGGTTCCGCGTGGCCGCCGTCGTGACGACGCTCGACCGCACGACCATCGGCGACTGGACCGCGGGCACGGCGCTCAACCTCGAGCGCGCCCTCGCGGTGGGCGACCGGCTCGGCGGGCACATCGTGCAGGGGCACGTGGACGGCGTGGGCACGGTGCGCGCGGTCGCGCGGCGCGACGACGCCTGGCTCATCGACCTGGAGGTCCCTGCCGAGGTCGACGAACTGCTCGTCCCGCTGGGCTCGATCGCCGTCGACGGCGTGAGTCTCACCGTGAACGCCCTCCCGGCGCCGGGCGTGCTCCAGTTGAGCATCATCGAACACACGCTCCGCCACACGACGCTGGGGCAGCTCCGCCCCGGCGATCGGGTGCAGCTCGAGGCGGACGTGCTCGCCAAGCATCTCAAGCGCCTCGCGGCGCCCCTTCTGACCACCAAGTGACCATGTTCGGCACCATCGAGCAGGCCCTCGAGGACCTGCGCCACGGGAAGTTCATCGTTGTCGCCGACGACGAGGATCGCGAGAACGAGGGCGACCTCATCGGCGCCGCCGAGTTCATCACGCCGCAGGGCGTCAACTTCCTCATGCAGGCGAAGGGGATGATCTGCGTCGCCCTCTCGCCCGAGCGCGTGAAGCAGCTCGGGTTGCAGATGATGGGTGACGAGAACACTGACGCCCTCCGCACGGCGTACACGGTGACCATCGACGCCGCGCCGAAGCACGGCGTGACGACGGGCATCAGCGCGAGCGACCAGGCGACGACGATCCGGCTCACCGCGAGCGCGACGACCCAGCCCGGAGACCTGCGGCGTCCGGGGCACGTGCACCCGCTGCGGGCGCGCGAGGGGGGCGTCCTCCAGCGCGTGGGGCACACCGAGGCGGCGGTCGACCTCATGCGGCTCGCCGGGCTCCAGCCGGCGGGCGTGATCTGCGAGATCCTCGACCAGGAGGGCAGCTCGGCGCGGCGACCGCAGCTCGAGGAGTTCTCGCGCGCGCATGGGTTGACGTTCATCACCGTCGCGCAGCTCGTCGCCTACCGCCTGCAGCATGAGCGGCTGGTCCATCGCGAGGCCGACGTGCGGCTCCCCACGGAGTTCGGCGAGTTCCGGCTCGTGGGCTACCGCAACGACGTCGACAGCCGCGAACACGTGGCCCTCGTCCACGGTGACGTCGCCGGCGCAGAGGACGTGCTGGTCCGGATGCACTCCAAGTGCCTCACCGGCGACACCTTCCATTCGATGCGCTGCGACTGTCACTGGCAGCTGCACGAGGCGATGCGCCTCGTCGTCGAATCGGGGAAGGGCGTCATAGTCTATCTCGACCAGGAAGGACGCGGCATCGGCCTGCTCAACAAGCTCAAGGCATACGCGCTGCAGGACGCGGGCGCCGATACGGTCGAGGCCAACGAGAAGCTCGGATTCGCACCCGACCTGCGGAACTACGGCATCGGGGCGCAGATCCTGCTCGACCTCGGCCTCAAGTCGATCCGCCCCATCACGAACAACCCGAAGAAGCTCGTGGGGCTCGAGGGGTACGGTCTCCGGCTCGGTGAGCGCGTGCCGATCATCTCGCCGTCCACGAAGGAGAACGCCGACTACCTCGAGACCAAGCGCACGAAGCTCGGTCATCTCCGGGCCGTCTGATGGCCGAGTTCATCGGGGAACCGGCGGGCGCGGGCCATCGCGTGGTGATCGTCGCCGCGCGCTTCAACGCGCACATCACGGAGAAGCTCGTCGAGGGTGCGATCGACGCCTGCGTGCGCCACGGCGTGAAGTTCGAGGACGTCGACATCATCTGGGTGCCCGGGGCGTGGGAGTTGCCGCCGGCCGTGATGAAGGCGCTGCAGACGGACCAGTACACCGCCGTCGTCGCGCTCGGCGCGGTGGTGCGGGGCGACACGCCGCACTTCGACTTCGTCGCCGGTGAGGCCTCGCGGGGACTGGCGCTGCTGCAGGGCGAGTACGGCGTGCCGGTCGGCTTCGGGTTGCTCACCTGCGACACGATGGAGCAGGCCGAGGCGCGCGCCGGCGGCGCGCACGGCAACAAGGGCTGGGACTCCGCGCTCGCCGCGCTCGAGATGGCCGACCTCTTCGGTCGGCTCGACAACGCCGCCGGGGCGGACGAATAATGGCCGTGCGTCTGGAGACCCGTGGGCGCTCGCGCGCCCTGCAGGCGCTGTACGCCTGGGACGTGCGCGGGACGCCGCCCGACCTCGCGCGGATCGCGATGCTGGTCTGGGACGATCTCGCGATCCAGCCCGATGAGCGGGCCTTCGCGCTTGCGCTCATCCAGCTCGTCGCCGCGGAACGGGGCGAGATCGACCGGGAGCTGAGCGACGTCACGACCAACTGGCGCCTCGACCGGCTCGGGCACATCGAACGGTCGGTGCTCCGACTGGCCGCCGCCGAGCTGATGCAGGGCGGCACACCGCCTCGCGTCGTCATCCAGGAGTGCGTGCGGCTCGCCGAGCGCTTCGGGACGGCGCACAGCGCGCGGTTCGTCAACGGCGTGATCGATGCGCTCGCCCGGCGGATGGGCCGGTTGTCGTGAGGATCTGCGCGGTCAACTGGCAGGACATCGAGAATCCCCTTGGTGGCGGCGCGGAGACGCACCTGCACGAGATACTCGAGCGGCTCGCGGCCTGGGGACACGAGGTGGTGCTCCTCTGCGGCGGATGGCCCGACTGTCCGCCGCGCGTCACGCGGAAGGGCATCGAGATCCACCGCGTGGGGACGCGCCAGACCTTCGCGCTCCACGCGCGGCGCTACTGGGAGCGGCACCTCAAGCAGCGACGCTTCGACATGCTCTACGAGGACATCAACAAGATGCCGCTCTTCACCACGCGGTGGGGCGGGTCACAGCGGGTGGTGGTCGTCGTCCCGCACCTCTTCGGCGGCGCCGCCTTCCAGGAGCTGAACGCCGTGCTGGCGTCGGCGGTCTGGCTCTCCGAGCGCCCCATTCCCTGGATGTACCGCGAGGTGCCCTTCCAGGCGATCAGCGAGAGCACCGGGGACGACCTCGTTGCGCGGGGCATCGCGCGCGAACGCGTGGTGGTGATCCCTCCCGGCGTGTCCCACGAGCACTACACGCCCGATGCCTCGGTCCGGTCGCCCACGCCGGTCTTCTCGTACCTGGGGCGACTCAAGAAGTACAAGGGGGTCGACCTGGTCATCCGCGCCTTTGCTCAGGTGGAACGGCGGGATGCGGTCCTCGAGATCGCCGGGGCGGGGGACTTCCGTCCCGCGCTCGAGGCGCTCGCGCGTTCGCTTGACCTGACCGAGCGCGTGCGTTTCCTTGGCTTTGTGAGCGAGACGGAGAAGCTCGCGCTGCTGCGCCGCTCCTGGGCGGTGGCGCTCGCCTCTCCGAAGGAAGGGTGGGGCCTGACGAACGTCGAAGCGGAGGCCTGCGGAACGCCGGTCGTCGCCTCGGATTCGCCGGGGATCCGCGAGTCGGTGCGCCACGGCGAGACGGGGTTCCTCGTCCCGCACGGGGACGTCCCCGCGCTCGCGGCCGCGATGGACCGCCTCGCCGGGTCCCCGGCGCTGGTGGAGGAGATGGGGGGACGCGCCCGCGCGTTCGCCGAGACCTTCACGTGGGATCGCTGCGCCCGTGAGACCGAGGCGCACCTGCTCCGCGTGGTGAACCCGGGAGGGTGACGATGGACGTGCATTTCCATGCGCATCACGCCGAGGTGTCCGCGCACATGCGCAAGCGCGCCGAGCGCGAGGTCCGGCGCGCGGCGCAGCGGATCCCGCGTGTGGTCGAGGCGATCGTTCGCTTCGAACAGGACGGGACGGTGCGACGGGTGAGCGTGACGCTCCGCGCCCCGCAACACCACGACCTCGTCGCCAGCGGCGAGGGACGGTGGTTCGGGCCGTCGCTCGCGCTCGCTCTTGCGCGCGTCCGCACGCAGGCCGCGCGCGAGAAACGGGCGCTCCCGAAGGGCCGGGCTCGCGAGCTCGCCCGCGCCCGTTCCCGCGCCTGAGCCCGAACCGCCCATGGCCCCGCTGACCGTCGGCGCGTTCTACGAGCGCACCAAGGACCTGCTCGAGCTCTCGATGCTCGGCAGTCCCGAGGGCTTCACGCGAGAGGTCCCGTCGTCCGACGCGTCAGGCCCCGGTCTCGTCCTCGCCGGCTACACCGGTCGCTTCGTCCCGTCGCGCATCCAGGTGCTCGGCGAGACGGAGGTCAGCTACC
>JBGATT010000027.1:0-30689 GCA_044229035.1 Gemmatimonadaceae bacterium | reverse complement strand
CCGACTATCCCAACGACAAGGCGGACGTCGTCTTCCGCTACGACCGCATCGAGGAGGGGTACGACCCCGCCCTCGGATTCGTCCCGCAACGGGGCATCGACCGCTTCGCCGGGCAGTTCAGCATCTCACCGCGGCCGAAGAACGCGCGCGTGATCCGCCGCTTCGAGTTCTCGCTGCTCAACTACGATGTCGTGCAGCGGATCGGTGGGCCGCTCGACAACGCGAGCTTCACTTTGCGGCCGCTCGGCATCCAGTTTCAGAGCGGCGACCAGCTCAACGTCACCCTCCAGCGCCGGTATGACGGCCCGACGGCGGACTTCGATCTCGTGCCCGGCACGACCATCGTCGCCGGCGACTACTGGTGGAACCAGGTCGGCCTGCAGTACTCGGGATCGAACGTGCGCACCTGGGGCATCAGCGCCGCCATCGTCACCGGCAGCTTCTACGATGGGGATCGCACCGACCTCACGCTCTCGGGGAAGCTGCGGCTGCAGCCGCACGTCGAGCTCTCGCTCGACCTCTCGCGCAATGACGTCTCGCTGCCGAGCGGCGCGTTCGTCGCCAACACGATGCGCTTCCGCGGGGACTACGCCTTCTCGCCGCGGCTCACGGCGACCGCGTTCGTGCAGTACGACGACCAGAGCGATCGCGCCGCGGTGAATGCGCGCGTCCGGTGGACGACGTCGCCCGGGAGCGACCTCTACGTGGTGTGGAACAACACCTGGCCGACCGGCCTCGACCGCGGCATCCCGTGGGACCGTCCGCTGCGCGGGGCCCTCGTGGCCAAGTACGTCCGCTTCCTCCGGATGTAGCCGCCGCGCGGCGCAGGCGGTAGGATTCCGGGCATGTCGGGGAATGGCAGTCTCTTCGCGATGGAGCGCGGCGTCCCGCAAGGGATCTTCGGCGGGCTGCTCGGGATGTTCTTCACCGGCCTCATGCAGTTCCGAGGCATGGTCCCGGACGGCCCGTTCGTGCTGCTGCTCGGAGGCATCGGGTTCGGCCTCCTCTCGTGGGCGATCAACTACGCCGTGATCCAGGGCTCCGGGAGCGTGGCCGGGACCGTGCACATGCCGAGCGGCGACACCACCGCCTACGTCCCGACCTTCTCGCACATCGAGGCGCTCGAGGTCCGTGGCGATCTCGAAGGGGCCGCGACCGCGTGGGCCGACGCCTGTGCGACGCACGTCGGGAACGCGCTCGTGCACGTGAAGGCCGCGGACTTCCACCTGCGCCTCCGGCAGGATGCCGCGACCGCGCTGGGGCTCTACCGGACCGTGCGTGACATGCCGACCGCCGGCCGCGAGCATGTGCGCTATGCGCAGGCGAAGATCGTCGACCTCTATCTCGGCCCGCTCGAGGACGAGGGCCGCGCGCTCGTCGAGCTCCGGCGGCTGATCGACGGCTTTCCCGGCACGCGCGAGGCGGAGATGGCGCGTGAGGCGCTGGCGAAGCTCAAGGAGAACCGCCGGGAGCGTTGACCGGTGCGGGCGAAACCGCCAGAGGGAGTCGCCGTAGGTCCGGCATCCCTTGCACCGGAGTCCCGATGTCCGTTCCCATGCGCGCGACGCGTGCCGCGCTCGTCGTCACCCTGCTTGCGATCGTTCCCACGCTTGACGTCGAAGCGCAACAGCGCCTCCCGGCGGACTCCCTCGCGATCGCGCGGCGCTGGTCGGGCTGGTTCCTCACCGGCCACGCGGACAGCCTCGCGGCCGCGGCCACGCCGGAGTTCCTCGCGGAGATGGGGGGCGTCGATGCGCTTCGTGATGCGCAGGGCATGGTCGCCCAGCGCGCCGGGCTCGCGATGCGGGTGATCGAGGAACGCTTCGCCTGGCGCAACGGTCGCCGTCAGTACTGGCGGACCATGGAGATGACCACCTTTCCCGAGCCGTTCGTCCTGCGCTTCGTCATGCTGGAGAACGGGCGCCTCGCCGGCCTCGGGCTCGGTCCGCTGAGCGCGGTGCCGGCCGCCGACAGCAGCGGTCCGGTGATCAAGCCCTGAACGCCAGAACGCCGCCCCGAGCTTCGGGGCGGCGTTCTCGTGTCCGGACCTGCGGTGCGCGATCAGCCGCGATCGCGACTGCCGCCGCGCGGGGCCCGCGGCGCCGAGCCCGAGCTGCCGCCGCGCGGCGCGCTCGACCGCGACTCCGGCGCCCGCGGGGCACTCGCCCGCGGCGCGCTGCGCGGCTCGGAGCGTTCGGCCCGCGGCTGTGACCGCGGCGCCTCGGCGCGGGGCGTGCTGCGCTCGACGCGCGGCGCACTGCGCTCGACTCGCGGCGACTCGTACCGCGGCGTGCTCCGCTCCGTGCGCGGCGATTCGTAGCGCGGCGCGCTGCGTTCGGCGCGCGGCGCCTCGTAGCGCGGCTCGGAGCGGGTGGTGCCCCGCGGCGCGCTCCGTTCCATCCGGTCGCCGGACGACGCGGGCGAGATCCGCTCCGCGCTCGCCCGCGGCACGCGCACCGGGTCCGCATCGCGGCCACGGCTCACGCTGCCGTTCGAGCCGAAGCCCTCCGGCGAGGTCCGCGGCTGGCCACGCTCGGCCGTGCGATCCTCGCCGCGCGGGTAGAGCGGCCGCTCGTTCCCGCCGATGCGCACCGGCTTCACGCGGTCGACGTTGGCCGTGCTGCCGACGACGCCCGCGCCATTGCCCCGGCCGTTGCCGTTGCCGCGCGCTTCACCGTTCCCGCGCTCCGGCCGCTCGCCACCGGCCGAGGGACGTCCGCCGCTCGCGCGATCGTCACCACCCACCGGACGGCTCCCGCCCACGCGCGGCACCACGTTCCCGGCACCGCGCTTGTCGGGGCGATAGGCGCTGCCACCCGACGAGGGCACGCCATAGCGGTCCGGCTGCGGCGCGCGGTTCGGGCCCGTGGCGTAGCCGCGCCCAGGCAGGCGGGGGCGGTCCCACCCGGTGTTGCGGTGCACGGTGTTGTAGTAGCCGAAGCCGCCGTAGTTCACATGACGGCCGTAGATGGTGCGATTGATCGCGACGACGGTGTAGCGCGACCCGATGTAGATGCTGTTGTACGAGATGAACGGGCGCGAGACGTGGTACCAGGTGTGGCGGCGGCCGTAGCCGTTCCACCCGTGGTAGTAGACCACGCGCGTGTCCCAGTCGAGGTCGTAGTTCAGCCACGCGCCGATGGGGAAGCCCACGCCGAACGACCAGTAGGGCGTGTCGAGGCGGACGTAGTTCACCGGACGGTAGTAGACGACGTACGGGTCATAGACCGGGACGTAGACCACGCGCGGCTGCGCGGGGACGATGCGGATGTACTCGCGCTCGACCTCGACGCGCTGCTGCTCCGTGGACTGGAGGTTGCCCTGGGCGCGCGCCATGCGGCGCAGGCTCTGGACGCTCGCCATCACGTCGCCCGGCTGCGTCGCGTACGCGCGGCCGACCGCCGTCGCCCAGTTCGGGCGCTCGACGAGCATGTTCAGCACCGGACTGTAGTGCGCGATCGACCGGACGCTGACATCCCAGCGCTGGTCGTCGATGCCGTCGGTGCCGTAGTTCTCGACGTAGCGCGCGGCGAGCGCGACCTGCTCCGGATACGTGGCCGCGATGAACAGCTGGGCCAGGATCGGATCCGGGTAGAGCGCCACCGGCGCGAGCAGGTTGTCGAGCTCCTCGACCGTGAAGAGCTCGCCGTCCTGTACGCGGGAATCGGCCGAGTAGGTCGGTTCCTGCGCGAGGAGTGCCGGGGTGACCAGCGGAGTGGCGCCCGCCGAGAGGGCGAGCGCGAAGCGGAGGACTGCGGTGGAGCGGGTCATACGGTCTCCTGCGTGACAGGCCTACCCGGTCGTACCGTGGCGCAGGGGGGGAGTTCCGGGAAGTTCCAACCCCTTCAGTGCACGCCAGATACGCGTTCCATCCGGAATGACACACTTGGACCGAGCGAGTGACCTGCTGGGAGGACAGAACCGCGGGTCTCCTCGGCCCTACGGCCCCCTATAACGCATGGGACGTGCCACGCTCAGTCCACGTACGTCAGCCACCCGTGCGTGTCCGGGATCCGGCCGTAGACGATGTCGAGGTAGCGCTGCTGGATCCGCCGCGTCACCGGCCCCACCTTGCCGTCGCCGACGGGCAGGCGATCGACGCTCCGGATGGGCGTCACCTCGCTCGCGGTGCCGCACACGAAGCACTCCTCGCTCGTGTAGAGCGTCTCGCGCGTGAGCGGCTGGACGTGCACCGTCAGCCCTTCGTCCTTCGCGATGTTGATCACCGTGTCGCGCGTGATGCCGGGGAGCAGCGTCCCGTCGAGCGGCGGCGTGTAGAGCTCGCCGCCGTCCACCACGAAGACGTTCTGTCCGGACCCCTCGCTGAGCATCCCGTCAGGGCCGAGGGCGATCGCCTCGTCGAAGCCGTTGCGGAGCGCCTCCATCTTCACGAGCTGGCCGCTCAGGTAGTTGCCGGCGATCTTGGCCGCGGCGGGGATCGTGTTGGGCGCGACGCGATTCCAGGTCGAGACGCAGGCGTCCACGCCCTTCTCGAGCGCCTCGTCGCCGAGGTACGCGCCCCATGGCCAGCAGGGCACGAACGTCTCGATCGGGCTGTCGAACGGCACCATCCCCGCCGCGCCGTAGCCGCGCAGGACCATGGGACGGATGTAGCACTGCGCGATGCCGTTCTTCCGGACGACCTCGCGGTGCGCCTCGACCAGCTGGTCGATCGTCCAAGGCGGGTCCATCCGGTAGATCTTGCAGGAGTTCAGCATCCGCTTGAGATGCTCGCGGAGCCGGAAGATCGCCGGGCCCTTGGGCGTCGCATAGCAGCGGATGCCCTCGAAGACCGCCGAGCCGAACTGGACGGAGTGGGCGAGGACATGCACGGTCGCGTCCTGCCACTTCACGAGGGAACCGTCGCGCCAGATCCACTCGGATTCGCCGATCTTGGCCATATGGGGAACGAAGAAGGTAGAAGGAAGAAGGATGAAAGTCGGTCAGCCGCTGGCCTTGGCCGGGAATGCTGCCCTGTTCGATGCCGGAAGGTACGACATCCCGGGGTCCGGTGACACCAACGGCCCACGAGATGCGTACGCCTCGATGGCACCCACCGCCGCCCCGCGCGGCAAGGTCGATCCCATGGAAGAGTTCAAGGTCAGTGGCGCCGCGCTCATGGAGAAGCTCAAGGAGCTCATCCATGAGGGGAACGTCCGGCGCATCATCCTGAAGAATCCCGAGGGGCGGACGCTGTTCGACATGCCGCTCAACGCGGGGATCGCCGGCATGGCGCTGCTCCCGTTCTGGGCGGCGGTGGGCGCGGTGGCGGTGCTCGCGACCGACTACGCGATCCTCGTCGAGCGCGACCCGGAACCCCCCGCCGCGGCCGCGCCGGCGCCGCCCACGGCCTGATCCGGTCGCGGAACGAGGCGCGGTCCGGACCACCTGTGCGGTTTTCGGGCCGGCGAGGGTAGACACGGCATGCCCAGCGACGCCGGATACTCGGGGACCCCCCTCGCGAAGAAGCTCGACATCAAGGAAGGCGCCCGTCTCTTCGTCTGGGATGGGCCGGCGGACTATCGCGATCTCGTCGCGCCGCTGCCGACGGGGGTCCGGTTCGCGAAGGGGCTCGACTCCGACGCGGACCTGGTCCACGTCTTCGCCACGGCCCGGTCGCGGCTCGAGCGGGCCCTCAAGACGCTCCGGCAGACCCTCCGCCCTGAAGCCACGGTCTGGGTCTCCTGGCCCAAGAAGGCCTCGAAGGTGAAGACCGACGTCACCGAGGACGTGATCCGCGAGGTCGCGCTTCCCATGGGGTGGGTCGATGTGAAGGTCTGCGCGGTTGACGAGACCTGGTCGGGTCTCAAACTCATGGTCCGAAGGAGTGAACGCTGATGCGCCTGCTCGGCCTGCTCGTTGCCCTGACGCTCCTGCCATCAGCGGCGCGCGCACAGGGCGGACCACCGGGTTGCAAGACCCCGATGCACCGCCAGTTCGACTTCTGGGTGGGTGAGTGGACGGTGACCGACAGCGCCGGCACCAAGGTGATGGGGCGCAACTCGGTGACCCTCGAGGATGGCGGCTGCACCGTCCACGAGCACTGGGTCGCCGGCGGCTCGGTCCCGAACACGGGCCAGAGCCTGAACGCGTACGATCTCGGGACCGGCCAATGGGGGCAGGACTGGGTCGGGAGCGGCGGCGATGTGCTCCATCTGCGGGGCGGGCTCCGCGAGGGCCGGATGGTGCTGGAGGGGGAAGCGAAGGACCCCGCAGGCAAGTTGCTCGGGTCGGCCCGGGGCTGAAACTCGCCCTCGGCCCCGCAGGTAGTCGGGGGAGGTCAAACGGTATGGCCGCGGCGACTGTCCAACCCCGCGTCATCGAGGCCACCGCCCCCCAAGCCCCGTCCCATGCTGCAGAACGTGAAGCTCGCGGCGCGCATGCTCCTCCGCACGCCGTTCGTCACGGCGGTCGCCGTGCTCTCCCTCGCGCTCGGGATCGGCGCCAACTCGGCGATCTTCTCGCTGTTCGACCAGATCCTCCTGCGGCCGCTGCCGGTGCCGGCGCCCACGGAGCTGGTGAACCTGAGCGCGCCGGGCCCGAAGCCCGGGTCCCAGTCCTGCTCGCAGGCGGGCGACTGCGACGTCGTGCTCTCGTATCCGATGTTCCGCGACCTCGAGAAGGCGCAGACGGTCCTCACGGGCCTCGCTGCGCATCGCAACATGGGCGCGAGCGTCGCGATCGACAACGAGCCGATGACCGCCGAAGGGATGATGGTCTCGGGGTCGTACTTCCCGACGCTCCAGCTGCAGGCCGCGGTGGGGCGGCTCCTCACGCCGAGCGACGACGCGGTCCCCGGTGCGAACTACGTCACGGTGCTCGCGCACGACTTCTGGCGCGAACGCTTCGGCGCGGATCCCGGCGTGGTCGGCCGCACGATCATCATCAACGGCTCCACCTACAGCATCGTCGGCGTCGCGCCCGAGGGCTTCACCGGGACCACGCTGGGCTCGCGCCCGCGGTTCTTCGTGCCCATCTCGATGCGCGCGCAGCTCGAGCGCTTCTTCCGCACCGAGCAGTTCGAGCGCCGCAGCAACTACTGGGTCTACGTCTTCGGCCGCCTGAAGCCGGGCGTCTCGCTCGACCAGGCGACTGCCGCGCTCAACGGGCTCTACCGCCCGATCATCAATGACGTCGAGGCGCCGCTGCAGGAGGGCATGAGCGACCAGACGATGCAGCGGTTCCGCACGAAGACGCTCGGGGTGGAGCCGGGGAAGCAGGGGCAGAGCTCCATCTTCAATGAGGCGCGGACGCCGCTCTACCTCCTCTTCGGCGTCACCGGCGTGGTGCTCCTCATCGCCTGCGCGAACATCGCGAACCTCCTCCTCGCGCGCGGCGCGGGGCGCGCCGCCGAGATGGGCGTGCGGCTCGCGCTCGGCGCGACACGGCGGCAGCTGCTGTCGCTGCTGCTCACCGAGTCGGTGCTGCTGTCGCTGCTCGGCGGCGCGGCGAGCCTCGTGGTGGCGCAGTGGACGCTGACGTTCATCGGATCACTGATGCCCTCGGACGCGATCGAGACGCTGCGGTTCGAGCTGCAGCCCTCGGTGGTGCTCTTCGCCGCCGGGCTCTCGATCGCGACGGGCCTGGTGTTCGGCATGTTCCCGGCGCTGCACAGCACGCGCAGCGACCTGATCTCGGTCATCCGTTCGGGCGCGGGACAGCTCACGGGTGGCAAGGCGGCGGCGCGCTTCCGGGCGTCGCTCGTCACCGTGCAGATCACGCTCTCGATGGCGCTGCTCGTGTCGGCCGGGCTCTTCCTCAAGAGCCTCGTGAACGTGAGCCGCGTGGACCTTGGCGTCGAGATCGAGCAGTTCGCGACGTTCGGGCTCTCCCCCGAGCGCTCCGGCTACGACTCGACGCGCTCCACGCTCTACTTCCAGCGGGTCGAGGAGGAGCTCCGCACGGTCCCCGGCGTCACCGGCGTGACCTCCGCGCTCGTGCCCCTCATGGCCGGCAGCAACTGGGGGACCGACGTGCTCGTGCAGGGCTACGAGCGCGGTCCCGACGTGGACAACAACTCGCGCTTCAACTCGGTGGGCGCCGGCTACTTCACCACGCTCGGCGTCGCGATGCTCGCCGGGCGCGACATCGCCGTCTCGGACATCCGCGGCGGGATGAAGGTCGCGGTGGTGAACCAGGCCTTCGCCCGGAAGTTCAAGCTCGGCAACGACGCCGTCGGCAAGTTCATGACCGACGAGACGAGCCGCGACACCCTCGACATCCAGATCGTGGGGCTCGTGCCGGACATCAAGTACGCCGACGTGAAGGACTCGGTGCCGCCGGTCTTCTACACGAGCTGGCCGCAGACGCTCACGTTCGGCTACATGAACTTCTACGTGAAGTCCACGCTCCCGCCGGAGCAGATGCTCGCCAGCATCCGCGAGGTGGTGAAGCGGGTCGACGCGACGATCCCGGTGGAGGACCTCAAGACGCTGCCGCAGCAGGTGCGCGAGAACGTCTTCCTCGACCGGATGATCTCGATCCTCTCGGCCTGCTTCGCCGTGCTCGCCACGCTGCTCGCGGGCGTGGGGCTCTACGGGGTGCTCGCCTATTCGGTCGCCCAGCGGACGCGCGAGATCGGCGTGCGCATGGCGCTCGGCGCCGACGGCGGCCAGGTGCGCGGGCTCGTGATGAAGCAGGTCGCGCTCATGACCGTGATCGGCGGCGCGCTCGGGGTCGCGGCCGCGTTCGCGCTCGGCCGCGCGGCGCGCTCGCTGCTCTTCGGCCTCGAGGGTCACGATCCCGCGGTCTTCTCGCTGAGCGTCGTGCTCCTCGCCGTGGTCGCGCTCGCCGCCGGCTACGTTCCGGCTCGGCGCGCGGCGCAGGTCGATCCGATGCAGGCGCTCCGCTATGATTGACGACCTGCGCTTCGCCGGCCGCATGCTCGTGAAGAGTCCGCTCTTCACGACGATCGTCGTCGTCACGCTCGCGCTGGGCATCGGGCTCAACACCGCGGTCTTCGCCGCGGTGGAGGCGCTCCTGCTCCGGCCCGTCCCCGCCGTGCGGGAGACCGACCGTTTGGTCCAGCTCTACCGAACCTGGCCCGGGCCCGAACTGTACGGGTCGAGCTCCATCCCGCACTTCTGGGACGTGCGCCGCCGCACCACGGATGTGTTCGACGGCGCGATGGCCTGGAACTGGTCCGAGGTGAGCATCACCGCCTCGGGGCGGCCGACGATGGTCTTCGCGCAGATGGTCTCGGCCGACTTCTTCTCCGTGCTCGGCGTGCCGGCCGCGCGGGGCCGCACCTTCCTCCCCGAGGAGGACGAGGGGCGCGGTGCGCATCCCGTGATCGTCCTCTCGGACGCGGGCTGGCGGACGCTGTTCGGTGCCGACCCGGCCATCGTCGGACGGGAGGTCCCGCTCAACGGCCGCAATGTGACCGTGGTCGGCGTGGCCCCGCCGGGCTTCCTCGGCGTGATGCCGATGGTGCAGCCGATGCTCTGGATCCCGCTCATGCAGCTCGGCCAGGTCCGGCCCGGCGGAGAGGCGGGGTTCGAGACGCGCGGCAACAATTACATGAACATCGTCGCGCGACTGAAGCCGGGCGTCTCGTTCGCCCAGGCGCGGGCACGCCTCGATGCGCTCGAGACGGAGTTGCGCGCCGAGTTCCCGGATGAGTACGAGCAGAGCGGGATCCACATGGTGCCACAGGACGAGGCGGGGGTCCATCCGTCGTTCCGCGGGGCGCAGGTCGGACTCTCCGCGGTGGTGATGGCTGTCGTCGTGATCCTCCTGCTGATCGCCTGCGTGAACGTCGCGAACCTGTTCCTCGCGCGGGCGCGCGACCGGGCGCGGGAGATGGCGATCCGCCTCGCCCTCGGCGCCCGTCGCGCCGCGCTCGTCCGGCAGCTGCTCGTCGAGAGCTTGGTCTTCTCGTTGGTCTCGGGCGTGGCCGGGCTGCTCGTCGCGACCTGGGCGATCGCGCTGGTGAACGGCATCCGTTTCCCGATCGCGATCGACTTCGCGCCGGACCTGCAGCTGAGCGGTCGCGTCCTCGGCTTCGCGTTGGGCGCGACCGTCCTCACCGGCGTCCTCTTCGGGCTCGCCCCGGCGCTGCAGGCGACGCGTCCGGCGCTGATCCCCGCCCTGAAGGGCGAGGCACCGGCCGGCGACGGCCGCTCGCGCGTGCGGCGCGGCCTCGTCGTCGCGCAGATGGCGCTCTCCATCGTGCTCCTCGTCTCGGCCGGGCTCTTCCTCGGCAACCTCCGCGCGGCGACGGCGCTCGACAAGGGATTCGACGAGACGAACCTCCTCATCGCCGACCTCGATCCGTCGATGCAAGGGTATGCGCGGGGCAACACCGAGACCTTCTACCGCGAGCTCGTCTCGCGGCTCGAGGCGGAGCCGACCGTCCGCGCGGCGAGCCTGACCGAGGCCGTGCCGCTCGGGCTCAACAGCAGCGACCGCGGCGTCGAGATCCCCGGGTACGTGCCGGCCAAGGACGAGGGGATGTCGGTCAACTACTCACGCAACGCGCCGGGGTACTTCGCGGCGATGGGCATCCCGCTCCTGCGCGGCCGCGACTTCACCGCGCAGGACGACAGCGGCGCCGTGCGGGCGATCATCATCAACCAGCGCTTCGCCGACCGGTTCTGGCCCGGACAGGAGGCGGTCGGGAAGGTGGTACGGACCGCCGGTCGCGAGTGGACCGTCGTGGGCGTGGTGCCGACCGGCAAGTACCAGCGGCTCGGTGAGGATCCGAAGGCCTTCATGTGGTTCCCCCAGGCCCAGCTCTGGGGGGCGAACATGGCGGTGGTGATCCGCACCGCCGGCGACCCCTCGGCGGCCATCCCGACGCTCCGCCGGATCGTGGCCGACCTCGACGCGAATCTTCCCGTCAGCAACCTGCGTACGGCCGACGAGCACCTGAGCATCGCCCTGCTCCCGGCCCGCATCACGGGCATGGCACTCGGGGTGTTCGGCCTGCTCGGCCTGCTGCTCGCGGCCGTCGGGATGTACGGGGTGATGGCGTACTCGGTCTCGCAGCGCACCCGCGAGATCGGGATCCGGATGGCGATCGGCGCCGCGGCGGCGGACGTGATCCGGTTGATGATGCGGCAGGGCATGGCGCTGGTGCTGGTCGGCGCGGTCCTCGGCCTCGCCGGGGCCGTGGGTGCCAGCCGTCTGCTCGCGGGCGTACTATATGGCGGCAACGCGCTCGATCCGATGACGTTCACGCTGGTCCCGCTCGTGCTGCTCGGCGTCGCTGCCGTCGCGACGTACGCGCCTGCGCGACGGGCGGCAGCGGTGGATCCGGCGATCACACTCAGGGCTGACTGACGACGATGGATATCGCACGCGCTCCCCAGAAGAAGACCGGACGCAACCTCGCCATCGGCGCCGGCGTGGCCGTCGTGATCCTCGCGACGATCGCGCTCTCGCGACTCGACCCGGCGGCGCCCACCGTGCAGCGCGTCGCCATCCTCATCGACTCGGTGCGGCAGGGCGACGTCGTGCGCGAGGTGCGCGGGCCCGGCACGCTCGTGCCCGAGCAGATCCGCTTCATCACGGCGCAGGCGTCGGCGCGCGTCGATCGCAAATCGGTCGAGTCGGGCGACCGCGTGGGGGCCGGACAGGTGCTGCTCGAGATGAGCAACCCCGACCTGCAGATCCAGACGATGCAGGCCGAGCAGCAGGTGCGGCAGGCGCAGATCGAGCTCCTCAACCTCAAGACGAACCTGCGCAGCCAGATCCTCACGCAGGAGGGCGTGGTCGCGACCGCGCGCACGACGTACGTCGCGGCGACGCAGGAGGCCCAGGCAGCCGATTCGCTCCAGCGCCGCAACCTCATCTCGGCCTTCGAGGTGGCGAACCGCCGGGCGCAGGCCGAGGAGGCCACGACCCGCCTCCGCGTGGAACGCGAGCGCCTCGAGCTGCAGCGGGCCTCCATCGATTCGCAGATCGCGACGCAGACGGGCCAGGTCGCGCAGCCCGCGGCGATCGCCGAGCGCCAGCGCAACCGGCTCGGATCGCTCAGCGTGCGCGCCCCCGAGGGCGGCGTGCTGCAGGACCTCACGCTCCAGCTCGGCCAGTGGGTGCCCGAAGGGACGACGCTCGCGAAGGTGGTGCAGCCGGGAAAGCTCAAGGCCGTGCTGCGGATCCCCGAGTCGCAGGCGAAGGACGTCGTGCTCGGCCAGTCGGCGACGGTGGACACGCGCAACGGGATCGTGAAGGGGCGCGTGATCCGGAAGGACCCGTCGGCGATCCAGGGGACGGTCACCATCGACGTCTCGCTCGAGGGACCGCTCCCCGCCGGCGCGGTGCCGGACCTCTCGGTGGACGGCACCATCCAGATCGAACGCCTGAACAACGTGCTGCACACCGGGCGACCGGCGTTCGGCGCGGCGAGCGGGCGCGTGGGACTGTTCGTGCTCGTGGACGGTGGCTCGGCGGCGGTGCGGATGCCCGTCGAGCTCGGCCGCACGAGCGTGAACACCGTGGAGATCCTCGGCGGCCTCAAGGTGGGCGACCAGGTGATCCTCAGCGACATGACGCAGTACGCCGCGGTGGACCGCGTGCGCATCAAGTAGCCGCTTACACGACCGCCACCGCCCAACCCCCGGAGCCCCGATGATGAACCCGACCGCCCCCGCGCTGATCTCGATGACCGGCATCAAGAAGGTCTTCCTCACCGACGAGGTCGAGACCCACGCGCTGCAGGACATCCACTTCGAGATCAAGAAGGGCGAGTACGTCGCCATCAGCGGCCCGTCGGGCTGCGGCAAGACGACGCTCCTCTCGATCCTCGGCCTCCTCGACACGCCGAGCGACGGCAACTACCTCCTCGACGGGCACCAGGTCGCGAAGCTCGCGCCGGTGGAGCGCGCGCGCGTCCGCAATCGGCAGATCGGCTTCATCTTCCAGGCGTTCAACCTGATCGGCGACCTCACGGTCTTCGAGAACGTCGAGCTCCCGCTCACCTATCGCGACATGCCGGCGAGCGAGCGGAAGGACCGCGTGGCCGCGGCGCTCGAGCGCGTGGGCATGAGCCATCGCACCAAGCACTACCCGACGCAGCTCTCGGGCGGCCAGCAGCAGCGCGTCGCGGTGGCGCGCGCGGTGGCGGGCGACCCGGCGATCCTCCTCGCCGACGAGCCGACGGGCAACCTCGACTCGAAGAACGGCGAGGCGGTGATGGAGCTGCTCCGCGAGCTCAACAAGAACGGCTCCACGATCTGCATGGTGACGCACGATTCGCGATACGCCCAGCATGCGGACCGCGAGGTGCACCTGTTCGACGGCAAGGTGGTCGAGGCCGGGGCGATGGCGGTGGCCTGAATGCGGTGATCGTGAGGTCAACGGATCGAGGGCGAGGCGCCTCCGGACAGAACGATGGCCGGGGGCGCCGTCTGTTGGCCCCATCCCCGGCGGAATCCGCGCCTGGGGGCGAAGGCGGCGCGATTCCGCGGGTCGATGCGCTGCCACACGTCGCCCGGCGCGATCGCGCCGATCGTCGCACCCATCGTGGCGCTGACGATCCCCAGTTCCGTCGCCGCCGTCCTCATGCGTTCACCCTTCGTGGGTGACTCCAGGCACCCGGTGCAATCCTTCTGCACCGCGCCGATGGCGGCGCCCAGAGCGACCCCCACGACGGCCCAGCGCAGACCACGCACCGCTCCCATGCCCCGGGATCGAGGCCGGACGAATCGTCCGAGCCGTCGGACATCGCGCTCATGCTTCCAGTGCGTGAGCGTCGTGCCGACGTGCCGGAACTGCAGCGAGTCCCCCGATCGCCCCTCGAAGATGTACTCGACGTACGGGCGGTAGTCCCTCGCCGAGACGCGCACCCGCTCGCCGAGCTCCAGGGTCGGACCTGCGGACTGCGCGCGAGCCTCCGTCGACGCCGGCAGCGCGAGGGAGAGGGCGAGCCAGACGGAACGACAGGCGACTCGGGACACGGAGTTCCTGGGAGGCGGTGGGCTCCGATGCCGGCGCGTTCGTCGCCGGTCGTTCGCGAGCGCTCGGCACGATCACTCGGCCCAAGTCTGAATCCGACGGCGCGACTGGTCAAGCGAGCTGGGTTGGATGACCGGGGATTCCCGCATTGCGCCGGCGCGCCGGCGGGTGCACCGTAGGCTTGCCCCCTTGACCTTGAGTCAGTCACATGGAACGCGAGAAGCGCCCCGCATTCGCCGCGCTGGTGCTGTTCGCCACCGCCTGGTTCCTCCCGGTCGAGGCTGCGTCGGCGACCCTGGCCGACGGTGTCCTTCCGGGCTGGCAGGCCTTCCTCGTCGCGATCGGCCCGGCGACCTGGCACGAGTTCGCGGAGATCGACCTCCTCACCATCCGCGAAGTGCTCATGGCAATGAGCGCACTCTCCAACCTGCTCATGGCCTACACGCTGGCGCTGGTGCTCGCCTGGCCGCGCAGCCACTTCCCGGTGCCGTACCGACTCTCGGCGCAGCTCTGGGCCGCCTTCATCCTCAACGTGCAGTGGATCTGGCCACGGGGCGGGGAGTTCCTCGACCTGCGCGCGGGCTACTGGCTCTGGTGCGGCTCGTTCGCCTTCGCGGCGGTGGCGGTGCGCCGACTGGAGCGGCGGCGCGGCCGGCACGACGTGCTCGTCGCGCACGATCGGCGACAGGTCCGCGGCGCCGCGATGCTCGCCGGGCTGTTCCTCCTCGTCACGCCGTCCGCTCGCGCGCAGACCACGTCGGCCGATTCGGCGACCATCGTCGGGGTGGTCGAGCGGTACGTCGCCGCGATGAGCGCGCGCGACACCGCCTACCTGCGCGCCGCCTCCCTCCCGACCATGTCCACGGTGGGCGTCGCCGTCGCGACCGGCGCGGTCACGGTACGGACGCTCGGCGAGTTCCTCGTCGGGATGGCGAGCGACCCGCGCGTGTTCAGTGGGGTGCTCCGGCCACCGGTGGTCACGGTCGACGGACCCATCGCGCATCTCGTCGCGCCCTACGTCACGCGCTTCGACGGCGTCGTGAGCCATTGCGGGATCGACCACTACGTGCTGGTCCGGTCGGGCGGGCGCTGGCTCGCGAGCCAGATGGTGTTCACGCGCCGCACCGACGGGTGCGGCGCCTCGCCCTGATCAGATCCCGACCTTCTTCGCGATCGCCTCGAACGCGGGGTCCCCGCGGAGCGGGTCGAGATGCGGGTCGTGCCGCATGAGCACCATCGAGTGGGAGCGCGCCTCGTGCGCGCGTTCGAGCCAGCGCAGCGCCTCGGCGCGGTCGCCGAGCGCGAGGTGGATGAGCGCCACGTCGTAGGCGGGCACCACCTTCGACGCCGTCACCTGCGCGAGGAGGCGACGCGCCTCGGCCGTCTCGCCGCGGACCGCGCGCATCCGGGCGAGCCCGGCGACGAAGCCGATCCCGCCCGAGGAGAGTTCCACCGAGCGCTCCAACGCGGCGATCGCCTCATCCTTCAGTCCGGCACCCTCGAGGACCCACGAGCCCCACAGGAAAGTGAGCGCGTAGCTCGAGTCGATCGCGACCGCGCTGCGATAGGTCGCCACGCCACGCGGGTAGTTCCCGCTGTAGTGGTCCACGTAGATGAGCGCCGCGCGACGGACCGCCGCCGCAGGGTCGATGGCGAGCGCGGTGCGGAACTCCTGCTCCGCGCGGTCGAACCGCCCCTGCGCGACGAGCAGGTTGGCGTACCACTGGTGCGCGATCGCCGAGTTGGGCTCCACCGCGAGGGCCTGCTTGAACTCCCGTTCCGACTTCGCGAGGTCCCAGTCGTAGTAGAGGGAGACGTACGCCCGCGTCGCGTGCGCCGACCCGATGCGGGAGTCGAGGCGGAGCGCCTCCTCGGCCGCACGCGCGGCGGCGGGGAAGGCGACGCCGGGCGCGACATACTCGTAGTAGCCCTGGACGGCTCGCACCTCGGCGAGGCTCGCATGCGCGCGGGCGAAGTCCGGCGCGCGCGCGATCGCCTGCTGGAAGAACTCGACGGCGCGGGCGATCGTCTGCTCGGTCTGCCGCTGCCGCAGCGACCGTCCCTGCAAGTACAGGTCGTACGCTTCCGGGTCGGTGGTACCGCTGCGGACCGCCTGCAGTTGTCCGCCCCCGAGCTTCCCCTTGAGCGCCTCCACGATGGATCCGGCGATCTCCTCCTGGATCCGGAGCGCGTCGTCGGCGGTGCGCTCGAACGTCTCCGACCAGAGTGGCGCCCCGCCGTCCACCGGGACGAGCCGCGCGGTGACGCGCATCCGCTCGCCCGCGGCGCGGACGCTCCCTTCGACGACCGTCGCGACGCCCAGCCGCCGGCCGAGCTCGGCGATCTCGAGCCCCTGCGCGGCGAGCACCGTGGTGGAGGTGCGCGAGGCGACCTTCATCCCCTCCACCATCGAGAGGCTCGTGATGATCTCGTCGGCGAGGCCGAGTGCGAAGTAGGCCTGCGCCGTGTCGGGGCTGAGATTCTCGAAGGGGAGGATCGCGACCGAGGAGACCCCCTCGCCGGGCGTGGCCGCGCGGGGCCGCATCGCGAACCAGGCGGCGGAGGCGAGCGCGAGGACCGCCACGCCGACGAGCACCGCCCGGGAGCGGTCGGGTGCGGCGGCGGGGAGAGCCCGCGTCGGCGTGACCGTTTCGCCGGTGATGGCCTTCTCGCTGATCTGCTCGAGGAACTCGTGGGCGGTGCGGAAGCGGTCCGCCGGGGTGCGCGCGAGCGCCCGCGTGATCGCGGCCTCCAGCGCGGTGCTCACCGAGATCCGCCGCGACCGGAGCGGCGGGACCGGCTCCGTGAGCTTGCGCGCCGTGATCGCCATCGCGTTCGGGCCGGTGTACGGCGGCTCGCTCGTGAGCATCTCGTACGCGACGCAGCCGAGCGAATACAGGTCGCTGCGCCCGTCGAGGTTGGCATCGCCGTGCGCCTGCTCCGGGCTCATGTAGAGCGGCGTCCCGATCGAGGTGCCGGTCAGCGTGATCGACTGCTGCAGTTCGGGCGCGTCGAAGGCGCGCGCGATCCCGAAGTCCGCCACGAGCGCGTGCCCGCCCTGCAGGAGGATGTTCTCCGGCTTGATGTCGCGGTGCACGACCCCGTGGGTGTGCGCGTACCCCAGCGCGTCGGCCACTTCGCGGGTGATGCGGAGGGCGTCGTCCACGGGGAGTTCCCCTTCGCGGGCGAGGAGGTCGCGCAGGGACTCGCCCTCGACGAACGGCATCACGTAGAAGAGCAGCCCATCCGCCTCGCCCGAATCGAGGAGCGGGAGGATGTGCGGGTGGCTCAGCTTCGCGGTGATCCGCACCTCCCGCAGGAACCGCTCGGCGCCGAGCGCCTCGCCGAGCTCGGGGAGGAGCACCTTCACCGCCACCGTGCGGTCGTGCCGGAGGTCGCGCGCCCGGAACACGATCGCCATGCCGCCGCGTCCCTGTTCGCGTTCGATGTCGTAGCGGCCGGCGAGGGCGGCGCGGAGGCGGTCGGTGAGGCTCGACAAGTGGGAACGGGTGGGCGACGTGGACTGAAGCTACATCGGGAGCGGGCAGGGTGGAACGCGGCGGTCCGCGGCATGGCGCCGCCCGCGACGCGTCACCAGACTTCATCGGTAGCCGCACCTCCCCCCGACCGAGATCCCGATGGCCAAGTCGCTGCCCAAGCGCGCGTCCCGCCCGTCGTTCGTGCTCTGGCTGTTCGCGCTGCTCCTGCTCTTCCTCTTCGCCCGCGCCATCGCGACGCGCATCACCGATTGGTGGTGGTTCCGCGAGGTCGGGTTCGAGCGGGTCTTCCTGCTCCAGATCGGGGCGCAGTGGGCGCTCGGCCTCCTCGCGGGGGTGGGCGGGTTCGCGCTGCTCTACCTCAACGCGCGGATCGCGCTGCGGGGGATCGAGCAGGTCCGCGAGTCGGTGCGCGTGCTCGCCGAAGGGGGGATCGAGACCCGCGAACGCCTCTTCGTCCGCCTCGCCGAGATGCTCGCGCTCCCGGTGTCGCTCGGCGGCGCGGCCCTGATCGCGCTGAGCGCGGCCGCCCAGTGGCGGACGCTCGTCCAGTTCTTCTATCGCACGCCGTTCGGCGAGGTCGACCCGATCTTCAGCCGCGACATCGCCTATTACGTCTTCACGCTGCCCACGCTCGAGCTCGCGCTCGGCATCGTGACGGTCGCGCTGTTCTTCTCGCTGGTGCTCCTCGTGGTGCCGATCTATCTCGCGCGCGGTGACATCGGGATGCGCGCCTTCCGCCTGCGGGTGGACCCGCGCGTCAGCCTCCACACCGCGACGCTCGTCGCGTCGTTGCTGCTGGTGCATGCGGCGCGCCTCGCGTTCGTCAGCGCGCCGTCGCTGCTCTTCGGGTCACACGGTCCACTGCAGGGGGCGACCCTCACCGACGTGAGCATCGTACTGCCCTCGTTGTACGTGATGGCCGCGCTGCTGGCCGCCGGCTGTCTCGCGGTCCTCTGGGGTGCCCGCAGCGGCCGGGTGGTGCGCACCGCGGGCGGCGTCATCGTCGGGTATCTCGTCCTCTCGCTCGTCTTCACGGGGATCATCCCCTCGCTCTACCAGCGCCTCGTCGTGCAGCCCAACGAGCTCGCGAAGGAGGCGCCGCAGATCGCGCACCACATCGCGGCGACGCGGAAGGCCTGGGGGCTCGAGGCGGTCGAGCGCCGCGAACTCGACGGCGCGCAGGAGCTCACCGCGCGCGACCTCGAGGCCAACCGGGCGACGATCGACAACGTGCGGCTCTGGGACCGCGCGCCGCTGCTCCGGACCTTCGGCCAGCTGCAGTCCATCCGCACCTACTACGAGTTCATCGCGGTGGACGACGACCGGTACCAGGTGAACGGCAGCCTCCGGCACGTGCTCCTCTCGGCGCGCGAGCTCGACGTCGCGTCGCTGCCCACGCGCACCTTCGTGAACGAGCACCTCACGTTCACGCACGGCATGGGGCTCACGATGGGCCCGACCAACGAGATCACCCCGGAAGGGCTCCCCGTGCTCTGGGTGCAGGACCTTCCGCCCACGACGAGCATCGACCGCGACGTCACGCGGCCGCAGATCTACTTCGGCGAGGTCGCGAGCACCTTCGCCCTCGCGCCCTCGCGGCAGCGGGAGTTCGACCATCCGGCCGCCGAAGGGGACGAGGGGGTCTACTCGACCTACACCGGGGCGGCGGGCGTCCCCATCGGCTCGCTCATGCGCAAGGCGCTCTTCGCGCTCCGCTTCCAGTCGCTCAACATCCTCCTCTCGGGCGACCTCACCGACAGCACGCGCGTGCTGTTCTACCGCAACGTCCGCGAGCGCGCGCAGAAGGCGCTCCCGTTCCTGCGCTTCGATCCCGACCCGCTCCTCGTCGTGACCGACAGCGGGCGGCTCGTCTGGATGCTCGACGCCTACACGGCCACCGACCGCTACCCGTACTCGGCGCGCATGGGCGATGGCACCAACTACCTGCGCAACAGCGTGAAGGTGACCGTCGAGGCGTACGACGGCACCATCAAGGCGTACCTGAGCGATCCGGCGGATCCGATGATCCGCACCCTCTCGCGCATCTATCCCGACCTGCTCCGGCCGATGGACGAGATGCCCGCCGACCTCCGCTCGCACGTGCGGTATCCGGAGGCGCTCTTCGACGCGCAGACCTACCTGTATGCGACGTTCCACATGACCGATCCGGAGACCTTCTACCACCGCGAGGACCAGTGGCAGATCCCCGGCGCCGATGACGAGGAAGGGAACGGGTTCCAGCGGCACATCGTCATGCGCCTCCCCGGCGAGAAGGAGGCCGAGTACCTGATCATGCGGCCCTTCACGCCACGGCAGAAGGACAACCTCGCGGCCTGGATGGTCGCGCGGAACGACGGCGAGCAGTACGGCAAGCTCATCGCCTACCGCTTCCCGCGGCAGAGCCTCGTCTTCGGGCCGCGACAGGTGACGAGTCGCATCAACCAGGACACCGAGGTCTCTCGGCAGGTCTCGCTCTGGGACCAAGGCGGCAGCCAGGTCATCCGCGGCGAGCTGTTGGTGATCCCCATCGAGGCGTCGCTGCTCTACGTGCAGCCGCTCTACCTGCAGTCGGAGGGCGGGAAGATCCCCGAGCTCAAGCGCGTGGTCGTCGCGCACGAAGGGCGCGTGGTGATGAACGAGACCTTCCTCGGCGCGCTCCAGGTGATGTTCGGCGGGTCGGGTGCGGCACGGCCGGGTTCCACCGCGAGCACGGCTGCCGGCGCGGCGGCGACCGCTGCCGCGCGTCCGGGCGCCGCGGGGGACGCACAGCGGGCGGCGCTCGCGACGGAGGCGTCCGAGCACTACGAGCGGGCGCGCGCGGCGCAGCGCGCCGACGACTGGGCCACCTACGGCCGCGAGATGCAGCTGCTCGGCGAGGTCCTCAAGCGGCTGCGCGAGATGGGGCCGCCGCGGTGAGCGCGTAAGCGACACCTCACGCAGGCTTCATCGCGCCGTCATGCGGCGCCCATCGCAGGACAATCCCCGGGTGAGAGCGTCAGGACGACCTCTCACCCGGAGTGCATATGGGACCGATGGGCGGTGGCGGGCTCGCGAGCGAGCCGAACGTCGTGCCGATGATCGACATCCTGCTGGTGCTGCTGATCGCCGCGATCCTCTGGGCGCTCCCCAAGGAGCAGTGGAAGGCCGAACTCCCCTTGCCGGTCCCGGCGACCACGCCCGGCGAGCACTCGAGCGCCCCGAACATCGTGCTCAGGGTGGACCCGGGCCCGAGCTACTCGGTGAACGGACGCGCGATCGCCCCCTCGGCCCTCCTGCCCGAGCTCACGCGGATCTACGACGGCCGGCCCGAGAAGATCCTCTTCATCGATGGCGCGCGGACGGTCGCGTACCAGGACGTGTTCTGGATCTACGGCGCGGTGCGCGATGCGGGGATCCGCGTGACGGCGATCGTGCCGGCCGGCACGCGCCGGCCGGGCGCCTCCCTCACATCCCCGGCCCGGCCGTGACCTTCCGCACCAGCCGATACATGAACTCGAGCCCCTCGTAGAACTCCTTCACCTCGATCTTCTCGTTCATCCCGTGCGCGTTGGGATTGGCGTAGAAGAGCCCGGAGACGCCGTAGACGGGGATCCCCGCGTTGCGCAGGTACCGGCCGTCGGTCGCACCGGTGCTCATCGTGGGGACGACCGGCATGTTGGGCCACATCTCGCGCGTCGTCTCCTCGATCGCCTTGAGCAGCTCGGGCGTGAGCGGCGACGGCGGACTGTCGGCCGCTTCGCGTTCGACGGTGACCTTCACCCCGGTGTCGGCCACCGCGGCGATGATGCGGGCCTGCACCTCGGCCTGCGTCTCGTCGGGGAGGATCCGGCAGTTGACCGTCGCGGTCGCGCGCTGCGGGAGGGCGTTCATCGCATGGCCGCCCGAGAGCATCGTCGCGACGCAGGTGGTACGGAGACGCGAGTTGTTCGCCGGATCGCGCGAGATCGTCGCCGCCGCGGCCGAGTCGCGCGGGTCGGCGACGATGCGCCGCATCGCCGCCCCCGTCTCGCCGCCGACGATCGCCGACTGCCGGCGGAAGTACTCGCGCGTGATCTCGTTCAGGTGCACCGGATGATGGTACTTGCCCATCCGGTCGAGCGCCGCCGCCAGCTGGTAGATCGCGTTGTCCGGCCGCGGGACGGAGCTGTGCCCGCCCGAGTTGGTCGCGGTGAGCGTGAAGTTCGCGACCTTCTTCTCGCTGGCCTGCACGTCGTTGGAGACCTTCTTCCCCTCCTCCGTCCGGCCGCCACCCCCTTCGTTGAACGCGTACTCGGCCTGCAGCAGCTCGGGGCGGTTGCGGAGGATCCAGTCCACGCCGTTGTGCGGGCCGCCCTCCTCGTCGGCGGTGAGCGCGACGATGATGTCCCGGTCGGGGACGACCCCCTCGGCCTTCATCCGCAGGAGGATCGTGAGGTGCATCGCACTCTCGTCCTTGTCGTCGGCGACGCCGCGGCCGTAGAAGATGCCGTCGCGCTCGATGAACTCGAACGGCGGCAGCGTCCAGTCCTTGGGGTCGGCCTCCACCACGTCGATGTGCGAGAGCAGCAGGATCGGCTTGCGGCCGGTGTTCCTCCCGCGATAGCGCACGACGAGATTGCCCTTCCGCGGCGCGTTCTCGACGACGACCACGTCCTCGCTCGGGAAGCCGGCGGCGCGCATGTGCTTCGCCATCGCCTCGGCGGCGGTGACGGTGTTGCCCACCGAGTGCGTGGTGTTGATCTCGACGAGCTCCTTGAGCATCGCGCGCGCCTGCGCCTCCCACCGGGTGCGCGGTGCGAGGGCGGGCGGTGGGGTGCCGGGACGCGCCTGCGCACGCATCGGGAGCGGCGCGGCGGCGGTCGCCGCGAGCAGGAGGAGTGCGGTGCGGCGGAGACGCATGGACATGGTCATCACATTCCGGGTCCGGTGGTGGTGATGCGGCGCACGAGCCGGTACATGAACTCGAGGCCATCGTAGAAGGCGCGCGCCTCGACCTTCTCGTTCATCCCGTGCGCGTTGGGCGCCGAGTAGAAGAGGCCCGAGACGCCGTAGACGGGGATGCCGGCCCGGCGCAGGTAGAGCGCGTCGGTCGCGCCGGTGCTCATCGTCGGGACGACGGGCATCCCCGGCCACACCTCGCGGGTCGTCTCCTCGATGCTCCGGAGCAGGTCCGGGGTGAGCGGCGACGGCGGACTCTCACGCGAGCCCGTGAGGTTGGTGACCTTCACCGCGGTGTCGGCGATGACGCGCTCGAGCGTGCGCTGCACCTCCTCCGCCGGTTCGTCGGGGAGGATGCGGCAGTTCACGTTGGCGCGCGCGCGCTGGGGGAGCGCGTTGGGTGCGTGCCCGCCCTCGAGCATCGTCGCGACGCAGCTCGTGCGGAGGCGCGAGCTGTGTGCCGGGTCGCGCGAGAGGAGCGCGGCGGCGGCCGAGTCGCGTTCGTTGGCGATGATGCGCCGCATCGCGTCGCCCATCTCGCCGCCGACGATCGCCGCCTGCCGTCGGAAGTACTCGCGGGTGACCTCGTTCAGGTGGACGGGGAAGCGGTGGGACTCGATGCGCGCGAGGGCGTGCGCGAGCGCGTAGATCGCGTTGTCGGCGCGCGGCTGCGAGCTGTGGCCGCCCGGGTTCGTCGTCTCGAGGCGGAAGTCGGTGTACTTCTTCTCGCTCGCCTGCACGTCGTTGGAGACCTTCTTCCCCTCCTCCATCCGGCCGCCACCACCCTCGTTGAAGCCGAACTCGGCGTCGATCAGCTCGCGTCGGTTGCGCAGGAGCCACTCCACGCCGTTGTTCTCGCCGTTCTCCTCGTCGGTCGTGAGCGCGACGATGATGTCACGGTCGGGAACGATCCCCTCCGCCTTGAGGCGGAGCAGCACCGTGAGATGGATCGCGCCCTCGTCCTTGTCGTCGGCGACGCCGCGGCCGTAGAAGGTGCTGTCCTTCTCGATGAACGTGAACGGCGGCAGCGTCCAGTCCCGCGCGTCGGCCTCCACCACGTCGTGGTGCGAGAGCAGGAGGATCGGCTTCTTCCCCGTGTTCCGGCCCCGGAGCCGGACGACGAGGTTCCCCTTCCGCTCGGTGATCGGCGTGACGACGACGTCGCTCGCCGGGAAGCCGGCCGCGCGCAGGTGCCGCGCCATCGCCTCGGAGGCCGCGAGCGTGCTGCCGACGCTCTCGGTGGTGTTGATCTCGACGAGCTCCTTGAGCAGCGCGCGCGCCTGGGCCTCCCAGCGGGCGCGAGCGCCGGGCGCCTGCGCGCCGAGCGGGGCGGTGACGATCAGGAGCGCGAGGGCGGCGACGAGCGCGCGCCCGTCGCGGAGGAGTCGCAGGGTGGAGAAGGGCATGCGGCAAGTTGTCCGGCACGGCCCGGCGCCGCAACTTGCAGGCGTCCCTCTCGGAGGTCAGGATGGGTCGTCCCCGGAACGGTGCCGCGCTCGCGGCGTGTCTCGTCACGCTCGTCGCCGCGCGCGCGCTCACGGCGCAGCAGGTCCCCGACCGCGACTTCCGTCCGCCCGTGCCGCGGCCCGCGTACGCGGTCGGCACCGGCCCGCGCCTCTGCCTCGACGAGGCGCATCACAACTTCCACACCCTCGACGACCGCTTCTGGGCGTTCGGCGAGCTCGCGCGGCGCGACGGCTATCGCGTCGCGCCGTCACGCGAGCCCATCACCGCGGCCGCGCTCGCCAAGTGCGACCTGTTCGTCATCTCCAACGCGCAGTCGAGCGCGCTCGCGTGGGATCGTTATCCCACGCCGACGCCGTCGGCGTTCACCGACGCCGAGATCGCGGCGATGCGCGTGTGGGTGGAGGGCGGCGGACGCCTGCTCCTCATCGCCGACCACATGCCGCTCGCCGGTGCCGCGGCGAAGCTCGCGGCCGCGTTCGGGGCGAGCTTCACCGACGGCTTCGCGTACAAGGCGACGCCCGCCGGCGCGCCTGATTCGATGGTGACGCGCATCCGCGGCACGCCCACCCTCTTCGTGCCGCAGGACGGAACGCTCCCCGACCATGCGATCGTCCGCGGGCGCGACAGCACGGAGCGCGTCACGCAGGTCCGCAGCTTCACCGGGCAGGCATTCCGCGTCGAGGGCGCGGACGTCGAGCCGGTGATGGTCCTGCCGGCGGACTTCATCGTCCTGCTGCCGCGCTACGCCTGGCAGTTCGACGCGCGCACGCGGCAGGAGGCGGTGGGCGGATGGCTCCAGGGCGCGACCCGGCGTGTGGGCCTCGGCCGCGTCGCCTTCTTCGGCGAGGCGGCCATGTTCAGCGCGCAGGTCGCGGGGCCGCAGAAGCGGCCCATGGGGATGAACGCCGAGCTCGCCGAGCAGAATCCGCGCTTCGCGCTCAACACCCTGCACTGGCTGAGCGGGCTCCTCGCGCCATAGTGGTCGTGTCACGATCGAAGTAGCAGGATGGCAACGGAGGCGAGCAACGCGAAGTCAAAATGGTCCTCTGCGCGGCGATAGCATCGGGCGACCGTCCAGCCGGCGGTCGCGGCTCGGGGCGGCGAACGCGATGTCGGGCGCGGCCGAGTGGGTAGCGACCGATCAATGTCGCGATCACTATCCGAAGTCGGCGGATTGAGCTTGCGTAGTGGGAAGCGGGCAGCGAGCCAAACGTCAACTTGCGCGTTCGCCTTGGGGTTTCCGACTGCGGCAGCAGGGCCGGGAACGATGTCAGTGCCGACTGCGATCGCCGTGATTGTGGTGCCTTCGTCCTTCTCGGACAGGCGGAGCGAGGCGCCCTCAAGTGCGCGCCCCGAAGGGCGCATCGTTGCAGGCCTTGGTGATGCCGAACTTGGCGGCGCGGCGAGCTTCCTCGCGAGATGGCGAACGCTCCAAGCAAACGCGCCGCTCATCGCCATGAGCTGAACGCGAAGAATACGCGCCTGTTAGGGCGGGGCAAATCCTTGCGCGGTGAATCCATGCGTATAGCTCCGAGCACGCCGTGGAGCACGCCGCGCGGCTTGCGTCACGGAGGCGGGCGTCGGTCCTGGGGCGTGCGCGGCTTCGGTGCAATCGGGGTGAGGCGGAGCTACTGTGCGTCGGTGAGGTACACGGGACACCTATGAGAATAGGCCGTGCAGCCGTCCCTCCCTCGAAGGTTTCACTGCACAGACCAGCTGCCATTTGCGCGCGATGGCGATGGCACGGTGACAGATTCCTGTCAATGCTCTGTCGCGGATCCTTGCGCGGTTCCGTACCGACCGTCAGCTTTGGGCTGCGAATCCACGTTCCACGGGTCGATTGCAGCCAATCATACGCGGGAGCTGGCTATGACGTGTTCACGGAATCCGGTACGAAGCGCGGCGTTAGTGCTGTTGCTGTTCACCGTTGCGTGCGGCGAGCCGTCGGAGTCTACGACACCGCTCGTGACGTGACCCCCGATTCCTGATCCAGTTATAATGGCGGTCCTCCACCGGAGAGGACCATGCGGAAGAGTCGATTCACCGAAGCGCAGATTGTAGGGGTCTTGCAGGAGCTCGAGGCGGGCGCCAAGCTCGCGGAGGTGTGCCGCCGAATCGGCGTAAGCGAGACCACGATCCACCGATGGCGGCGGAAGTACGGCGGGCTCCAGGTCAGCGAGGCCCAGCGGCTGAAGGCCTTGGAGGACGAGAATCGGCAGCTCAAGCGCATCGTCGCCGACCAGGCGGTGAACCTGCAGGTCGTGAAGGATCTGCTGGGAAAAAAGTGGTGACGCCCGAGCAGCGGCGGACGGCCGTCAACCACGTGATGATCACCGCCGAGGTGTCAGAGCGCGCGGCGTGCCGCTTCACCGGCTTCGCGCGGTCGACGCAGCGATACGCGTCGACGCGGCCGCCCGACACGGCGTTGCGCGCCCGGTTGCACGAGCTCGCCGCCAAGCGGCGGCGTTGGGGCTATCGGCAACTCACGCGCGTGCTGCGGCGCGAGGGCCCGCCGATCAACCACAAGCGCGTGCAGCGCGTGTACCAGGAGGAGGGGCTGCAGGTCAGGCAGCGCCGGCGGAAGCGGCGCGCGGTGGTGCCGCGTTCGCCCGCGCCGGTGCCGACGCGGGCGAACGAGCGCTGGAGCATGGATTTCGTACGCGACACGCTGGGCGACGGCCGGGTGTTCCGCTGCTTCACCCTCGTGGACGACTGCACGCGGGAGTGTCCCGCGATCGAGGTCGACTTCGGGCTGCCCGGGGAGCGCGTGGCCCGCGTCCTCGACCGCGTGGCGGCGGTGCGCGGCTATCCGCGCGCGATCGTGTGCGACAACGGCCCCGAGTTCGTGAGCGCGGCCGTGGACGAGTGGGCCCATCGTCACGGCGTGGCGCTCGACTTCATTGACCCGGGAAAGCCCGTGCAGAATGCGTTCATCGAGAGCTTCAATGGGACGTTCCGGGACGAATGCCTGAACGAGAGCTGGTTCGTCAGTCTCGCCGACGCCCAGCGCACGATCGAAGCCTGGCGCATCGACTATGAATGCGAGCGGCCCCACAGTCGACTCGACGATCTCACCCCGCGAGAGTTTGCGCTCAAGCACGTTACGGCAGCAACTTCATCCACCCTTACCACCGGACCGGCATAATCGCTGGTACAGAGTTGGGGGTCACGTCACTCGAGGTGACCACGTCGGCGGCGGAACTGATCGCTGTAGCGGGAAGCAGCGGCGTTGTCCACTTTGACCCGAACACGATGATCGTTTCGGATCAGGCGGGTCGCAGGATACAGTTGCAGGGCGAGGCATAGACCGCCGGGTTGAACATCGTGGACGCGGTCACCGTGACAGATCAGAACATTCAGGCATTTCTGTCGTCTCCTTTCCCGGCGCCTCCTGACGAGTGCAGTTCTGAAAATGGCGCGAACTGTGCGGTCGAGCGCATCGCGCCCCCGTCCGCTCGTGAGGATCGTGATCGGCGCCTTGCGGAAGTCTTCAAGGGTCGACTTCGTCTCCGGTTCAATCGGACCAGACGACACCCATCTCGCGAATCCTCGATGGGGCTCGCCTCTGGTCCGGAGGCCGGAACGCCGTCTGCTGTCCAACTGAATGTGGCAATGAATGTGGCGTCGTGGTCGTCGACTCCACCGTGTTACGATATTGCTGTTGGCATATACGAGCTCACTCAACATTTCAACGCGTTGAAGACATCCTGGATCCACTACCTCATCGGAAAGCTGACTGGTGCCGCCGACGGAACTGCGCAGTCCGGCACGCTTCCAACGCTGTCGGGCAGCATCAACGGCATGGATGTCGACATGCTGATGTGGAACCAGGACTTCCTGGTCACGAAGACGGCGCTCGATCAACTCGCCTACCGCTACAGTGCCAACGGGTGCTGGAACCACACTTGGGGAGACCGTTCAAGCTTCGCATACAACGGATTTAGCCCGAGCGGGTCCGGTCGTTGGGGATTCTACATGAAGATGTGCGAGCCGGTGTTCATCGAGATCGACTTCGGGGACGGCACTTCGTGGGAGGGGTGGGGCGAAGAATGCGAGTATAGGTTCTTTCCCTATCAACAGCTGCGAGCGGACCCGGCAAGCGGGTCGTCGGGTATCATGCAAGAACGGCCTGCGGGTCATCAACTCGTTCGCCGATCTCACGTCTGGGCCTAGAGGACCGATGCACACTCTCCGCGCCTCGCTGGGCGACGTTCGCGTACGGCTGCCTCTCTGGAGCGCGGCGCTGCTGCTTTGGCTTCCTCTCAGCACCGCAAATCCGCAGGAGACGAGGGTCGAGGTTCCGGTGGCTGTCGACCTGCTCTCAGTACCGTCCGAGAGAGGGTTGCGTTGTTACCCGCCGTCCACGCGCGAAACCGCGACCGTGCGCCTCGTCTTCCAAACCAACTCGCATCCGACCGAGTCGCGGGAGCTGCACCTTGAGCTTGGCCCAGAGGGGGCGCTCAGTTCTGTCGGAGATATTCAATGGGGGCAGGACGCCGCAGGTCGAACTATCATGTACACCGCGACCGCGACATGGCGGGCGGGGTCAGGTAGCGGCCTCTTGGTCGAACTTCATATGCGGAACGTCAGCGATTCCGATTCAGTTCGTGTGGCGCCACGTCAGCGTGTCTTGTCTGAGTCGGAACTCGCCAAGGCGAAGCGGCTCGGTGCGTGGCTGATAGGCCAGCGATGCGATACTCTGCCGCGAGGTCAGTGAACACATCGCTCCGCGGAGTGCACGACGGCGCGGTAGGAACGAGAGTGCAGTGGCATCGGGTCTCGCGAACCCATCAGCTATGTGCTAAAGCCTCTTCACGCTGAACGCGGGTGAGGTGACTTGGAGAATACTCGGCCTCGATCCTCCGCCGGAAGAAGACAAGCCGTGAGGTACATCCAGACCTCCTTGGCCGAAGGGATCGCGAAACTGATTGTTCAGTGCCGACTTGGCGGCCCGCGGCATCGCGTTCGTCGCCCCGAGCCGCCGCAACCGCCGGCCGGTCGGTCGCCCGCTGCTCCGGTATCGCTGCCCACGAAAGCTGCAAGACTCCGCCGCCTGCTCGCCCGCTACGAGCGTCACGCCGAGGACCTTCTGAACCACATGCGGCTCGCCTGCGTCGTCATTCGGTTTGGCCGACTCTCAGCAGGCGGCTAGTGGTCGTGCCCGTCGTCGCCCTCGGCGCCGTTCGGCCCGCGCGACCCCGCGGCCACGAGGTCGCTCACCTTGTAGACCCGCCCGCCGCGGATCACGGTCTCGATCCGCGCCAGGTCCCCGATCCGCTCCGACGGGCGCCCGGCGACGATCAGCAGGTCCGCGACCTTGCCCACGCTCACGCTGCCGAAGTCGCGCTCGTCCTTCATGTGCCGCGCCGCCTCGATGGTCGCGATCTGCAGCACGCGCGCGGCGGGGATGCCGGCCTTCTCGTACATCTCCAGCTCGCGGCGATAGGTCGAGCCCGACGAGTTGTCGGTCCCCGCGATGAGCGGGATCCCCGTCGCATACAGCCGGCGGATGAGGTTCAGGTATGCGCTGTCGGCCTTCAGCTGGTCCGGTGAACCACCCGCGCCGACGATCGCGCCGCCACCGCCGATCCAGAGATTGAACGTCCCGTCCACCGCCGTCCCCTTCGCCTTGAGGTACTCGAGCAGCCTCGTCATCTGCGGCGAAAAGACGTCGAAGGTCGGTGCGACCGCGGTCGCCACCTGCGAATAGGCGCGCATGCGCGGCAGGTAGAGCGAATCCTGGAAGAAGTTCGAGAAGAAGAACGCGGCATGCTGGATCTCGTCGAAGCCGAGGCCCACCGCGGCCTCGATGCTCAGCCCGCGCGGGATGTGACCGCTCAGCCGCATCCCGCGCGCGTGCGCCTCGGCGGCGATCGTCGGGACGAGGTCGGGATGCGTGACGTTGTAGAGCTTGATCTGCTTGTAGCCGGCCGAGTCGTACTTGACGACCCAGCGACGCGCCTCGGCCTCGGTGGCGACGAGCGCCTCGCTCGGTCCGGCCCAGGCGAGCGGCCCCTCGATGAAGCCGCCGAGCACCGCGCGCGGGGCGGCGAGGAGGCCGCGCGCCTCGCGGTCGCGCAGCGAGGTCGCGACATCGAAGTCGGCCGCGAGGTCGCGCTGCGTGGTGATGCCGTTGGCGAGCTGTGTGGTCCCCAGCGTGAGCTGGCTGTTCACCTGGATGTGCCCATGCATGTCCCACATGCCAGGCATCACCGTCTTCCCGGTCGCGTCGAGGACCGTCGCGCCGGCGGGAACGGTGACCGCGTCCGCCGCGCCGACCGCGACGATGCGGTCGCCGCGAACGATGATCGTCTGCGCCGGCCGCATCACGCCCGCCTCGGCGTCGAACAGGTCGCCGCCGCGGATGGCAATCGTGCCGCTCGTCGCCGTGACGACGCGCTTGGCGAGCGCCTCGCCCTGGGCATCACGCCACTTGAGCTCGATCGCGCGGAACGCGGGCATCAACGGGACGACCGCGGGCTTCGCGGTGATGAACCACTGCACGTCGGTCGCGAGCAGCTCGCCGCGCTCGTCGAGCCAGACGCCGTTGGTGACGATGCTCGACCCGCGCGACACCATGACGAGGCGCGCGCGCTGGCGCGCGGCGCCGAGGCGCAGCGTGGTGTCGGCGATGACCTCGGCGCGCGCGGTGCCGCCCATCGCGAGCGTCCCGCGCCGGCCCGGCTGGGCGAGGAGGAATCGCGCGAGTGCCGCCTGGTCGAGCGGCGTGCCGCCGCGGAGCCCGACGAACGCGCCGGCCGGGATCGCGGACATCGTCACGGCGCCGCTCGCGGAGATGCTGCGTAGCGAGTCGCCCGCGACCTCGAAGCGCTCGGTGGGCGCGCCGGTCGTGCCGTCGAGGTTGATCGGCCACGACTCGGCGCTCGCCAGCCGGCCGGTGCGCAT
>JBGATT010000026.1:0-24474 GCA_044229035.1 Gemmatimonadaceae bacterium | reverse complement strand
GTGCTGCAGGCGTGGGCCGAGCGCCCCATCGAGGAACGTCGGGACGCGCTCGGTCAGCTCATCGAGAAGATCACGCTTTCACCGGGCGGTGTGAAGATCACCTACGGCTATTGTCACCATGAACCTGCAGGCCCGCCTGAGGGGTCAGCCCCGATAATTCGCGGCTGGGTGCTCTGCGGGGACGTGTCGAGGCCGAAAGTGTACGTCACGGCGGCATTGTAGCCCGCCCGGCGCACCGGTCGGGGAGGGGCGGGAAGCAGCCCCCATCACCGTTCCACCGGGACCTCGGCCCACAGCGCTCCACGGAGGTCACCGACGGCGTAGCCAGTGGCGAGGTCCATCGGGTACCGCTGGGCGATCTCGGCCTTGATCTCGGGTGCGAGGGCGCCGGCCGCGCCGTGGCAGGCGAGGCACGGGGCCTCCACGGCGATCGGCTTGATGACGCGCGCCTTCCCGTCCACCACCGTCGCGACCGGAGTGGTGGCGGCCGCCAGTCGCTCTCCCTGGGCCATGAGCCACTCCTGCACCCAGGGAGGAGCGGCGTTTGCCGGGTTGCGCAGGCGCAGGGAGCTCCGGCCGAGCGTCACCCCTGTCTCCGATTGGATCGCCGCCGCGAGCGCTGGCGCTTCGGCGTTGCAGACACTCACGGCGGCCACCGGACCGCCTTTGCCCATAACTTCGACGACACGCGCCTTCAGGGTGCTCGCGAGGCGCATCGCTGCCGCATCGGCTCGGGCGATGGCGGCGGCCTCCGCGCTCGGTTCCATGGGCGCGGGCGAGGTCGACGGGCCGGCGGCGAGAGCGGCGAACGGGAGGATCAGGAACAGACGCATCGTTGCTCAGGGATGGCGTTCCCCTATCCCAGACCGACGCGCGGCACGCGGCTTGCTTCGACCCCCGACAGGAGTCCACATGAACCCGGCCCACCTGCACCTCCTCGTGAACCACTTCCCCATTGTCGGCACGCTGCTCGCCGTTCCCCTCTTCGCCCTCGCGCTGCCGCGTGCGCGCGACCGCGGGGTCTGGCTCTCCGCGACGTTCCTGATGGCGCTTGCGGGCGGATCCGCGGCCGCCGCAAAGCTCTCCGGCGAGGGTGCGGAGGAGCAGATCGAGGGCATGCCCGGCGTGAACGATGCCGCGATCGAGACCCACGAGGAGCGCGCGGATATCGCCACCATCTTCGCCGTCCTCGCCGGGATCGGCGCCGTGGCCGCCTTTGGGCTTGGGAAGAAGCGCGAGGGGGCCGTGCTGGTGACCGCTCCACTCGCAGCCGCGATCGTCTCCGGAGGGCTCATGGCGTGGACGGGCGCTGCCGGCGGGCAGATCCGGCACCCCGAGATCGACGCGGCCCCCGTGGGGAGCGCGTCGGTACCGGGCGCCGGTCGAGAGGCCAGCGACGAGGACGACGAAGCCGCCCAGCGCGGCCAATGAAGAGGCGCACGTGAGCGGCACGTGTACGACACGCCTACCAACACCGTCGGAATCCCGTACACCCCGGTGCGCCCTCCCGGGATTGTCCGCGTTGTGACGCATCGGATGGACGGCGCGGTTCTTGCTTACCCTCCCCTCCACCGGAGTTCTCGATGAACAACATCCTGCAGCTGATCGATGTGCCCGCCCCGCCGGTCGACGGCCCCGCCCGCGAGACGCGCGTGCTCGCCGAGATGGAGGGGCTGAAGCTCGTCGCGATCACCCTTCGGCCCGGGGGTGAGCTCCCCGACCACGTCGCGCCGGGACCGATCACCGTTCAGGTCGTCGTCGGGCGGGTCGCGATCACTGTGGCCGGCGAGACCCAGGAGCTGGCCCCGGGCCGGATCGCCGTCGTTGCAGCCGGCGTGCATCATGCGCTTCGCCAGGTCGGGGACGACCCCGCGCTCGTCCTGCTGAGTCGATGTCCGGCACCGGCGAGCAAGCCATGACAAAGCGGGCCATCTTCGGCGCCGTCGGGGTGGCGGCGCTCGGCGCCACCGCCGCCTTCTACCTGTTCTTCCTCCGCGCGGAACCCGTCCAGGTCGCGGTGGTGGTCGACGGCGTGGTCGTCGAGGAGATCCGAGCGCCGGGATCGGTGTCCTCGCGCACCGAGGTCGAGGTTGCGGCTCGCGTCGCGGGCGTCGTGGACCGGGTGCTCGTGGATGAGGGCGCGACCGTCGAGGCGGGGCAGCTCCTGGCCGCGCTCGATGACCGGGAGCTGACCAGCAGGGCCGCGACAGCTCGGGCGGCGGCCGCGAGCGCGCAACACAACGTCGGCGTGGCGCAGGCCGCGCTGGAGAAGGGGCAGGCTGAGCTCGCGCTCGCCCGCGACAGCTTCACGCGAGACGAATCGCTATTCCGCGCCGGGGACGTCACCCAGGCGACCCTGGACACCCGGACCAGCGCCCTGCGTGCCGCCGAGGCCGGTGAGAAGAGCGCTGTCGCCACCGTCGCGGTCCGTCGCGAGGATGCTCGCCGCGCCGCAGAAGAGGCGAAGCTCTCAGAGACACTCGCAAGCTAAGCGCAGATCACGGCGCCACTCGGCGGGCTCGTCACGAAGCGGCAGGTCGAGCCGGGCAGCACGGTCGCGCCGGGCGGGATGCTGTTCCGCATCGTCGACGACGACATCGTGTGCGTCCAGACCCGGGTGGACGTGAGCCAGATGGGGCGCGTCGCGATCGGCCTACCTGCCCGGATCCGCCTCGCTTCCGGCGACGACCTGACGGGTTCGGTGGAGCGAATCGCGTACGAGGCGGATCCGGTGACCCGTGACCAGGAGGTCCGGATCAAGCTCGACCAGCCGCCGGCGCACCTGACGCTCGACGAGGAGGCGCAAGTGGTCGTCACGCTCGGCGAGGCTCGGGGGCTCGTCGTCCCGGCCGGCGCGATCGTCGCGAAGGAGGGCTCCGATGCGGTGCTCATCGCCCGGGAGGGGCGCGCCGTCGAGGTTCCGGTGGGCACGGGCGCGATCGGCCAGGGAAACGTACAGATCCTCGAGGGGCTGCAAGCGGGGGACGAGGTCATCCTGCAACCCGAAAACCTCCGGTCCGGCCAGCGCGTCCGGGCGGTCGTGGCCGCGGAGTAGTCTATGGACCTCGCCTTCCAGGATGTCCGGCAGCACCTCGGCAAGTTCGCCGCCACCATCGTCGGTGTGGCGTGCCTCCAGGCGATCGTCCTGACGATGAACGGGATCTACCGGGGCAACGTCGCCGACGGCCTGTGGCTGATCGAGAACGTGGGCGCGGATCTGTGGGTCGTCGAGCGAGGAAGGGGCGGCCCGTTCAACGAGCCCTCCCGGATTCCCGAGGATGCGTGGCGCAGCGTCGCCGCGGTGCCGGGCGTCGAGCGGGCCGGCCCGTTCATCACCTACACGGTCGAGCGCACGGTGGCGGGCCGTAGCCAACAGTTCACGATCATCGGCTACGACGTCCACGAGGGGGTGGGGGGCCCCGGCCGGATCGTCGCGGGACGGACGCTCCGCGAGCCGCACTACGAGATGGTCGCCGACGAGAAACTGGGACTCTCCGTCGGGGAGACCGTCGAGCTCGGGGACGACTCGTTCACGGTGGTCGGCGAGACGCGGGGCGCGGTCGATACCGGTGGCAATCCGCTGGTCTACCTCTCGCTCGCCGACACCCAGGAGGTGATCTACGTCCAGGACGACGAGGCGCTGCGCGTTCAGCGCAGCGCATCGCTGCGTGCCTTCGAGGCGCGCGGCTACCCGTCGGCGCAGGCCGAGAAGCTGCTGGCCATCGCGCCGCAGGACACGCACAGCATGAGCGCGGTCGTCGTCACCCTGACCCCCGGCGCGAACCCCACCGAGGTCGCGACCCACATTGAGACATGGCTCTACCTCAACGTCTACACCACCGACGAGGAGCGGGATCTGATGCTCCGCGGGCGGCTGCAGAAGATGTCGGCCGTGCTCGGGATGTTCCGGTCTCTCCTGATGCTGGTCTCCATCGTGATCATCGCGCTCATCGTCTACGTCCTGACGATGGAGAAGGTGAAGGTGATCGCCACCCTGAAGCTCATCGGCGCGCCGAACTCGGTGATCGTGCGGATGATCATGGAGCAGTCGCTCTTCCTCACCGTGGCGGGCTTCGCGTCCGGGTACGTGCTCCTGATCACCAACCTCCACCGGTTCCCGCGCACGCTCTACCTGCTGCCCTCGGACACGGCGATCACGTTCGGGGTCATGTTCATGGGGGGCATCCTCGCGAGCTTCGTCGGTGTGTGGCGGGCGATGATGACCCACCCCTCCGTCGCGCTCGGAGATTGAAATGGACGTCCTGAATGTCAAAGGCGTGCACATGGTGTTCGGCAAGGGTGAGCAGGCCGTTACAGCCCTCGACGGCGTCGATTTTTCGCTGCGAGAGGGCGAGCTGATGGCGCTGCTCGGGCCGAGCGGCTCGGGCAAAACCACCCTGCTCCTGTGCGTCAGCATGATCCAGGCGCCGACCGCCGGCAGCATCGCCATCAACGGGCGGGAGATCTGCAACCCGGGCTTCGTCGCTGGCGTCGATGCGCGGAAGTTCCGCCGCGAGAACATCGGCTTCATCTTCCAGGGGCACAACCTCGTGCCCTTCCTGACTGCCCTGGACAACGTCGTGCTCACGATGGAGCTCGTGGGCGTGCCGCGGCGGGTGGCGCGGCCACGCGCGAAGGAGCTGCTCGACTACCTCGGCGTGGGACACCGGGCGGACAACCTCACCCCGAGCCTGTCGGGCGGCGAGCGCCAGCGGGTCTCCATCGCGCGGGCGCTCGCCAACGACGCCCGGCTGATCCTCGCGGACGAACCGACCGCCTCGCTCGACTCCGAGCGGGGCTTCAAGGTTGTCGAGCTGCTGCGGAAGGTGGCGAAGGAGCGGAACGCCGCAGTGATCACGGTGACCCACGACGAGCGGATGATCGCCGGGTTCGACACGATCCGACGGATGAAGGACGGCCGGTTCGTCGAGACGGGGGCGACGCCGTGATCCTGCTCTTCGCGCTTCCCGTCGTCGCATGCGACCTCGCCGTCCTCGATGCGCTCGCCGCCCCCGATCTGGACCTTTCGGGGCCCGTAGTGGCCACCGGAGTCGCGCGTAAGCCATCCCATACGTGACCGTCGGCTTTCCCTACAGGTTGGGCGGCGAACTGCCGGCCGATCCGCGTTGAACCAAGGCTCCCGGCACGGCACGGCACTTGCATTGCTTTGGGGCGGAGCATCCATGCGACCCATCTTCCTCCTCCTTTTCTGCGCTCCTGCCCTCGCCCTCGCGGAGACCCTGCCCGACGCGGCGTCTGCGCTGACCACGCTGTCCCTTGATGAGGCCCTCGCGCGCCTGCAGGCAGCGAATCCCGACCTCGCGCAGGCGCGGGCAGGGGTGCGCGAGGCGCGGGCGCTGGCGTTCAGCGCCTCCGCGAGCCTGCAGCCGACGGTCACCGCCACGGGTGCGTACACGCGCAATTCCGACGAGGCGATCATGCAGCTCAGCGCGATCGGTGACGCGCTGGAGGATGCGTTCGTCGATGCGCCGTTCCCGGTCGAGATGGACCCGGACGCGTTCCCCGAGGACCGCCTGCTCCAGCCGTTGGAGTCGTGGACCGCGACGGGGACGGTGCGCGTGCCGATCGTGGCGGCCACGGGGTGGGCGGATCTCTCGGCCGCTCGCGGGGCGACCCGCGCCGCGCAGGCCAGCACGGCGGCGGTGGAGCAGAAGCTCGAAGGCGCCCTCTGGAAGGCGGCGTGGCTCGCCGAGGCCGCGGAGGGAGCGACCGAGGCCGCCGAGCGGGCTCACGCCGCAGCAGAGGCGCACCTCACCCGCGCGCGCACCCGGGCAGCGGCCGGCACTGCGACCCGCCTCGACGTGCTGTCCGCGGAAGCGGATCTCGCGGCGCGGGCAGGCGATCTCGCTGCCGCACGAGGGCTGCTCGACCACGCCCGACGCGCAGTCGCCGCGTTGCTCGGCGAGTCCGAGCCCATCCGGATCGAGATGCCGGATCCCGTCGCCATTGCCACCGAGATCGGCCCCGGCGGCGACCCCGCGACGGCCCTCGCGGCACGGCCGGATCGGGACGCGCTCGACGCGCGCATCGACGCGCAGCGCGCCCAGGTGACTTCGGCCGACCTTCGGCACCTGCCCACGCTCACGGGCACCTTCGCTGCGTTCGCTTCCGACACTGCGTACGTCACGGGCGAGAAGGACGGGTGGCGCGCGGGTGTGGAGCTCGGCTGGGTGCTCTACGACGGCGGCCTTCGCTACGGGAAGCGCGCGCAGGCACGCGCCGGGCTCGCCGCCGCTGAGGCCGGACGCGCGGGGCTCGACGCCCAGATCCGGCGCGAGGTCGCCGAGGCGGATCGCGCCCTCGCGCTCGCCGGAGACCGCGTCGCTGCCGCCGTGGCGGGCCGCGCCGCCGCCGCCGAGGCCGCCGACTTTACCGCGCGCGCCTACGACGCGGGCACGCTCGACGCGTACGCCACGACCGCGGCCGCTGACCGGCTCTTCGCCGCAGAGGTGGCGCTCGCCCAGGCCCGCGCGGCGCTCGGCGGCGCCGCAGTCGATGTCCGGCTCGCGGCGGGCGCTTCGCCGGGAACCCGATAATGCCCGCGGCATGGGCATCGCGGCACCTCCCTTGATCGCGGAGATCCACCGGCACCAGCAGGACGCCCTGCTCGGGCGGCTGCTGCGCGTCCGCCTGAGGCTCGCCCCGGGGATGACGGTGCTCGCGCTCGCGCTCGCCGCAGCGGACCCCGCCGCGTGGCGACACTGGGTGCTCCTGGGCGCCGCGGTCGCCGCCGCCGGGCTCTCCATCGTGGAGTTCGTCTGCTGGCGGCGCGGAAAGCTCGGCGCGCGCGGCCTCGCCGTCGATCTCGGCGTGATGGTCGGGATCCAAGCCGCGCTCACGACCGCGAGCGGAGGGATCGAGAGCCCGCTGCTCCCTGTGATGCTCGTGGTGACTGCCCTCGCCTCCGTGGCGCTGGGTCGGAGCGCGGCGCTGGTTTCGATCCTCACGCTCCAGGTCGTCGCGCTGATCTTCGAATTCGCCGCGCATGTCGGGGGTTGGCTGCCGGCGGTCGGAGAGGTGCCGACCAGCGCGCATCTCGGGGCGCACGTCGCCACGCACCTCGTGCTGGTGGGCATCGTCGCCAGCCTCGGCGTGCTCGCCCGCGGTGCGCTCGATCGGACGCTTGGCAGGGCGCAGGATGCGCAGGACGAGGTGCTCCGCGCGGGAAGCGCCCACACGCGCGAGCTGGAGGCGCTCGCCGGGGAGATCGCCCACGAGCTCAAGAACCCGCTCCAGAGCGTGAAAGGGCTCGGTGCGCTGCTCGCCCGCGACGTGCCGGAGGGCCGCGGAGCCGAGCGACTCGCCGTGCTCCGCCGCGAGGTCGACCGCATGCAGGGCGTGCTCGACGACTTCCTGAACCTCTCGCGCCCCCTCGTCCCACTCTCGGAGCGCGAAGAGGACCTCGGCCGCCTCGCCGCCGAGGTCGCCACGCTCCACGAAGGGTTGGCCGCCTCGCGGGGCGTCCGCCTCGTCGTCGCCGATGGACGGGCCCACGTCCGCTGTGACGCACGCAAAGTGAAGCAGGTGCTGGTGAACCTGGTCCAGAACGCGCTCGACGCCAGCCCGCGCGGCGCCGAGGTGCGCCTGGAGGTGAGCACGGCGATCGGCGCCACAGGCCAGGATGGGCTCGTTCGGGTGGTGGACGGCGGTCCCGGCCTCGCGGACGAGGTCGCGGATCGTGTCTTCGCGCCCGGTGTCACCAGCAAGCCGGGCGGGTCGGGGCTCGGGCTCACGATCGCGCGTGCGCTGGCCCGCCAGCACGGGGGCGACCTCACGCTGCGCGGCGGGGAGTTTACGCTGCGCGGTGTCGGACCCGGGCTCATCGCGGAGCTGCGTCTCCCGGTCGCGGGCGTCCCCGCCCCCGCGTCCGAAAATACGGGCGGCACGCCATGAGCGCGCGCGTGCTGGTCGTGGACGACGATTCCGGCGTCCGCTTCACGGTCCGAGGGGCGCTGGAGGACGCGGGCTACACGGTGGAAGACGCGCCGAGCGGCCCCGCGGCCCTCGCCCGAATGGAGCCCTTCGCGCCCGATGTGCTCGTCACGGACCTGCGGATGCCGGGGATGGACGGTCAGGCGCTCCTCACCGCAGTGAAGGCGCGGCACCCGTCGATGCCGGTGATCCTGATGACGGCGCATGGGTCCGAGCGCGCGGCCGTCGACGCGATGAAGGGGGGCGCCTGGGACTACCTGCGAAAGCCCTTCGAGCTGGACGAGCTGATCGCGGTCGTCCAGCGCGCCCTCGAGTCCGTTCACCTCCGCGCAGACAACGAGCGCCTGACGGGCGAGCTCAACCTGTCCCGCTCGATGATCTTCGAGTCGCCTGCGATGAGCCGGCTCGCAACTCTGGTGCAGCGGGTCGGCCCGCGGGACGTGACCGTGCTGGTCACCGGCGAGAGCGGCACCGGGAAGGAGCGAGTAGCCGAGGCCATCGTGCGCGCGTCCCGTCGGTCTGCCCGCCCCTTCCTCCGCTTCAACTGCGCGTCCCTGTCGCCCGAGCTCGCCGAGGCCGAGTTGTTCGGCCACAGCCGCGGCGCCTTCACCGGCGCGCACCGCCCACGGGTGGGTCTCTTCCGGGAGGCGGACGGGGGGACCGTGCTCCTCGACGAGGTGGCCGAGCTCGACCTCGGCGTTCAGGCGAAGCTCTTGCGCGTGCTCCAGGAGGGGGAGGTGCGGCCCATTGGCGAGGACCACCCGCGCAAGGTCGACGTGCGCGTGATTGCGGCAACTCACCGAGATCTCCGCCAGCTCATCGTTGAGGGACGTTTCCGGGAGGACGTCTTCTACCGGCTCAACGTCGTGAACCTGCACGTCCCCGCCCTGCGCGAGCGCCCCGAGGACATCGCTGCGCTCGCGCGTCACTTCCTGGCGCGCTCCGCGGAGCGCTTCGCCACGGGTCCCATCCGGGAGCCGCCGGGCTTCGTGGCGGCGCTCGTCGCGCGGGAGTGGCCGGGGAATGTGCGCGAGCTCGAAAACGCGATCGAGATGCTCGTCGCGCTCTCCCACGAGGGCGAGCTCGACGCCGCCCTGCTCCCCGGGAGCACGGACGCGCGTCCGATCGGGCTCGGCCTGAAGGAGCGGATGGACGCCTACGAGCGGGGGCTCGTCGTCGAGGCGCTGCGGCAGGCGAACGACAGCCGGGCGGAGGCGGCGCGTTTGCTCGGGATCAGCCGGGTCACCCTGTACGACAAGCTGAAAAAGCACGTGCTGGCGGCTCCGGGCGACGCCGACTGACGCCGCCCCGTACGGGCCCGTCGGCGATCCTTACACCCCATCGGGGCCGCTCCCGGAAACACCGGCTTGGACGGTCATCACGGCGGGTGGCACGCGCGTTGCATGGGGTTCGTGTGGAGACCTGTCATGCCCCAGCCATCCCTTGCCGGTCTTCTTTTCTTGCTGCTCCTGCCCGCGTGCTCCGCTCCTCCGCCCGCGCCTCCGTCCGCGCGCGCCGTTCGCGCGATCTCGGTCGCACCGCGCACCCTGGACTCGGCCTCCCGCTACGCCGGCGCGCTCGACGCCCGCGACCGCGTGGACGTGGCGTTCAAGGTCGGCGGTCGCGTGGCGTCCATCGCCGACGTGGGGGGGCGGCCTCTGCAGGAAGGCGACGTCGTCCGCCGTGGGCAGGTGCTCGCGACGCTCGACGCGGCGGACTTGAAGCGCCAGGCCGCCGCCGCCGCTGCCACGCTCGCGACCGCCGAGGCCCAGGCCGACGCCGCGCGCGCGTCCCACGCGCAGGCGACGATCGAGGCCGGACGGGCTCGCACGCTCGCAGCGAGCGGCAACGTGACCCCGGCGGATCTGGATCGCGCCGAGGCCGCGCTCGCTGGCGCCACGGCGGGCCTTCGAAGTGCTACGGCGCAGGTGCAGGCCCGCGTCGAGCAGCTCGCCCTCGCCCGCAGCGCGGTCGACGACGCGACGCTCGAGAGCCCGATGGACGGCGTCATCGCGCGGCGCATGTTCGACGCCGGGGAGTCGGCCGCGCCCGGCATGGCCGCGTTCACAGTGATCGACACCTCGGAGATGCGGGTCACCTTCGCGGTGCCGGACACGCGCGTCGCCGCGCTGGTGATGGGGGCACGAACGCCGGTGCGGGTCGAGGCGCTGCCCGGCCGGACCTTCGTCGGGACGATCGTCAAGATCGTGCCCGTCGCCGACCCGGCGCTGCGCGCGTTCACCGTCGAGGTGGCGGTCGACAACGCGGACGGCGCGCTGCGCGCCGGAACAGTCGCGTCTGTCGCGGTGGAGGGGGAGCCTGAGGCCTCGGTCACGCTCGTCCCCCTCGGCGGGGTGGTGCGTGATCCCGCTGACCCCGATGGCTTCGCGGTCTACGTGCTCGACGGCGAGGCGACCGCGCGGCTCCGGCCGGTGCGCGTCGCGGATCTCGTCGGCAACGAGGCCGTGGTGGAACATGGCCTCGCCGCGGGCGAGCGCGTGGTGGTGGACGGCGCGGCGCTGTTGCACGACGGCGCCACCGTGGTGGTGCGGCAGTGAACGTGTCCCGTTTCTTCGTCGAGAAGCGCCACATCGCCTGGGTCGCGCTCGTCGCCACCCTCATCTGGGGCGTGGTGGCGTGGAACGATCTCCCCCGCCGGAAGGACCCCGAGGTGGTCATCAAGACCGCCGTGGTCACCGTGGCATGGCCGGGTGCCGGTGCCAGGGACGTGGAGCAGCTCGTCACGCTGCCCATCGAGCGCATCGCCGGGCAGGTCGCGAGGGTGGACAAGGTCACCTCGACCTCCCGCACCGGGATCTCCACCGTGTTCGTCACCCTCGAAGACGACGCGAAGCGGAGTGATCTGGAGCCCGCGTGGTCGGACTTGCGCGCGCGCCTCGACCTGCTCGCCGTGCCGCCCGGCGCGGCCGAGCCGCAGCTCAACACCCACTTCGGCGACACCGCCACCGTCACGTTCTCGGTAGCGAGCCCCCCGGAGGACGACCTCGCGCTCGACATCCGCGCCGCCGCCGTCCGGCGCGCGCTCGAGGCCCACCGTGCTGGGCTCTCCGACCCGACGGGTCGCGCTGCGTCCGTATTCCTGCTCGCGCCGGGTGTGTCGCGGGACATCGTCAGGCGCTCGGCCGAGGGCTTCCTCGCCGCCGGCCAGGAGCGCGGCGCCTTCACCGACGGCGCGATCGTCTGGGGCCGCTCGTTCGTCGCGGTGGACTACCGTCCCGTGGACGAAGCGGCGCGCGCGGCGCTGCACGAGCACTTCCTGACGGAGATCTCGGGCGCCGAGCTCCCGCACCCCGACGTGCGCGGGCCGCTGCCGGTCGGCGACCTCGCGGAGACGCGGGCGGTCCTCGCCGCGAACCGGGGTGAGAAGTACACGTGGCGCGACCTCGACAGCTTCACGACGGTGATCGCCGACGAGCTCGCGCGCCTGCCCGAGGTGGGCCGCGTCGACCGTTACGGCGTGGTCCCCGAGAAGGTCTACCTGCTCTACTCGCAGGAGCGGCTCGCGTCGTTCGGCCTCCACCCCCGGCAGATCGGGGAGGCCCTGCGCGCCCGCAACGTGACGCTGCCCTCGGGCACGCTCGGGACCGGAGAGCGGCTCCTGCTCGTCGAGCCGACCGGGACGCTCGCGGCCACCGACGAGATCCTCGACACCGTCGTCGCCAGCACGAAGGACGCGCGGCCCGTCTACGTGCGCGACGTCGCCGAGCTTGTCCGCACCTACGAGACGCCGGTTGCCGATGCGAGCTGGCTCACGTGGCGGGATGAGGGGGGAGCCTGGCAACGCACGCGCTCCGTTGCGGTGGCCGCCCAGGCGCGCAGCGGCGAGCAGGTCACCGAGGTCGGGCCACGCCTGGACGAGGTGCTGGCCTCGCTCTCCGGCCGGATCCCCGACGACCTCGTCATCGCACGCACGAGCGACCAGCCCGACCTGGTCTCCCACAAGATCGACGAGTTCTCGCGGAGCCTCGCCGAGGCCATCGCCATCGTCATCGCCATCGCGCTCCTGTTCATGGAGCGGCGCAGCGCGATGCTGGTCGCCGCGAGCATCCCGCTGACGTTGGCGATGACCTTCGGGTTCATGGATCTCCTCGGGCTCGACCTGCAGCAGGTCTCGATCGCCGCCCTCATCATCGCGCTCGGGCTGCTGGTGGACGACCCGGTCATCGCGAGCGACGCGATCAACCGGGAGATCGCCGCGGGCGTACCGCGCGAGCGCGCCGCCTGGCAGGGTCCCACGAAGCTGGCGAAGGCCATCCTGTTCGCCACGCTCACCAACATCGTGGCGTTCGCGCCGCTGCTCCTCGTCCACGGTTCGATGGGCGACTTCATCTACGCGCTGCCGATGGTCGTGAGCCTGTCGCTCATCAGTAGCCGCATCGTGTCGATGACCTTCATGCCGCTCCTCGGCTACTACCTGCTCAAGGGGCAGAAGGGGTACGAGGCCGCGCTCGAGGGAACCGGCCGCTCGGCCGAGCTCGCGCGCAAATACAACGCGATCACCGAGTGGATGCTGGACCACAAGGCCAAGAGCGCGGCCGGGTTCCTGCTGTTCCTCGTCGTCGGGCTCGCCCCGGTGACGCTCATCAAGACCCAGTTCTTCCCCGAGGAGGCGATGACGCGGTTCTACGTCCACGTGCGCCTGCCGGAGGGCAGCGACGTGCGCGCCACCCGCCGGGTCGCCGAGGAGGCGGGCGATCTCCTCCTGCGCAGCGAGCCGGACGAGATCGAGCGCATCACGACGTTCGTGGGCAACGGAGGGCCGCGCTGGTGGTCCAACGTGAGCCCCGAGCCGAAGAACCCCTCCTACGCGATGATGATCGTGCAGGTGAAGGACGCGGAGGAGACCAAGGCGATGATCGGGCGCGTGCAGGCAGCGCTCACGAGCGAGATCCCCGGCGCCCGCTTCGAGGCGTGGCGCATCTCCTCGGGCAAGCCCGGGGTCACGCCGGTGGAGGTGCGCATCACCGGGCCCGACATCCCGACCCTGCGCGCGCTCGCCGAGGAGACGAAGACCGTCCTGCGCGGCGCGCCGCAGACGGGCGACGTGTTCGATGACTGGGGCGCCGAGACACTCAAGGTCTCCATCGATGTGGACGACGTGCGCGCCGACGCGGCGGGCGTGACCCGCGCCGACGTGGCGACCTCGACCCGGCTCGCCCTGTCGGGCACTCCGATGACCCAGCTCCGCGAGGGTGACCGGCTCGTGGACGTGCTGCTGCGGCTACGCCCCTCCGAGCGGGCGAGCGCCGGCCAGGTGCGCGATCTGTACGTCTGGAGCGGCCGCAGCGGGCGCGCAGTCCCGCTCGAGCAGGTGGCACGCACGAGCCACCGCATGGAGCCGCAGAAGATTGTCCGCTACGACCAGGAGCGCACGATCACGGTCGGGGCCATCCCGACGGACGGCGAGCTGCCGAGCGTGCTGCTCGCGAACGTCCGCTCGAAGATCGCGGAGATCCCGATGCCGGCTGGCTACCACGTGGAGTACGGCGGCGAGGAGGAGCAGCAGGCAAAGGCCTTCGCCGCGGTGCAGATCGCGCTGAAGGTGTCGGTCACGCTCATCTTCCTCGTGCTCGTGTGGCAGTTCGCGAACGTGTTCAAGCCGCTCATCGTGTTCGCGTCGATCCCCTTCGGGCTCGTCGGGGCGGTGCTCGGGCTCACCATCACCAACACCAACTTCGGCTTCATGGCGTTCCTCGGCGTCGCGAGCCTGGTTGGCGTCATCGTCAGCCACATCATCGTGCTGTTCGACTTCATCGAGGAGTCGCGCGAGCACGGCGTGCCGCTGCACCGCGCGGTCATCGACGCGGGGCTGGTCCGCCTACGGCCTGTGCTGGTGACGGTGCTCGCCACGGTGGGTGGACTCGTCCCGCTCGCGCTGGAGGGCGGCCCGATGTGGCGGCAGCTCGTCTACGTGCAGATCGGCGGGCTCCTGCTCGCGACGCTCGTGACGAAGGGCGTGGTGCCGCTGCTCTACGTCGCGTTCGTCGAGACCTTCAAGCTCGTCCGCTGGGAGCCGGAGGAGCGTGACCGCTCCGAGGACGCGAACAACGCCAACGCACACCCTGAGGTGCATCCATGAAGCCCATCCTGCCTTGGATCCTCGGCGCCGCTGCCGTCGCGTTCGGTGTCGTCACCCTTGTCGTTGGCGGCTCGGTGCTCCTCGACATCGGCTCCGCGCGGGCGGACCACGGCGAGTACGTACCGTTCGTGCTGTGGTTCAACGTCCTCGCCGGATTCGCGTATGTCGCCGCGGGGATCGGCCCCGCGCTCCGCCCCCGGGGGGCGGGCCGGGGGGCGGTCGGGAGCGCGGCTGCAACCGCGACCACGACCCTCGCCCTCGGCGGGCATATCCTGTCGGGCGGAGCGTTCGAGCGGGAGACCGTCATGGCGATGGGGGTGCGCTTCGTGTTCTGGACCGGCATCTCGATCTTCGCGTTTCTTTCCCACCGCCGGGGCCCAAGCCCGGACCAACCTGAGAGCACACAATGAAAACCGGTCGCTACAACCTCGCCACGGGGCTCCTCGCCATCGCCCTGTTCATGATCTACGGCTTCGTCCTCATCTACCTGCGGGACTTCGCCCCGGACAAGGACGCCTGGGCCGCCAGCTACAGCATCGGCAAGCACTTCGAATCCCGCCTCGCGCACGTACACGGGGCGCTGTTCGCCCTCATCAACATCGTCCTCGGCGTCGTCATCCCGCGGTTGCCCGGGGACCGCACGCGCACCGGCGTCGCGGTGCTGGGGCTCGTCGGCCTGCTCATGCCCACCGGCATCCTGGCAGAGGTCTACTTCGGCGCGCCGCCGATCTTCGTGCTCATCGGCGGCCTCGCGATCCTCGTCGGCATGGCGTGGGCGGGCGTGGCGGCGCTCGGGATCCGGGACGAGGTGCGCTCGTGAAGCTCCCTCAGGTTCTACGTTTTCCGCGGCCCGGCTTCTGGGGGCTGCATCTCGTCGTGATCCCATCGGTGTTCGCCGGCGGGATCGCGCTCGGCATCTTTCACGCGACCGGGCACGGCGGTGGGGACGAGGCACATGCCTCCCACGCTCCCCTGCCGCCTTCGAGCGACAACCCCATCCGCGACGAGATGATCGCGCTGCAGGATGCCTACGACACGCTCAACCGCGCGGTGATCCTCGGCGACGCGAGCGGGGTCGCCGAGGCGTTCCACCAGGTGCATGCGCGCAAGCAGACCACGGCGGCGGCCATTCAGGCGGGAACGGCGAAGCCGCCCAAGAACGCGGACCGCATCGGGGCATTCGTCGCCCGCGACGAGGCGTTCCACGCCCTGTTGGAGACCACGGTGGAGGCGGCGGGGCGCGACGACATCGCCATCCTTTCGCGCATGACCACCGAGCTGCGCGACGGGTGTGTCGGATGTCACGAGGAGTTTCGCGGGGCGCGGTGAGCTCCGGTGTCGCCGCCCGCCCCCGTTCACGCCCTGCGCCCGACCCGCTCGCCACTCGCCGGCCCCAGGAGCGGGGGCACGGTGATCGACGACCCCTACGAGGTGGCCCACCCGCGCCCGCGATCAGCCCGGTGCCGCCGAGTGGTTCGGCGGCTTCGCTCCCGTCGCCGCCGCGTACTCGGCGTCCGTCACGATGTCCTGTCGGAACCCATCGTGACACGAGGTACACGCGGCGAGCGTATCCCCGAGGGCCGTGACCGCGGCGCCCTTGTCCTTGGCGGCGGCGGCGATTCCGATACGGTCCGCAGTCGTGTGGAAGGCGAGGCCGCGCTCGGTGAACCCGGGTGCCCCGGCGCCCATGTGCTCGCACATCATGGTCGTCCTGGGCGAAGATCCGAGCCGGCCGGCCGCCACCGTGATCGCCGGCCAGTCCTCCGCGGCGAGCCCGACGACGATCTCCTGCACGGCGGCCAGGTGGTCCCGCATCATGCCCTTCTGGTGCTCCGCCATCATCGGCGTGAGCGGGATGGGCGCACGTTTGTCCATCGCGGCCGCGTCGGCCCACGGATTCGCAGGGGACGGCGCAGGAGGAGCGGGAGCGGGAGCGCAGGCGAGCAGAAGTACGAGCACGTTCACCATCCTTGCATCCAGGGTTTTGCGCGGTAGCGGTCCCAGGAGTCGGGGAGCACGGTGACCACCGGCCCGTCGAGTCCCCCGCGGGCCGCCACCCGCAGCGCTGCGACCACGTTCGTGCCAGAGGATCCGCCCACGAGCAGGCCCTCCTCGCGGACGAGCCGCTGTACCATCGCGAAGCTCTCGGCGTCGCTCACGCGCTCGGCAGCGTCGATCACGTCACGGTGGAGGTTGGCGGGGGCCTCGCTCGCGCCGATCCCCTCCACGGCGTAGGCCCCGTCGGCACCGATCAGGCCCGTCTCGACCCAGTCCGCGAGCCCGGAGCCCACCGGATCGGCGAGCACGATCCGGACACCGGGCAGGCTCGCCTTCAGCCGCCGCCCCACGCCGGTGATCGTGCCGCCGGTGCCGGCGCCCGCGACGAACGCGCCCACCCGACCGCCGGTCTGCTCCAGGATCTCGGCACCCGTCGTCTCCTCGTGGACGCGCACGTTGACCGGGTTCCGGAACTGGTCGGTGAGAAACCAGCCGTTCTCCTCTGCGAGCCGGGCGGCCACGTTGCGGAAGTTGTCGGGGCTGGACGGCGGCGCGTTGGGCGTGATCACGACCCGTGCCCCCATCATCGTGAGTGCCACTCGCTTGTCGACCGACATCTTCTCGGGCATCACGCAGACGAGGCCGTAGCCGCGGGCGGCGGCGAGCAGAGCGAGCCCGACCCCTGTGTTCCCGGCCGTCGCCTCGATCAACGTCATCCCAGGATGAAGCACCCCGCGCGCCTCGGCGTCGTCCACGATGGCCTTCGCGAGCCGGTCCTTGATGGAGCCACCGGGGTTGAGGTGCTCTCACTTCACCAGCACGGGCACGGGCAGGCCCCGCCCGATCCGAGTCAGGGCGACGAGCGGGGTGCGACCGACGTCGTCGAGGAGGCTGCGGGTCATTCAGAACACCAGCGTCTTGTCGGCCCACTGTGTCCAGTTGGTGAGTTCCTCCAGCGTGCTCCGCTGCGCGCCCTCCACCAGCCCCTCCGCGGCGAGTCCGCGGGCGTCCATGCAGGTGCCGCAGACGCCGATGCCGCCTCCGTGCCGTGCCACGGCGCCGAGCATGACCCCTACGTTGTAGTAGCCGGTCGGCACCTTCTGGCCGGCTCGGGCGCACGAGGCCGCGTCCCCCATCAGGAACACGCGCACCTCCTCGCCTTCCCGCCTGGCGAGCGCGCCAGCGAGGCGCAGCGCGTTGTAGCTCCGCTCGGTCCCGTAGGGGCCGTCGTTCAGGATGAACAGGTTCTTGGCCATGATGTCCTCTCGGTGATCAGGTGTCTGCGAGCCAGCCGAGCGTGCCGCCTTCAAGGAAGCCGACGTCCGTGGCGCCCGCCGCGGCCAACGCCGCCGCCGCGCCTTCTGACCGTCCGCCACCCTTGCCGCAGGCAGTGACGAGGGGTCGGTCGAGTGGGAGCCGGGTAGGGTCCGCCTCGATCTCCGCGACCGGAAGGTGGATCGCACCCTCGATGTGCCCACCTTCGAACTCCTCCGCGGAGCGAACGTCGATGACGACGACGGGATCGCCCGCAGCTCGCCGAGCCCGAAGCTCCATGCGTGAAACCTCTCTCGTCATGCCGCCTCCTTCGTGAGTTTCAGCGCCAGGGTCTCCCGCATCCGGATCGCGACCACCGCGCCCGACGCCATCGTCAGCCCCGCAACCAGCCAGACCGCGGTCGTCACGCCGAAGGCGTCCGCCACGATCCCGGCCAGCAGGGCCCCGATTGCGTACCCGAGGTCGCGCCAGAGCCGGTACACGCCCACCGACGATGCCCGCCAGGAGGGGTGCGCCACGTCGCCGATGGCGGCCAGGATCGTGGGGTAGACCATCGCAGTGCCCAGCCCGAGCAGCACCTGCCCGAGCACGAACGCCGGGATCGCGCTTCCCGCGGCCACCGTGGCGATGCCGAACGCCTGGACGATCATGCCGCCCGCGATCAGCCACTTGCGGCCGACGCGATCGGAGAGGGCGCCGGTGACGAGCTGCGACGCGCCCCACACCGCGGGGTACAGCGCCGCGAGCCAGCCAATCTCGGCGAGGTCGAGCTTCGCGGCGGTGAAGATCAGGGGGAACAGGCCCCAGGCCATCCCGTCGTTGAGGTTGTTCACGAGGCCCGCCTGCGTCACGGACGACAGCTCGCGGTCCGTCAGCGTCGTGCGCCAGAACACCTCGCGCTGGGTCGGCGCGCCTGCCGGTGGGTGGTCACCGGCGAGCTTCGCCTCGTGCTTGACGTGATGGTGGGTCTCTCGCACGAGCACCGCGGAGAGGCCGAGCCCGAACAGGACGTAGGCGACCCCGAGGTAGAACGGCTCGGGACGGAGCCCCCAGCGCGCGGCGATGTACCCGGTGGCCAGCGCGGAGCCCGCCACCGCGAAGTAGCCGGCGAACTCGTTGAGCCCCATCGCGAGCCCGCGGTTCTTCGGCCCCGCGAGGTCGATCTTCATGATCACCGTGGTGGACCAGGTGAGCCCCTGGCTGATCCCGAGGAGCAGGTTGGCGAAGAGCACCCAACTCCACGACGGCGCCCACATCAGGAGGAACGGCACCGGCGCCGCGACGAGCCACCCACCGACCAGCACGCGCTTGCGTCCGACGACGTCGGAGAGCCGCCCCGCGAGGTAGTTCGTCAACGCCTTGCTCACGCCGAAGACGACGATGAACGAGAGGATCGCGACCTTGGCTTCGAGGTGAAAGGCCTCCGCGGCGATGGAGGGCAGGATCGTGCGCTCCATCCCCACCATCGCGCCGACGAAGGCGTTGACGACGACGAGGAGTGAGAATTGCGCGAGGTTGGCGCGAATGCCAAGCGACGGCGGGGTCACGACGACGCCTCGACCGGCACCCCGGCCGCACGCCAGTCGGGGGGGCCGGTGTCGAGCCGGACCGCCGTGAAGCCCTCGGCGCGCAGCACCCGCACCGCCTCGATGGCGAGCACGCAGTACGGGCCGCGGCAGTAGGCCACGACCTCCCGATCCCTCGGCAGCTCGCCCAACCGCGACCGCAGCTCCGACAGCGGGACGGAGCGCGCGTTGGGGAGGTGCCCGGCGCGGTACTCCTCGGGCGGGCGGACGTCGAGCACGGTCACGTCGCCGGAGAGCGCGCGCTGGAGCAGCTCGTCAGAGTCCACCGACTCCATCGCTCCGCGCTCCTCGAGGTACGCACGAGTGGTCGCCTCAACCTCGGCCAACCGCGCTTCCGCGAGCCGCCGGATGCCCAGGTAGAAACCCTCGACCCCCTCGGCGAGCCGGTAGGTGACGAACAGCCCGCTCTTCTCCGCCTCGATCAGCCGGGCGGCGCGCAGCACCTGGAGGTGCTGGGAAGCGTTTGCGAGGGAGAGGCCGGCGTGGTCTGCGAGCACCTCGACGGTGCGCGGGCCCTGGCAGAGGATGTCGAGCAGCTCCAACCGCTTGGGGCTTGCCACGGCCTTGCCGATGCGCGCGAACTGCTCGAACACGTCGTCCTTGAAGCGGCGGGAGGGGCTGGTGGCCATGCTAAAACCACCGCCGGAGCCAATACTTTTCGAAGGCCACCTTGCCGGCGTGCCAGTGCCAGCCCGGCATGCTCATCGCGATCTGCGGGCGGGGTTCGGCGTAGAAGTTTCCCTTCCCGAAGCCGGCCTTGCTGTCGCCCGTCTCGATGAAGCACTCGCCGTGGCCGTCGAAGGTGCCGGCCTTGCCGCGCCCGGTGATGGCGCGGCCGATGGTCTTGACCACCGCCTCGGCCTGCGCGTGGGCGAACACCCCGGCGCGCGGCAGCGGCTTGCCCATCGCGAGCGGGATGGACGTCACGTCGCCGATGGCGAACACGTTGGGGAACGCCGTCTCCATCGTGTTCCGGTTGACCGCGACCCAGCCTCCCTCACCCGCGAGCGCAGACTCACGGACCGCCCGGGGCGGGCGATGCGGCGGGACGTAGCCGAGGAGATCGAAGGCGGCGTTGGTGCCGTCCGTGAAGTGAACCCCGCCGCGCTCGGCGCGGGCGGTGACGTGCTCGGGGTGGTAGGTCACGCCGTGCTGCTCGACCATCTGCCGGACGGCGGCCGAGTTCTCGGGTCCAGTCACCCCCATCGGGCCGGGCTCCGCAGTGTAGAGGTCGATCTGGGTGCGCTCGCGAATCCCCCGCTTCCGCAGGGCCGACTCGATCAGCATCGCTGCTTCGTAGGGCGCGGCGGGGCACTTGTAGGCGGGGGTCGCGGTGAGCAGCGCGATTCGCCCGCTCTGGATCTGGGCGAATGCGTCCCGGAACGCCGTGGCGCCGGGCAACGTGTAGAGGTTGTGGCCGGCGTCCGCGAGCCCTGGGACGGCCTCGGGCGCGAGGTCCGCGCCCAGCGCGACGACCAGCCAGTCGGCGGCGAGGACCTTGCCCGAGACCGTGACCGTACGGCTCGCCGGGTCGATGGCTTCCACCTCGCCGCGCACGACCTCGACGCCGCGCCCGGCGAGGCGGTCCATCGGACGGGAGATCGCCGCGGGCTCACGGTCGCCGGTGAGGAGCCAAAGCAACGAAGGTGCGAAGACGTATGCCGCGTCGCGCTCGATGAGCACGATCCGGTGCGCGTCCCCGAGGCGCTCACGAAGGAGGACCGCGGTGGCGACGCCGCCGACGCCGCCGCCGAGGATCAGGATGGTCTGGGATGCGGTGGTCATCGACGCTCCGATTACTCAATAGATTTATTGAGTAGTCGACGCACCGTGGCCCGTCAAGGCGTGGCCGCGCTGAGGGTCACTCCTCCCCGCGCACCCATCCGTGATCAGGCACGACGAGAGTGCCGAGCATCCCCTTGTGCTCGCGACGAAGCGCCATCTCGCGTTGCCGGATGGCGAACGTGACGGCCTGGATCGCGGATCGTGCGACGCGGAGCCCGTCAAGAACCTCGCGCTCGAACGCTTCGACCCCGTATCGCTCGATCTCCGGGGCATCGCGCGCGCTCCGCTCTCCGTGCCCGTCGTGGAGCACCACGAAGCGGTGGGTGCCGGCGTTGCGGAGGTCTCGCTGAGGCCGACGCCAACCACGTTCGTAGTCTGCCGCCAGCTCCACCAGGCCGAGGAGAGAACTCGCGTCGCCGCGGATCATCGCGTCCACCTCCGGGCGTAGGGCCGGGGCACCAGCGGCGCTCGCGCTCTTCTTCTGCTTCTCCCTCCATAGTGATGGAAAGTCGACGCGCTTCGGCTTCTCGCCCAGCGCGAAGTAGTGATTGGCGAGGACGGCCACTTTGTCGAGGACGTCCAACGCCGAGCGGTGAGCCAGGACCAGCGCAGACGTCGCGGCTCCGTACCTCGCGTAGTCGAGGGTGTCTCCGTATCGGGCCGTGCGCGGCCACTCCTGCGTCGTCGCTCGCCAGGCGAGATCCCGGGCGAGGACAAAGTCAGCCTTCAGCAGGTTGAACATCGCGTAGACCGGCGGCGGCAGTACCGGGGCACCGGCCTCCTGCTCCAAGATGCCGGGGAGCATGAGCCAGTCGATGTGGCCAAGCGCGGGTTCCACCAGCTCGACGGTCGGGCCGAGCGTGAGGCGCTCTTGCTCGACCCAGCGCATGAACGGATCGGCATGTGGGGCGCGCGCAGGCGTCTCGTCAACCTCGGCCGCCAGGGCTGACAGGTGTTCGGCGACCCTCGTCCCCGCAAACTCCTGGATTCTTGCTCGGTTATCCCTGGCGATGCGAGCGAGGTGCGCCGCCTCGATTCGCGTAGTGGGGGCGCATCCACCGAGCTGGTCGAGCCAGAGGAGATCCTTGACAGCCGACGCCGCCGCGACGCCGTTCGTGGGGTCGATGCGTAGCGCCGCGAGCCGCGCGTCGTGGGCCTCCGCGACTCGCCACGACTGGGAGAGCTGGTTGGCGAGGTTGGTCCATGCCTGTGTGCGAAGCACGGCCGGCGCCGATTCATCCCGTGCCACGGCGGCGAACAACAGGCGCGCTTCGACCCGCAGCTCGCGCGTGCGCTCCATGTGATCGAGCCACCCGTCGTCATGCGGCGGTGTCCCCACGCTCGTGATCAAGCCGTTCGCGAGGTTGTAGGCGACGGCGGCGCCCCCCACCGTCGAGTGAAGTTCGCGGAGCAGGACGACGGCCTCCGCCACCGCGCCCATGTCTGCCGTGTCGTGTCCGCCATCCACGAGGATCGCCGCACGAAGCGACATCCGGTTGAGGCGCTCACCGCCCTCGCAGGCGAGGTCGATGCCGCGGGCGGCGACGACCGCGGCGGCCGGGTCTGTGTCGAGGAGACCGCAAAGGCGCGCCGCCGTCGCCTTCAGGTCCGTCATGCCGCGCTCGCTGCGCCAATCCGATGATTGATGGTGAGGTCTCGTCCATCCGCGCGCCGCCCGAACGCGAGGGTCGTGGCGGCACCTTGGACGTGGACGACAACACGGCTGGGGTGAGCGTGGACGGATAGGAATTGCGGTTCGCCCCAGTCGCTGAGCCCACGCAGATCCGCCATGAAGATCATGAACGGCAGGCCGCCTACGACGTACTCGGCGCCGACCAGCCGCCCGTGCTGATCCACTCGTCGGCTGAACGTGATCCGTTCCGCATTCTTGTCGACATTCGAGCGAAGAACCGGCACGTACAGCCCCCACCCAGTCGGCCATGGGCCGTCATCGAACAAGACGTTCAGCCAGGACGGGGGCGGAACCCAGCCTCGCTCGCTCGGCATCGTGGAGTCGAACACGGCGCCCGCTTCGCCCGCGCACAACGACTTCAGGAGCACCCGCGCCAAATCTCCGGCGTGGAACAGGTGCGTGTCCCCCCTCGATGAGAACGTGGACCGCGGCATTCCCGGAAATATGGCGCGCACCACCTCGGTGAACCGCAGCGCAAGGGTGTCGAGCGGCGACAGCATGCTGTTGTGCCGCTCGCAGAGCACCCGGGCCACCATGTTCTTCGCCCCGACGATCCGGCCAGCGCCCCGGATGCCCTCCAGGACCGGCGTCTCAGCGACCGAACGGAGCACGCAGTCCGAAATGTAGTGCTCGCGCGAGAGCACGCCGTCGCAATCGTCGAGGGCGGCGGCGTAGCACCCGTTCACCCGACGCCCCGTGGGACCAGCCGTCCGGCGAATGGTGAGCGCCGTGGGCGACCAGCATCCGTCACCGTCGAGGCAACAGGAATAGTCCGCCTTCCCGCTGCCGCATGGGCAGGGTGCGTCCCCGAACCCCGCGAGGGCTGCGTCGGCGACCGTGCCGGGCACGTTCCCGTAGGTCGGGGGGAGCAGACCAAGGGGGATCGGCTTCATCACGCCGCCGCCCGCGCCCGCATCCACCGCCGCCCCTTGCCGGCGTCGAGCGCCAACGCGATCCCGAGGGCGGAGAGGCTCTCCAGGATGGCCTCGACATCGGAGCGACGGGCACCCTTAAAGCGGCGGGATACCTGTTCCACGCCGATGGCCTCGTCGCTTCGGCCGAGCGCCTCGCGGATTGCCGTGATGCGATCGGCGAGCGTCGCGGGCCATTTCGCCGGGGCAACATCGATCTCCTCGGGGGCGACGACTTTGAGGCCGAGCGAGAGCGTCTGGGCGGCGGCGGCCCCCGGCTGTTGGAACTCGGGGCGGAGCCATCGAATCACGTTGCGACGCTCCTCGGCGGCGCGCTCGGCGTTCAGGGCGACGAGGTTCCAGAGGATGCCGTCGGTGTCGATGTCGCGGGCCCAGCCGTAGGCGGCGAGCACGGCGGCGTCGAGGTCGTCGTGGATCTCGCGGAGGATGGCCACCAGCGCTTGGTCGTGGGTCACCCGCTCCTTGTCGGCGAGAGGCTCCCCGGACCGGAGCTTCTCCAGCACGTTGTACATGCCGGTGATGGTCAAGTCAGGGTGCGCGGCCTGCCGGGCCTTGCGATGGGCGTCGAGGCGCTCGGCGAGGGCGCGGATGCGCTGGCGGGTGACGTCGTCGGCGTTGGGGAACGGGAAGGTGTCGAAGCACGTCGTCTTGGCGTACACGGGGTCGTCCCCAACGCCGAGGCGACCACCGACCGCGAGCGCCCACGCGACGTGGACTCGGCTGGACAGCACGCCGAGGAACCAGCCGTCCGAGAAGCCGAAGTTGATGAGCTTGTTGTCCGGGCGGATCGAGGCGTCGAGGAACGTGAACCAGCGGTGCTTCGCCGTCTCGATGGTGGTGACGTAGCGGGGGAGGTTGGCGATTGCGGCGCGAAGGTCGGTGTTCTTCCGGCCGAACAACCACCAGTTCTCTCGACGGTATGCCTCGTTGTTCTGGTCCCGCTCAGGCTTCACGCGCTCCAAGACCCACTGGTAGACCTCGGGGAACCGGTCGCGCACCTCGTCGATCCCGAGCCCGTGCAGGTCGATCACCATCACACCGCGCCCGCGCTGTGCGAGATCCTTGCCGTTCCGGTAGGGAAGAATGTAACGCTCCAAGCCCTCGATCCGGCCGAGGCCCAGCGCGGCTGCCTGCTCCGGCGTCACGATGAAC
>JBGATT010000199.1:0-5558 GCA_044229035.1 Gemmatimonadaceae bacterium | reverse complement strand
CGCGCTGCGCCTTGGTGCGCGCGTTCCAGTCCCGCGGGAGGAGCGCGGTGCGGAGTGCGACGGCGCCGAGCGCCGACCCGCCGATGCCGAGCACGACGACATCCTCGAGACCGTCGCGGTGGGCGGCGGCCCACGCCTGCATCCGGGCACGCTCCGCCGCCTGGGCCTCGAACTCGCGGAACCCGAGGATCCCCTTCGCGACGTCCGCCATGAGTCCGGCGTGCGCCGCGGCGAGCCGGGGGGCGAGCGAGGCGAGGCGATCCGGCGAGGCGCCGTGCGGGACGGCGCGCGCGAGCATGCCGGAGACGTCGAGCTGGATGGTCATGCGTCAGGGATCTCCACGGTCAGCCCGTCGTACGCGGGCCGGATGTCAGGGGGGAGTTCGGCCTCGAGGTCGGCGTGCGCCGTCTCGTGCGTCAGGTGGATCAGGTAGGTCCGAGCGGCGCCCACGCGCCGGGCGGCCGCGACCGCCTCGCTCACCGACAGGTGCGTCGGGTGCGGCCGGCGGAAGAGCGCATTCAGCACGAGGACCTGTGCGCCTCGCAGGACCTCGACCGCCTCGGCGGGGAGGTCCTTCGCGTCGGTGACGTACGCCAGCGGCCCGATCCGGTACCCGAAGACACGGGCGCGGCCGTGCGGGACTTCCACCGGCGTCACCGCGAGCTGGCCGATCAGCACCGGCACGCCCGCCTGGAGTGCGTGGAGCGCCCCCTCCGGCTTGCTGGTCCCGGGGATCGGCTTCACGGCAGAGTCGAAGACGTACGGGAATCGGTGCTTGAGCGCGACGAGCGTCTCGGCGGGGCCGTACATCGGCAGCGCCCCGCCCCGCACCGAGAGGGGGCGCACGTCGTCGATGCCGTGCGTGTGGTCGGCATGGTCGTGCGTGAAGAGCACCGCATCGACGTGGTCGATGCCGGCGGCGATGAGCTGCAGCCGCAGCTCGGGCGGCGTGTCGAGGAGGAGGCGCGTCCCCTTCCCCTCGACGATCGCGCCGATCCGCATGCGCTTGTCGCGCGGGTCCTCCGACCGGCAGACCGCGCATCCGCATCCCACCTGCGGGACGCCGAACGAGGTCCCCGTGCCGAGGAAGGTCAGTCTCACACCGTCTCCACCTTGAGCTGGTTGGTCGTGCCCGGCGTGTCGAACGGCACGCCGGCGGTCACGACGATGCGGTCGCCCGGTCGCGCCAGGTCGAGCTCGCGCAGCTTCTGCCGGACGATCACCGCCATCTGCTCGTAGGTGTCGCAGTGGGTGACGAGCAGGGGCACCACGCCCCACACCAGCGCGAGTTGGCGATAGGTGCGCACGTTGTCGGTGAAGCAGACGATGCGCACGCCGGGGCGGCGCGCCGCCACGATGCGCGCCGAGAAGCCGCTCTTGGTGATCACGACCATCGTCTGTGCGCCAAGGAGGCGCACGGCGGTGACGGCCGCGGAGGCGATGGTCTCCTCGACGGAGGCCGAGCCCGGCGCCACGCGGTCGATGCCCTGCCCGCGCAACACCGGTGCTTCCTCCGCCGCGCTGGCGATGCGCCGCATCGCCTCCACGGCGAGCACCGGATGCAGGCCCGCCGCGGTCTCGGCCGAGAGCATCACGGCGTCGGTGCCGTCGAGGATCGCGTTGGCCACGTCGCTCGCCTCGGCGCGCGTCGGCCGCGGGTTCTGGATCATCGACTCGAGCATCTGCGTGGCCGTGATCACCGGCCGCCCGTAGCGCGCCGCGAGCCCGATGATCCGCTTCTGCTGGAGCGGGACCTCCTCGAACGGCAGCTCCACGCCCAGGTCGCCGCGGGCGACCATCACCGCATCGGTCACCTTGAGGATCTCCTCGATCCGGTCGAGCGCCGAGTCCTTCTCGATCTTCGCGACGATCAGCATCCCCTTCGGGAGGAGCGCGCGGAGCTCCTCGATGTCCTCGGGGCGCCGGACGAACGAGAGCGCGAGATAGTCGAGGTCCTGCTCGATGGCGAACGGGATGTCGGCGCGGTCCTTCTCGGTGAGCGAGGGGGCCGAGACGTCGATGCCGGGGAGGTTCATCCCCTTGTTCGACTTGAGGAGGCCCCCGTAGCGCACCTTCACCGCGACGCGGACACCGTCGATGCCGGTCACCTGCATCGACAGGAGGCCGTCGTCGACGAGGATGGTGCCACCCTTCTGCACGTCCTTGGCGATGTCGTCGTACGTGACGGGGATCTCGTCGCCGGTGGCGACCGCCTCGGGCGCGAGCACGAGCGAGTCACCCTCGACGAGCTGCCGCGGCTCCTTGAGCAGGCCGATGCGGATGCGCGGCCCCTGCAGGTCGCCGAGGATCGCGACCGGCTTTCCGAGCTCCTGCGCGATGCCGCGGATGGTCGCGACCGTGCGCGCGTGCGCCTCGTGGGTGCCATGCGAGAAGTTGAGGCGCGCGACGTTCATGCCGGCGAGCATGAGCTTGCGGATCACGTCGGGGTTGGCCGACGCGGGACCCATGGTGCAGACGATCTTCGTGATGTCGGAACGGACGGGCACGTGGGGGGATGCTGAGGGTGGGACTTACTTCGCCAGGGCGGCGGTCTTCGTCTCGATACCGGCGATGAGCGTGTCGAACGACTTCCGGAACGACGCCAGCCCTTCGGCGAGCAGCTGGTCGGTCACGGCGTCGAGCGCGATGCCCAACCCGGCGAGCTCGTCGAGGAGCGCGTCGGCCGCGGCGAGGTCGGCGTCGACGGATCGGCGCGTGATGCCGTGGTCGCGATACGCCTCCAGCGTCACCGGCGGCATGGTGTTCACCGTGTCGGGACCGACGAGTTCCTCGACGTAGAGGACGTCGCGGTAGGCCGGGTTCTTGGTGCTCGTGCTCGCCCAGAGCGGCCGCTGGAGCTGCGCGCCCTTCGCGGCGAGGGCCGCCCATCGGGGCCCGCTGAACCGCTCGCGGAAGAGGCGATACGCCCGCTTGGCGTTGGCGATGGCGGCCTTCCCGCGGAGCGCCGACAGCCGGTCGGCGCCGATCGTGCCGGCCGCCGCGAGCGCCTCGAGCCGCGCGTCGATGGCGTTGTCCACCCGGCTCACGAAGAACGAGGCGACGGACGCGACGTGCGAGAGGTCGCCGCCGCGCGCCGCGCGGTCCTCGAGGCCGGCGAGATACGCCTCGATGACCCGCGCGTGCGCGTCGACGGCGAAGAGCAGCGTGACGTTCACGTTGAGGCCGTCGGCGATCAGGCGTCGGAGCGCGATGCATCCCTCGGGCGTGCCGGGGACCTTGATCATCACGTTGGGCCGGTCGACCGCCTTCCACAGGCGGTGCGCCTCCTCGATCGTCGCCGCCGCGTCGTGCGCCGAGCCGGGCGAGACCTCGATGGAGACATAGCCGTCGGTCCGGCCCGAGGCCGCGTACACGCCGGCGAAGGCATCGCACGCGACGCGCACATCATCGGTCTCGACGAGTTCGAAGAGCGCCCACGCCCCCATCGTGGGGGCATTCGCCGTGAGCTGCGCGTCGTAGGCGGTCCCGGTCGCCAGCGCCTTCTCGAAGATCGTCGGGTTGGACGTCATCCCGGTCAGGGCGTCGTCGCGGATGCGGCGCGGCAGCTCGCCGCTGCCGAGCATCGTGCGGTCGATGTAGTCGAGCCAGATGGACTGGCCGGCGGCGTGCAGGGCGTGGAGCGGCGTCGGGGTCATGTCGGGGGGAGGTCGGACGGAGGGAACGATGGTCGGCGCAATTTACCACGGCGGACCCGATGGCGTGGCTGTGCCCTCATGAGGGTTTCGTGAGTCCGTGGGATATGCCCCCGACGCCCTCCGCCCCCCGACCGGTCCGCCCTCGGACGCCACTCGGACTCTGGCGCGCGCTGCCCTTCACGGCGCAGCTGCTCGTGATCGGCATGCTCGTCGGGCTCTCCTGGTTCCTGGCCTCCCGGGCCGACGCGGAGCGGCAGCAGGACGCCGCCCTCGCGCGCAACGCCGACCTCGTGCGGCTCCAGCGGGCCGAGGTGCTGGCGAGCCGCCTCGGGCGCACGCTGACGGAGATGTCGCGCGACGAGCGGGCCTACCTCCTTCTTGGGGATGCGCGGTTCATCGCGCACTTCGAGATGGACAGCATCGAGTTCGAGCTCGACGCGGCCCGACTGCTCGAGACCAACGCCTCCGCCGTGGTCGAGGCGCACCTGCAGGAGGTCCGCGACCGCCTCGCCATCTGGCGTGACTCGGCGCTCGTCCCGGACCTCGCCCGGCGCGCGCGCGAGGGTGCCGCCGCCTTCGATGCGCCCGGTGCGGCCCGCGACGGGCTCTGGCGCAGCATCGCGCTCACCGACCGACTGCTCGAGGCGCAGCGCGATCTCGAACAGGCGATCCGCGAACAGGTGCAGTCCACCGAGATCCTCGCCGACGAGGCCGCCACCCGTGACGAGCTGAGCACCTTCCTCACGTCGACGGGCGGGCTCGTCGTCCTCCTGCTCCTCCTCACCCTGCTCATGCGCCTGGTCGCGGCGACGCTCGACCAGGTCGTCACCGCCGCGCGCGCGATCGACGCCGGCCGGTACTCGGAGGTCCGCTTCCCCGACGCCGACACCGCGCCCAACCGCGAGATGGCGGTGCTCGCGCGCACCTTCGGCGCGCTCGCCGCGTCGACCGAGCAGCGGGAACGGCAGCTCAAGGAGGACGTGGTGCGCCTCAAGGAGCTCGAGCGGCTCAAGCGCGACTTCGTCTCGACGGTGAGCCACGAACTGCGCACGCCGCTCACCTCCATGCGTGGCGCGATCGGCCTGATCCTGGCCGGCAAGGCGGGCGAGGTCCCGCCCAAGGCGAAGGAGCTCCTGCAGATCGGGATGACCAACACCGAGCGGCTCATCCGGCTGATCAACGACATCCTCGACGTCGAGAAGATGGATGCGGGCGAGTCGCCGCTCCGTCGCGAACCGCTCCGTCTCCGCCCCCTCGTGGAGCAGACCCTCGGGACGCTGGACGCGTTCGCCCGCGAGCACGACGTGACGCTCGCCCTCACCAGCGGCCCCGTCGACGCCGACCTGCTCGGTGATCCGGACCGGATCACCCAGGTGCTGACGAACCTCGTCTCGAACGCGGTGAAGTTCTCGCCCGCGGGCGCCGCCGTGGACATCTCGCTCGCACCGGAGGCCGAAGGGATCGCCATCCGCGTGCGCGACCGCGGCCCCGGGATCCCGGCGGAGTTCGCGCCCCGCATCTTCGGGCGCTTCCAGCAGGCGGGGGGCGCGGACCAGCGACGGAGCGGTGGCACGGGGCTCGGCCTCAACATCGCGCGGGGCATCGTGGAGCAGCACGGCGGACGCATCGGGTTCGAGGCCGCCGACGGCGGCGGGACGACGTTCACCGTCTGGCTCCCGGCGCTCGACGTGCGCACCGTCGAGGCCCCGGCGCCGAGCGACCCGCGGCGGGCCGTGCTGCTCATCGAGGATGACGCGTCGATGCGCGAGGTGCTGGTCGCCCTCGTCTCCCCCATCGCGCGCCCCATCGCCGTGGCGAGCGGCGAGGCCGCCTTCGAGGTCCTCGAGCACGAGGTGGTCGCCGCGATCATCCTCGACCTCGAACTGCCGGGCATGGACGGCT